>JAZNMH010000018.1:0-143797 GCA_045579505.1 Paludibacteraceae bacterium
TCATCTGCTGCTTTTCTGGTAATGAGTAAATCTTTCTTCTGCGATTTGACAATAATTTTTCCTGTTTACACATAACACTAAATCTTAATATTTGACACATTTTTATTGTTTTATGTGTAAACCTTTTTCAGGACGGGACACAGATACATAAACAAAAAAAATCGTTCCCTTGAAAGAGAGAACGATTTTTTATACATAAGATGTCCATTAGAAGCAATATCTCATACTTACAGATAGATGCCAATCAAAATAATGGTATTGCACAGACTCAGACAGGTCACCATCTGAATAATGCGCAACTGCTAACAAGCCATATCCGGGACGGAAGTCTGCACCAAATGTAATAGGTGTATCGGGCATTTTATATTCAATCCCTGCATAACCATTTACACCACATTTAAACATTGGCTCTGTATTACCTTTCTCTGTTCCTACCAACCACTCAGAATATCCTTCAAATGTCATCTTATACGGAGATGCGAAGCCGAGGCTCATACCTCCACCAAGAACATACGAAAAATTAGAACCTTTAATAGATTGTTGATATAGTACATTTTCATTTATACCAAAGTCATATATTGACAATGTGTAACCTTTTAATGACTCAAAAGCAGAAGCACTCATTCCATCCATATGAACTGTAACTCCCACACCTGCTACTGTAGCTAAAATTCCAGCACCTAAATCACTTTGAATAGCCAAATTCTCAGTAACAAAATGTTTGTAACTAAATCCCATTAAGTTACCAACCAATAAACCTACACTTTTTTGATAATCCGCTGCAAGACTTGTCACGACAAGACTTAAAGCTACTGCAAATACGAAAATCTTTTTCATAATCATTTTATATTAATACATTTATCCCTACTCACTTTAGGCTTTTCGGGTTACTCCTTTGTACATTAATCATATGCGTTACATAAAAAGCGCGAACTTTTGTACTATTCATCCTCAAGGTGTTTGGCGTAACCTGCCGATAGAATAACCAAAAGCTCGTGCTTATCACACGAGCATTTCGCTATATTCCTATCGATTTCTTTCAGTCGCCAAACTTTAGAGGATAGAATTAAGCAAAAATGCTTTTCCAATATTTCACGATGTGCGTATCATCTACACACTAATGTTTCATAGGCAAAATATTTTTCTATTTAACTTATCCTTGAGCGCGGCAGGAAGTGCGGGGTCCCCGATGAGCCTCGTGGGCGAATGGGGTGCTATTTGATTGCCGCGCAATATTGTCCATATTGTCGTTAATATTATCACCTATCAAATTCCCAAACTGGCTTTGATAGCAGGCACTTTGGCTTCGGCTTCGGCTACGGCTTTGTCGTAGTCGGCTGGAGTTGGCATCTCGGCAGGGATCTCAAAGTAGAACTTGATCTTTGGCTCGGTACCACTTGGGCGAACACTAATCTTCATACCACCATCTGTGAAATATTGCAGCACATTGCTGGTCGCGTTGAGTGCCATCACGATAGGTGTCTCTACCCACTCGCCATTCACTAATTCGCGTTGAACGAGGGTCTTGAAGTCCTTAGACTTAACCACTTTCTCGCCAGCGATCTCCACAGGAGGATTTTGGCGGTAGTTCACCATCATGGCTTGAATCTCCTCTGCGCCTGACTTACCAGGGCGAACGACATTAACGGTTGTCTCACGTTGGAAGCCATACTCCATATACATATTCAGCAGATAATCGTAGAGGGTCATGCCGTTGTCTTTGGCATACGCCGCGATCTCGCAGATAAGGCAGATAGCCGAAGGTGAACATTTATCGCGGACTGCATCGTAAGGCAAGAAGCCAAAGCTCTCTTCGCCACCACCAATATATTTGCGTGTGCCTTCCCACTCGCGGATACGGTTGGCAATCCACTTGAAGCCTGTATATTCGTCGGTCAAAGTAACACCTTGTGCATCCGCCATCTTGCGGATTAACTCGCTGGTAACGATAGTCTTAACGAGGTAATGCTCTGGGCGGAGTTTGCCGAGTTTCTTCATATTGTTGATAATGTAGTAGCAGTACATCATGCAAGTTTGGTTGCCGTTGATAATAGTCCACTCGCCTTTGTCGTTGCGACAAACAATAGCAATACGGTCGGCATCAGGGTCAGAAGCAATCACGAGGTCAGCGTTAAGTTGGGTGCCGAGGTTCATACCCATAGTCATTGCCTCAGCGTTCTCTGGGTTAGGACTTTGCACGGTAGAGAAATTGCCATCTATCACCATTTGCTCAGGCACTACATGGATATTCTCGAAGCCCCAAGAGCGCAAACACATTGGAATAATCTGACGTCCCGCACCATGCAATGGGGTATAAACAATATTCAAATCCTTTTGGCGCAAAATAGTCTCTTGGTCAATCATAACGGTCTTCACCGCCATCATATAATCGTAGTCCATCTCGCCACCAATAATCTCGATAAGGTGCTCATTACCTGTCATTTTCACATCAGCGAGAGTCACTTTGTTTACCTCATCAATGATTCCTTGGTCGTGTGGTTGAAGTACTTGGCTACCGTCCTCCCAATATGCTTTGTAGCCGTTGTACTCTTTAGGGTTGTGGCTGGCTGTTACGTTCACACCGCCTTGTGCAGACAAGTGGCGGATAGCAAAACTAACCTCTGGCGTAGGGCGCAGGCTCTCAAACAGATAGACTTTGATACCATTAGCAGCAAACACCGCAGCCACTGTCTCTGCGAACAAACGACCGTTATTGCGGCAGTCATGACCTACCACTACGCTCACGGTGTCGCCTTTCAGAGTAGCAAAGCCACCTTCTTTTTGCACTTTCAGCAGGTAGTTAGCATAGCCTTGTGTCGCTTGTGCCACAATGTATTTGTTCATACGATTGGTACCAGGTCCCATGAGTCCACGCAGTCCACCCGTACCAAACTCCAATGTGCGATAGAAACTATCAATCAGTTCCGTTTTATCTTCAGCCTCAATCATGGTTTTCACCGCAGCGCGGGTCTCTGCATCGTAAGGCTCTTTGGTCCATTGCTCAGCAACGGCCAATACTTTTTCCAATTCTTCGTTTTTCATTGTTGTATTGCTTTAAATAATTGTCCACTCATACCAATAGCCAATAGCCTATAGCCAATAACCAATCGCCCATAGCGCATTGCCTACTTTATCGCCTACAAAGGTACTGCTTTTTTTTCAATTATGCAAACACAAATCCATTTTCTGATATATTTTTCGTTGTAAAATATATTTTCTCTTGCAAATATCCGCAAAAAGTAGTACTTTTGCACTATATTTCAAACATTTTCTTCCCATGCAGAGTGTAACAGTTAATAATCTCATCTTTGATGAGTATTTATCCAAAGAAGAAATTGCCACACTTGTAGCCCAGGTGGCAGAGCGTATCAACACGGATTATGCAGGGCGCGAACCACTATTCGTATGTGTATTGAACGGAGCCTTTATGTATGCTTCCGACCTTCTCAAGCACATCACCCTGCCTGCTGAAATCACTTTTGTTCGCCTCAAATCCTACGAAGGCACAGCCACCACAGGCAAAGTGAACATGCTCATTCCCCTGCAAGTTCCAATCCAAAACCGCGATATCATCATCGTGGAAGATATTGTGGACACAGGACTCACCATGCATGGATTTATTCAGTATCTCAAAGAAGAAGGTGCTCGTTCGGTAGAACTCACCTCCTTCCTCTTCAAGCCAGATGCGTTGCAGTACCCCGATGCTACACCTAAATATATTGGCAAGTCCATTCCTACTGCATTTGTGGTGGGCTATGGTTTGGACTACGATGAGAAAGGTCGCAACCTTGATACGCTCTATGTATTGAGAAAATAACGCTTGTTTTGCTCACTAAGAACTACAAAAAAGAGTAAAATCAGGTTATTTTGCATTTTTTTGCCAAAATATTTGGTCATATCAAAAAAAAGCAGTACCTTTGCACTCGCTTTCGAAAAGAAGCAATGGTCCGTTAGCTCAACTGAATAGAGTACCACACTACGGATGTGGGGGTTGCAGGTTTGAATCCTGCACGGATCACAAACAAAAAAGGAAATCACGCAAGAATTTATTCTTAAGCGTGATTTCTTTTTTTGCTTGTAAGACAGCGCGTCGAAGGGCGATGGATTACGAAGAAATCCTGCACAAACCATCCTACACTACCCATGCCGAACAATATAGTACGGAATATCCAACGCCTGCACTTCGCGTTCATACCACTCAAACAAGTACTCGCGTATGTCAGGGTTCTCACGCACAGGGTCGGGTTGCCACTCCAAATCAGGATAACACAGCAGATAGACATCCATTGGATATTTCCGCAGGGCCTCTTCCACAAACGCAGGACACTCGCCATACTTATGCAGCATCCACACTTTTGTGATAATTAGTTCCGTATCAAAAAAGGCGTATCCTCCGCTTATCCTCCGCTTATCCTCCGCTGCGAGTTGGCGCAAGTATTCCACTTGATATTCCGCAATACGCACTACATCCTCGCGCGTGTACGCATACGCGCTCCCGCGCTCTCGCGCTCGTTCCTCTAAATATACGCGCGCGTACTCTGCCACGAACAACCCATCATAGCGAGTCGCCAAATACTGCGCCAGCGTACTTTTGCCTGTGGACTCGGGACCAATAATACCGACCTTGAACATACTATCGCGTCAGCATCAACTTAATGTTGATACCAAAGTTATCCGCCTTCGTTGGGTAGGACGAAGATATAAGCGGTGTGGTGCCTTGGTGATCATAGAAGAGTTGCAAATTAATCTTTTGAGACAGCACATAGTCCGCACTAATCTTGATACCCAACACTCGGTTACCTGAACTTGCTTGCGTAATACCCTCTTCCACTTTGCGTAGCAAGGTCTTAATATCTTTGTAGCTCACATCCACATTCAGTTTCAGGTCGTTGCTTACTTTCTTCTGACCGCCACCCTTAGACTTGGCTATGAAACTCAAATCCTTAATCGTATATCCCGCACCTATCACGAACTCATTGGTATGCCCTTCGCTGATTTGCACCGAATTTATATTCAGCGACACATTGCGTTGCTTGCGATATTCCACTTTCGCAGAGAGCGAGTTCTTCATCGTCATGTTCACACCGATCAGTGGAGAGAAACTCTCCGACAGTGTCACCGACGAAATATCGTATGCCGAAGAGGGGATTGGGTTCTCTGTCTCCACATCGCGCACGAAGCCGACATGCTTGTTGCTCAATTCGCCAGCAGGTGTCCAAGTCGAATAACTGGAGTAACTACCTATAGCGTACTTACAGGTATAAGCATGAGTGAGGTTCACCGACTTAAAGTTATCGCGCATCCAAGGCAGTTTGCCCAGACCATCAAAGGTCACGGACCAGTTAGGTAGCACTTGCAACAAACTCATAAACGGATTCAGTTTCACGCTATATGGGTCACGACCCGTATAGGCAGCCAAGAATGCAGGCACCAGCACATCGGCAGTATTGTTACCCACCGTACCATACTTGCGATCGTATTTCTTTCCGCGCAACTCGGCTGGTATGAAGCCTGCATTAGGATAGTACATGCCCTCATATTGCTCTTGCACGCGACCTGTCATAATATCGCGGTTGCTCAAGAACTGGTCAAATACCTCTGAGGCAAAGTTCACATCTGCCGAACCGATTCGTTGGAAGGCTGTTCCGATAGCCACTTGCGTGATATTGAACGAACCTGTCATATTCTCCTGCAATTGGTCAAAGGAGTAGATAATAGACGAGGACTCAGCCTCATAGCGCTTACCGTTCACCTGAATCTTAAAGCCAGGGAAAGGTTCCAAGGTCACCTTCACATCAAAGTCATTGGTCATGGAGCGCGAAGCTGGTTGCACTACGGTCGTATCGCCTGAGAGCCAGCCATTATCCTTGGCTTTCTCCACAAAACTGTCATCGAAGAAACCAAACGCGAAGTCAAATCCAGGGGCATACAAATCGTTGTACTTATTCTGTCCCATGAATCCGGCTTGTGGTGCAAAGCCAGGCAAGGTGAGCGAATTGGTATTGCGATAGGTTACTTGTACCTTACGCAACATCGTACCGAAGTACGCTGCCAGATCCATGGCTTTCTCTGCCGCACTACGCTGATTTTGGTCTGTGGTTTTGATTGTCAATTGTACATTCTCTATATCGTTCTTCGAGACAATGGTCACTTTCGTTGAGGTCTGTGATTGTACTTTCACTTTCACAGGTTTGCCACTCTCTGTGGTAGCCGTTACTTCCACACTCTCACTACCCAAACGGTGATTAATCTCCTTCGCTTCGCCTGCCACCAGTGTCACGACCTCATCGTAACTCTTCGAGCGGAACGGACGACGACGCGCACGCTGATTGAAGCGTTGGTTCATCTGTTTCCAATATTTCGACTTGCCATACAATGTCTCAAAGTTCAGTCCTCCATCCACTTGCCATGCACGCGTACTGCTCACCACATTACCCAAGTTGGCGGTCTCTTGTGCAGAAGACTGCACGGTACGGTTCCAGTTGTAGGTCGCATTGTATGAAGCATTAGCCGTCAGTGCCTCCAAGTATGGGATTCGATTGAGAGGCACATTCCACGAAGCAGAAAACAACTGCTGATAGGTATATGGACTGCCCCATGTGGACAAACTGCGTTGGATAGAGTCTTTCCATGCCTCATAATGATTATTATTGAAGCGCAGTTCCTCATACATATCTATGATCTCTGGGGTATATTTTCCCTCATCCACAGTGGAGTTCATTGCAGTTTGGAAGGTGAACTTCATATTCTTGGTAAGGTCGTACTTAAAGTCAAAGTTGCGATCCCAGGTAAAGTCTTTCGAGAAGGTCAAATCCATATCCGCAGCACCCGTTGCCTCTACACTAAAGTCGCGCATCTTCATATGCGTATAAGTACGGTGCATATTCGTGTTGAATGCCCACGACTGTGGCAAGTAGTAGAAGTTCATCTCTTTGAGGAACTTCACTTTGTCCACACCTTTCACATTCTTAAACGGCTCCCAAGGTTGTGGATTGAAGTTATACGAATAGTTGAACGAACCTTTCTGGTCAGTCACAATATCTTGTTCTATCTCTGGGGAATGTTGGTTTTGCTTGTTGTAGCTTGCAGACACCGAGAAGTTAGCAGGGTCGTAGAACATATTGCGCTTCTTGGAGTGGATATCCACTTTCATGTTCGTTACCGAGAAACTGGTTGCTTCTTGTACCGTGTTTGACATTTCGGTGATAGAATCGCGTTCCTCTTTGGTCTCATAGGCCTCCAAACTCTCCGAGAGTCTGATATCCGTGTCTAATGGGTCGTAGTTAGGCGACAGAGTCTCGTTGGTATAAGACACATACAGCGGTATTTGCAGTTTCGCTTTCTCTGGGAATAGGCGACCGGCCTCCAGTGCGGCACTCACCGACAACTGGTACATATTCTCCATATTGCGATCCAATACATTCGATTCTATCGAACCATATCCCGCTGTTTCCAAGCGACCAGCCACATTCACCTGTGCAATATCGCTCACGCTCAACGCAGCATTCGCCATAGCAGCCACACCACCTTGCTCATTAAACTGACTCAGGCGCAACTCATTCACCCACACTTCGCCGCTCACTTCGTGGTTGCTATTGTTACGTACACCAATCATAATGGCTTGCACATCTTCCAGCGTTGGATTACCCAGGACTGTGATTCGGTTATCCAATTTTTCTGGGTCATATACCACATACGGTATCGTGTTACCCACATTCGTATTGCCTGCGCGTTTGGCTTTGTTACGCGCCATCTTTGCATCGGTCAATGCGCTCAATGGGAAGTCAAATGTGTTTTCTCTCAGCCATACTTTCAGTCGGTCTTCCGCGCTATCATCGTTGTAGAACCCTTCTGGTGTCAGTGCCAAAGGTATCTCATACTCGTAGTAGTTGTTCTTCAAGTCCGAACCCAAACGAATGAAACAGGTCAGGTCGTGGTCTTGAATGGGCTCAAAGTCAGGCATACATTCTGCGTGTACGAACATCTGTAGGCGTTTGTATTGTCGCATGTCGTATGTTACATTCTTATATACCGCACGCGCATCTTTGACGGGCAAGTAGTTCAGCTTCAGCACCATTGCCTGCTCGTTTTGGGCTATCAGTTGCGCTTGTCCAGGATCAGTCTGACGGGATATGCCAGGAGGCAAGACGTAGTTCACAGGTGTACGGTTGGAGTTCTCCTCTATGTTCACCGCCTGCACATCCAATGTTCCTGCTGAGGTATATGGGTTCGCTATATTGAACTGATTGTTAGCCACATCCTGATATAGGCCTTTGGTATAATTGCGCCATTCGCCGCGTACCAAGTCAAATGAAGCAAAACGGATATGCGTCTCCTGCGTAAAGTTCGTCATGAAGATACGCGCAAAACGTATGGACTTGAAGTTGCGGATATTTCCCACTTTCTGCACCGTTGCGCTGTCGCCTTTCAACGGAATCTTGAATTGATACCACTTCACAGTCGCCAGCTCATCGTTGCGTAGTTTGACGGTAGTCTCCATAATGCTGGCTATATGTTGTTGTCCTACGCGCTGCATGTCCTGTGGACGCAACGATATATGGTAACGATAGAAGCGTTCGCCATCGTTCAGCGTATTATCGTTGTTTATATCCTCTATATCAGGGTACAAGGACGAAGCACTACCATATCGCTCATTCTCCATAGCCTCAGGCGAGTTGCCCTCCGTACCGTTGTAGCGTTTGTATCGAAGCAGAATAGGTGTCTCTGCCGCATCATAATCATCGCCTCGATAGTAATGGTAGTTATCTCCTGCGGGGTCACGTCTTGGCGAGAACTCATCATCTGCCCACATGTCCCAAACGGCACGATCCACCTTGTTCTCCAAGGCTTTCAGATACTCCGCATATGGGTTGGCACCATTATAGTATAGGTACATCGGATTCGTTTCTTGCTCTGTGGACAAGCCATCAAGTCCCACGTCTTGTTTCGCGCGTGCACCTGCCTCATTGGCGAAAGCGACTACGGTGCTTGTTGTACGTGGAGCCAATCCCCATACGGTGCTCTCTACTTGACTGGCCTCAGACTCATTCAATGGCAATCCGTGCTCAAAACTCTTCTTACCATCACGCAGAATATCCTCACTCACATCACCCAAATCGATATACAAGTCACCACCTGCATATCCCGCATCGGGGTTAGTCAAGAACGGATCCATCAGCCAGAACTCTATGTACTCGATATTTGCTTTCTCAAAGTCTGTGTTATCTAACTTACGCATGATACCGCCCCAACGGTCTTGTGGGTGGGTCAGTTTACCATCCGTGCCTATCTCATCAGCAGAGATATTGTACGGACCGCGCTCATCGGGATAATAACTCAGGTTCAGCACTGGCAGACGGGTATCGGCATTGGCCATCACCTGTTTGTTTGGATATACTTCTTGCTCATATACGGTACGCGTGCGGTGGTCGCACATAAGTTCTATGTTGTCCTTAATATGTTTAGGCGTATTGCTACTGGGTTTACCAAAGATAGGGTCCACCGTGTACCATGCCAACAGCGCACGGTTTCTGTTGTACTCTATCTGTCCGCTCAACGCATGTTCTGGGAAGTCATCGGAACGAGGCGTGGAGGCCAGTCGCCAATAACTGGGGTAATGAATATCTATATTGGTCTTTGTCGCCTCAAAGTCATCAATGTATGCAGTACCCACTTGTCCTACCTCTTTGGTGTGTCCTGGAATCAGGTGTGCAAACTCAGCATTGATTTGGAAGGTCGAAGGTGCGGTGGCATTTATCCATGGCACTTTGTCTATCAATAGGGTCAGCCATTGCATTTCCGTTTTCCAATGAGCATTCACGCCCCAAATAGTGTTGGCGAGAGGCTCGCTACCTGTGTTCACTTTCGTAGTGATAGGTCGCTCGTTCATGTGCATAATGGTACCACCAATCGTCAGGTCCTTGTTGAACTCATACTCCACATTCGCTCCGAACAGCGACTTACGCTGCATGGAGAACAATGCCTGATTCTCCAACTTCACATCTACGTTCGTTCCCGACTCCAATATGGATTGGTTCAGTATCGTTACTGTTCCCATGGTGTAGTCCACGGTGTAATCCACGTTCTCTATCAGCGTTGCGCCACCCGCAGTTACCACCACACTTCCGCGTGGCACGTTCATCGCGTTCAGGCGAATCTCGTTGCCTGCTGAGCCTTTGTATTTACCCACCAAGGCAAACTTATTCTTCTCCGTGTATTCTTGTGCGCTCACCAATGTTGAGTCATACAACTCTTGGAACACATACTTCTCCGCCAAACGCGAATCGCCTATTTCCTTTGCCAAGTGGCTACCAAATGGCTCCAACACAGGGAAGATAATCCTACCCGAAGAGGACAACGCCGTGTATCCTTCCACATAGTCAAACCTACCATCTGGCGAAGCGTTGTTGCGCGAATCCAATCTATCCAATCCCATCACGCGAATCAGTTGCTTGCCTTTGATGGCACCTTCCATCAGGTATTGCACATCGGTACCCACCGAGTCGTTGCGGTATTGCACATACAGTTCAAACTTATCGCTACTCATCTGACTTGCGCCTATCGAGTAGATATTCTTCATCATCAAGTCCCACGTACCTTTATTCTTAGCGATGGGGGCGTTATTGCTACTCTTCAGCATTTTCAGCAGCAACGCATTAGGTGCTTTGAGTGACTCGCTGGCATCCGTAGAGAACTCACCCACCTGATACACTTGTCCTGCGTAGGTATATTCGTATGCAACGGCCAACACTTCATCTTGGTTCAGTGCCGATTTCAGCGAGATATATCCCAATGCGGCATTCAGCGTATATTCGCCATTGCTCAGCAGTCGTGCCGACTCTATTTTCTCATAGTCTTCGCCGACCTCCATGCCTGCTAATTCTTGCATGACGCTACTCACTTGTTGAATATCGCGCACTGCTGGATGCCCTTGTGTCAATGTTTCGTAGAGCGTATTGGCTTTGTTGTAGGGTGTGCGTGCACCCGCCGCTGTGGTCCATTGTGTATCTTGGATATGCGCGGGGTCATACTCACCCAAGTCGGTCAAGGCTATTATATTTCGTGCCTCATTATAGTTGCCACGCTTGTTCGTTACCCACACCTCAATACGGTTAATGGTCACACCGCTGGCTATGTATGGCAAGGCTTTCATCGCCTGCTCGTAGTTGTCACGGAAATAGTAACTGAGGAAGAAGTGGCGGTTCTCATCGTAACTATCTATCGGCACTTCAAAGTTCGTGGTCTGCGCACCACCTTTGCTGCTGACTGTTTGGCTCTCCGAGTTCTGTTGCGACATCAACGCTTGCACGCGCAACTTGCCGAACTTCAAGTCCGCCTTGATACCAAACAGCGCACTGCTACCGCGTATCAGACTGTTATTCAAGGTCATTGACACATTACCCGCTTCCAAGGATTGGATAATATCATCCTCTTGTCCTTTGAAGTTCAGTTTCAGGTTCTGTTGGTCAAAACTGAACGAGGCCTCCGTGTTGTAACTCATATTGAAGTTCAACTTCTCGCCCACTTTACCATTAACGCTCAACTGTATTTTCTCATCAAAGTCAAAGATATTGTTGTTGCGTGAACGTTGTGTCAGTGCGGGGTTGTCTATGAATTGGTGCTTAAAGCCGAACATTAACTCTGCCGAACCTTGCAGTTTGACTTGCACACCGCCTGGGCCAAATATTTTGTCTGCTGGACCGATATTAAATTTCATATCGGTTATATCGAACTTGCTCTCGTTATCGTGTTCGACTTCGCTGATTTTCGCTTGCCAGAATTTCCCCATTTCTTGTTTTTCCGAGTATGTGCGATATTCTTCTGCGGTCATCATGTATGGGGTGGCTATTTCCACGTCTCCCATGCGTGTTCGGAGTACATACCCGCCAGTCACGGGGTCATATTCTATGGTGGTGTTTACGTTTTCGGGGTCTTGTAGGTCGAGGTTGCTATTGATACGATTGAGGTCGTCGTAGTTATCCACGCCCAATGTTTTCACTTGCATGGGAGCCATGATAGCGGTATCCACCACCATCTCCAATGTATCGTCTTGTGCCATTGCCAATAGCCCATTCCCAATCGCCAATAATATGATAAGTAACTTTTTCACTATCTCCCGCGCCTTTAAACTTTAAACATTCAACATTACCCTCCAAACTCTACAGCATCTTCAATGCCATTTTGATCACTTTCTCCACGCTTGCGTTAGGGTCTTCTTTGAGTATTTTATCCACCACTTTTCCGCTTGCAGCCGCAGCGAAGCCCAACATGGTCAGCGCGCTCACCGCCTCTTGTTTCACTTCGCTATCCTCGCCTTTCAACTCTAAACTGTAGCCGTTTGCGGCGTCCTCTAAACTGCCTTGGTTCGCATCCGAACCAAGGTCAATCTTCAGCACTTTGTCTTTCAGATCCACGATGATTCGTTGTGCGGTTTTTGGTCCCAAGCCTTTGACTTGCGATAGTGCGCGCGCATTGCCTGTCGCGATTATTTGTCGTATCTCTGTGGCGGTGTATGCCGACATAATCATTCGTGCGGTGTTCGCGCCTATGCCACTGACGGTCATGAGCATGACAAACAACTCGCGTTCACCTGTCGTGAAGAAACCGAACAGGTCGTGTGTATCTTCGCGGATAATTTCTGTAACAAACAGTTTGGTCACTTGTCCTTCTTTTCCCACGAGCGCAGAATACGAAGTCAATGCTATGTTTATCTGATACCCTACTCCTGCTGCTTCAATCACCGCGTAGGTAGGGGTTAAGAATGTCAGTTCGCCTTTGATGTAATCTATCATGTTTGTAATGTTTTGCGTTACATATTTTTGCTTTGTTGCGTATGGGTGCGCGTACCTGTGAAATAGTTATTGTTCGCATGCACGCACGAAAAGCGTGCAAAGGTACAAAAATTTTCTCACATACGCAAGTAAAAACAACAAAATTTCTCTTTCTCATTTTTTCTTCCACCTCCATCCCGCTCTTTCCTTACTCTCTCCGCCCACTCTCTTGCCCTCTCATTCCACGCTCACCCCACCCATTATTCATTCCAAAATCGCAGTATGCTTCGACACATTCCCGACACATACCCGATACATACCCGACACATACCCGATACATACGTATATCCCATGAATACTCTATGAATACCCCACGTATACTCCATGAATACCCCATAAAGCAAAGAAAAGGGAGAAAAAAGGAAGAGAAAGCGCCTTTTTTCATCCGCCCCAACGCATTTTTCCTTGCATATTTCAAAAAAAAATCGTACCTTTGCATGTTTAATTCAAAATGTGCAATTGATAATTCAAAATTACACTCGGGTTATGGCTAAAACAGAGATTTCTACCATAGGAGAGTTTGGACTAATCAAACACCTCACCAAAGACATTCAACACGTACAACCCTCTACACAAAAGGGCATTGGCGACGATGCAGCTGTCCTTCACCACAAGAACAAACGCACCCTCGTCACCACCGACCTGCTGCTCGAAGGCATACATTTCAACCTCGAATATGTACCCCTCAAACACCTCGGGTACAAAGCGGCAATTGTCAATTTCTCCGACATCTACGCTATGAACGCTACGCCCACGCAAATCACTGTGTCATTGGGCATTAGTAAACGCTTCTCCGTAGAAGACCTCGAAGAACTATACAGTGGAATCCGTATGGCTTGCGAACGCTACAACGTGGATCTCGTGGGTGGCGACACCTGCGCCTCCATGACGGGTCTCACCATCTCTATCACTTGCCTTGGCACAGCAGCAGCCAAAGAAATCGTCTATCGCAACGGAGCCAAAATCAACGACCTCATCTGCGTTACGGGTAATCTCGGCACTGCATACATGGGTCTGCAACTCCTTGAACGCGAATGCATTGTCATGCAAGCCAACGAGAATGCCACACCTGCCTTTGAAGGTCGCGAGTACCTGCTCGAACGACAACTCAAACCCGAAGCGCGTCGCGATATAATAGAGAAACTGCGCGAAGCAGGTATCAAGCCAACATCTATGATGGACATCTCCGACGGACTGAGCAGCGAACTCATGCACATCTGCACGCAGTCTAATGTCGGCTGCGCTGTCTATGAAGACAAACTGCCAATTGACTATCAAGCCGCTGCCCTTGCCGAAGAGATGAACCTCAATATCGTGACCTGTGCCCTCAACGGAGGCGAAGACTACGAACTGCTATTCACCTGTAGTTTAGATGATTACGAAAAACTAATCCCATTGGAGGACGTTTACCTCATTGGTCATATCACCAAACCCGAATACGGCATCAACCTCATTGGTCGCAACGGAGAAGAGATCTCCCTCAAAGCCCAAGGATGGAATGCGTTTTAGATTAGAGGCGAAAGGTTAGAGGCGAAAGGCACGATCAGCGGCAAAGCCGCATACCCAGCCTATAAACTATAAACTGTAAACTATAAACACCATGCACATAATCCTACTCGGCACAGCATATCCCTTCCGTGGTGGTTTAGCCACCTTCAACGAACGCCTTGCACGCCAACTGCAAGCGGAAGGACATACGGTGGAAGTCATCACTTTCACCCTGCAATATCCGTCTTTCCTCTTTCCTGGCAAAACGCAATACTCCACCGAGCAAGCACCTACTGACCTACGAATCAGCCAGCAAGTCCATTCCTGCAACCCATTCAATTGGATAAAAGTCGGTCGCCGTATCCGCAACATGCAACCCGATATGCTCATCACTTGCTATTGGATGGCGTTCTTCGCTCCCTGCTATGGCATGATTCAGCGCATTGTCCAACGCAATGGCAAAACACGTTGTATTGCATTGGTACACAATATGATACCGCACGAACCGAGTATCCTTGACAAACTCTTTGCACCATTCTTCGTGCGCCATACCGATGGCTTTGTGGCACTCTCCGAGAGTGTAGTGCAAGACATCAACCGCTTTGACCATGGCACCAAGCCAAAGACCTCCTACCCTCACCCTATCTACGACCACTATGGCGAACCCATGAGCAAGGAGGAGGCATGCCAAGCACTCCACCTCAAGCCCGAAAACCAATACATGCTCTTCTTCGGCTTAGTGCGTGCATACAAGGGACTGGACCTCTTGTTAGACGCCTTTGGCAAAGTCAAAGACCAACTGCCTAATTTGCAACTGATTATCGCGGGCGAGTTTTACGAAGATGAAGACAAGTACCGCGCACAAATAGCCAGTAACGGTTTAATGGACAGGGTAATCATCAAGAACGAGTTTATTGCAGATGCCGACCTGCGCAAGTATTTCGGAGCAGCCGATTTGATTGTCCAACCCTACAAATCTGCTACGCAGAGTGGTGTAACGCAAGTGGCTTTCCACTTCGAGAAACCTATGCTTGTAACCAATGTCGGCGGACTGGGTGAGATAGTCCACGACCACAAGATGGGCTATGCCGTCGAACCTAACACCGAAGCCATTGCCCAGGCTCTCACCGACTACTACACCCACAACCGCCAAGCCGACTACACCACTTATCTTATAAAAGAAAAAGATAAGTATTCATGGTCAAGATTGGCAGAATCCTTTGTAACAATATACAACAACATATGAAAGACGTAAAACTTTTCCTCACCGACGTGGACGGTTGTATGACCGACGGCGGAATGTACTACACCGAGAGCGGTGACGAATTCAAACGCTTTTGCGTATATGACGGCATGGGTATTGTGCTCCTGCGCAAAGCGGGAATCCCTTGCGGAATCCTCACCAGCGAGAACACCGCCATTGGCTTGAAACGAGGACAAAAACTTGGTTTGGAATATATATATACAGGTGTCGGTCGCGTAGTGGATGGCGTGAAAATGACCAAACTCGATGCTGCCAACGAGATTTGCAAGGAGTTGGGCATCACATTGGAAAGTGTCTGCTTCGTAGGCGATGATGTCAATGACCTTGACCTCTTGCAACATGCAGGCGTAGCAGCCTGTCCAGCCAACGCAGTGGACGTAGTAAAGAATGTACCGGGCATTATCCACCTCACCAAAAACGGTGGAGATGGTGCTATCCGCGAACTCTGCGAAATGATCCTCGCTGCAAAAAACAATTCTACACAACACTAAACAATACTACACAATACACTACACAATGTACAACATCGCAGTCATATTAGCAGGAGGTATTGGCGCACGTGTCGGAGGCACGCTACCAAAGCAATTATTGCCCCTCGCAGACGATCGCTCGGTATTGGAGCATGCTGTCAATGCTTTTGAGCAAGCCGATTGCATTGATGAGGTGTGCATTGTGATGCACCCCGATTATATCATGCATGCCGAACAAATGCTCCTTGCCAACGCATGGCAAAAAGTCCGCCACATTATCCCAGGAGGCAAAGAACGTTGGGAATCCAGTGTGAATGCGATTAGGCAGGTTAGAGGTGAGAGGTTAGAGGCGAGAGGCGAGGAAAACAATTGGCAATTGCCAATTGCCAATTGCCAAAATACAATTAACTTGCTGCTGCACGACGCTGCCCGCCCATTCGTGAGTCAAGAGATTATAGCCAATGTATGCGAAGCACTCAAGGAGCACGAAGCAGTAGTGGTAGCCGTCCCCTCAACAGATACAGTTTATGAGATGAAAGGCGGTAAAGTGGCTCGTATTCCTAACCGTGCTACCATTATGCGTGCGCAAACGCCACAGGCCTTCCGCTTGTCATTGATTACCGAAGCATACGCAAAAGCATTGGGAGTAACCGACCTCAGCACCGCAGCCTGCGCCGCGGCTCATCTCCCCGCCACAGACGATTGCGGCATTGTGCATGAGCATATGCCTGAGATACCCATCTACATTGTGGAGGGCGAAGAACAAAACAAGAAAATAACATTTAAAGAAGATATATAAAACTGATTATGTCTGAGAAATTAGTATATGTAGGAATGAGTGCCGATATCATTCATCCTGGACATTTGAACATTATCCACGAAGCCCAAAAGTTAGGCAGAGTGATTGTTGGCGTTTTGACGGATGCCGCCATTGCCAGTTACAAAAGATTACCTTATCTTGATTATGAACAACGTTCAATCATAGTTAGTAATCTAAAAGGGGTTAGCGAGGTGATGCCCCAACATACGCTGGACTACCGTCCCAATCTGCGACAAATACGTCCAGACTACGTGGTACATGGCGATGATTGGAAAACAGGCATACAACAACAGACACGCCAAAATGTAATTGACTGCCTCGCAGAATGGGGAGGTCAAGTGGTGGATATACCATACACCAAAGGTATTTCTTCGACACTGCTCAATGAACGTATTAAGGAGATAGGCACCACACCAGATATTCGACTCAAACGCTTACGCCGACTTATTAATGCCAAACCCATTGTGCGAATATGCGAATCACACAGCGGACTCACAGGATTAATTGTTGAGCACACACATATTAAGAAAAATAATCAAATCATTGAGTTTGATGGTATGTGGGCAAGTTCGCTCATAGACTCTACCAGCAAAGGTAAACCCGACATCGAAGCTGTGGACCTCACGACACGCTTGCACGACCTAAATGATGCACTCGAAGTCACTACCAAACCTGTAATCTTTGATGCAGATACTGGTGGAAAGCCTGAGCATTTCGTATATACAGTCCGCACATTGGAGCGATTAGGTATTAGTGCTGCTATCATTGAAGATAAAGTAGGACTAAAACAAAATTCGCTCTTTGGTACTGATGCAAAACAAGTTCAAGATTCTATCGAAGGATTTTGTGAGAAAATTCGAGTAGGCAAAAAGGCGCAAATCACAGATGACTTTATGATTATAGCCCGCATTGAATCGTTGATTGCAGGCAAATCAGTTGATGATGCTTTAGAACGTGCGTTTGCGTATATTGATGCAGGAGCAGATGGCATAATGATTCATTCAAAAAACAAAAGCGGAGAAGACATCAAAGAGTTTTGTGTTCGCTTCCGCCAACATAATACCACGACCCCTATCGTAGTAGTCCCTACAACATACAACCATATTTACGAAAACGAATTAATAGAATGGGGTGCAAATGTGGTGATTTATGCGAACCATCTATTGAGGAGTGCTTACCCTGCCATGCAACGATGCGCAGAATCAATTCTCACCAATGGCAGATGTTTAGAAGCAAGCGAAGAATATTGTATGCCTATCAAAGAAATACTAACTCTCATTCCATGTACCAAACAATGATTAGTCCAGAGCAATTTGTTGAATCACTGCGCCAGCACAACATTCGTTTTTTTGCAGGAGTACCCGACTCGTTGTTGAAGAACCTTTGTGCCTATATCTCGGCGCGACTTCCTGAAAAAGAACATATTATCGCAGCCAATGAGGGAGGAGCTATCGGTATGAGTATCGGATATCATCTGGCTACAGGCAACATTGGATGTGTGTATATGCAAAATTCAGGCGAAGGCAATATCATCAATCCACTTCTCTCATTAGCAGATGAAAAGATTTATGATATTCCGATGCTTTTGATTATTGGTTGGCGTGGAGAACCTGGAATCAAAGATGAACCTCAACATATAACACAAGGTGCTTTGACATTGCCTTTACTTGACACGATGGGTGTACCTTATGCAGTGTTAGATGATAGTTGGGAACAACAACTTGCTACTGCTCTCTCTTATATTCACGAACACAATGGCAGGTATGCACTTATCATTCGAAAAAACACCTTTGACCAACCTAACATTCCTACTACTGGCTCACAACAACAATTACCTCTATCTCGCGAAGAGGCGATTGAAACCATCGTAAGCCATACTACCGCCAAAGATAAGTTTGTATCTACAACGGGTATGATTTCTCGTGAATTATTTGAATATCGAGAACGCCAACAAATGAGGCATGCAGCAGATTTCCTAACAGTAGGTGGTATGGGACATGCCAATCAAATAGCATTAACCATTGCATTACAGTGCCCACATCAACGTGTATGGTGTTTAGATGGAGATGGGGCAGTATTGATGCACATGGGCGGAATGGCTATAATCGCCAATAGTGATGCTACAAATTTTATACATATCGTACTTAACAATGGAGCACATGATTCGGTTGGAGGACAACCTACTGTAGGATTATCCATAGATATACCAAAAATAGCATCAGCGATGGGATACAAACATGCGTATAATGCTAAAGACAAATCAGAATTGATGGATATCCTAAACAACATTCACCAACTCACAGGTCCTATATTAATTAATGTGATGGTACGAAAAGGCAATCGATCTGATTTAGGACGACCAACAACGACTCCTATACAGAACAAACAAGCATTTATGGCACAAATCAACAAGATAGAAGATGAAGCATGAATTTTATATAGGAGAATCTGCACTTTCCCACATGCAGCACATACTGGAGCAATTGCAAGTCAAACATGTGTTTCTTGTACGAGGAAAAACATCCTACATTCAATGTGGAGCCGCAGATAAACTGCAAACAGTATGGCAAAACATACACTGTCAAGTGACAGAGTTCGATGATTTCAGCACCAATCCTAAAGAAGAAGACACGCTCAAAGGAACGGCATGCTTCACCAAAACCAATGCAGATTGCATTATTGCTGTAGGAGGAGGAAGTGCAATGGATGTAGCAAAATTAATTCGTTACCAAGCAATGCAAACATCCACGATCCATATACCATTGTTTGCCGTTCCTACCACAGCAGGTACAGGTGCAGAAGCCACAAGATTTGCAGTCATATACAGAGGAGGTGTCAAATATAGCGTTGAGGATGAACACATATTACCTGACTATGCTATCGTTTATCCTCCATTCACCTATAGTAATTCTCCTTATCTTACTGCTTGTACTGGAATAGATGCTTTGGCACAAGCCATTGAGGCCTTTTGGAGTAAAAACGCTACTGCCAAATCGAAAGAATTTGCTATCAAAGCCATTCAACTACTTTGGCAACAGTTGCCGCAGTTGGTTCACAATTCCACGCCAAAGTTGCGCGATGAAGTTGCAGAAGGAGCGTATTGGGCAGGCAGAGCGATTAACATCACTAAAACTACTGCGCCACATGCCTATTCATACGCTTTCACGTCTGATTATGGCTATCCCCACGGACACGCAGTAGCTTTGACACTGCCATTCTTCCTTTTATTAAACGGCAATAACGAATTGTATGCATTATTACAGACAAGCAAAGATACTTGCATGAGCGACATGGTAGCATATTTACAGAAGATAAACATTAATTGCAATCTTCAAAACATAGACATTGATGCTGTGTTATCAAAAGTGAATATACAACGATTAGCCAATAATCCTATCAATATAACCGACGAAATAACTCACCAACTTAAAGAATACTTAAAAACTGCTAAATAACTATGCGAGATTTTATTGTAAAGATACTACTTTGTCTTGGACTTTACCGACCAATGATTGCATTTATCAATCAAATAAAGTTCAAGCAACAGGTTCGTAAAATGCGTAAAAATGGATTAGAAATGCTTCAAATGGCAGACCAAGCATTTACTTCAATGGGAGTACAAGCATTCTTAACCTTCGGAACATTGCTTGGAGCATACCGCGATAAGGGATTCATTGCCTATGATCCCGATGTGGATTTAGGAGTTATTGATAGGAATTTGCCAAAGAATATGTATGAGGTCATGGCTAAGCACGGCTTTCAACTTTGCAAACAAAATATTATATCCGAAACAAACCAAGTGATTGAAGACACCTATATATATAAGGGCATACATTTAGATGTTTTTCACTATTTTGAGGAGGAAGATGATTATTATACATTAGTTGCCCAACTGCATGAAACCAAAGATTGGAAAGAAGCCAATGCAACAGATGGTTTTCCATGTGAAAAAGTATCGGTAGTAAAGACCGAGTTCCAACGACAAAACTTTATGAATATAGAGGTATATATGCCGATTAAAACGCACGAATGGTTGGTAGACATGTATTCTGAATCATATATGACCCCCATCAAAAATTGGTCAGAAGATGACCACAAAACTCGAAGGAGTAAATCTACAGAACGCAGTTATCGAAAACTATACTAATCTTTATCCGTTACCCAGTAACCCTCTTGTTACATTCCTACGAAAGAGGACAAGTTTCCAACCTTTTTTGGGTGCGCCTTGTAGCGTGTAAAGACAGAGTAGTACCAATGTGCCACCCCATTTAATACCTTCGGACAAAAGGCGTTTGATATACTTACCTTTAGATATAGCACGTGTGCGCATGCGCTCGCTACGACCAATTTGTAGGGTTAAGCGATTGAAATAATCTTCCTCTAACTTCGCCTGTGGAATGCAGTGGTGGAGTACAGGAGTTGGCAGATACATTACCTTCATACCCAAAGCCTTCATCTTATCAAAGATGTCCTTCTCCTCAGATGCCAAAAGCAAACTGCCTTTTCTTCCCAATTCTGTATTGAACAACCCCACCTTATCAAATACCACTTTTCTATACGCAGCGTTTCCACCTCCTGGGTAACAACCTTTTGGGTATTCGCGCACCTTGTCGCCGTAGTTCATCCATGCTGTCAGTAGCGCTTTGGTATATGGCGACATCCATGACGGCTCTGCCGTTTCATACAATGGTTCTATTGGACCACCTGCTGCCATCGTAGTAGGGTTGTCTGCAAAATGCTCGGCATAGATACGGATATAATCGCTGTCCACTAAGGCATCATCATCCACATAGATGATGATCTCGCCTTTGGCTTCTTTGATGCCTTTATTGCGGGCTGCAGATAACCCCTGCTCTGGTTCTACTACATAGCGCAGTGCCACTTCAGGATGGGTTGTGGCAAACTGCTCACACACTCCGCGCGTATTGTCGGTGCAGTTATTATCTACCAACACAATTTCATAGTCCGTTGTTGGATAGTCGTTTTTGGCGATGCTCTCCAACAATGGACCAATATATTTCTCACGATTATATGTACAAATAATAAGGGTAATCATAGAAAAATCATTCATCTTGCCAACCTCCTCCAAGGGACTTATATAATGTTATCATTGCAATATACTGATCACGAATAGCATTGGACAAGTCAATCTCAGCATTCAAGAAACTACGCTGTGCATCCAACACATCCATATAACTGATATGTCCGTTGATATGTTGAAACATTGCTAAGTCCACATACTTACTTGCCGCATCGTATAAGTTTTGCATCAATACTACTTTCTCGTTGGCAGAAGAATAGCTAACCACAGCATTATTTACCTCTTGAAAGACTTGCAAGACTTTTTTCTCGTATTGAAATCGTTGTGCATCATATGCCTTAACAGCGGCATCATAGCGCGCTTTGCGTTTGCCAAAGGTGAAAAGTGGAGAAGATAGTTCGCCAATCATATAGGTGAATGGTGCACTGAAAAATCCCTTGAACGCATTATTCTCCAATCCACCTTGCAGGTTAATGGTAAAACGTGGAAAGCGATCTGCCCATGCATACCCTGCTCGTGCCATAGCTGCTTTGAGTTCCTGTTCCTGAGCACGCATATCAGGACGCCGTTTGAGCAATGATGATGGAACGCCCAATGCGGGGGACACTAACTCGTTGCTATATTGTCGAATATCTGCTCGTTGAATAGCAGTTGGCATTTGTCCTGTAAGCAACGCCAATTGATTCTCTTTCATCTCTATCTTACGGCGTAAGTCTGGAATCAATGATGCCGTGGTAGCATATACCACCTGAGCCTGCTGGTATGGAATCTCGGATGTTAACCCACCCTCAAAACGCAGGCGTGCTGTACTGAGATCTTCCTTGCGTGTCTCCAATGTACGAGTAATAATACGCAGTTCGTTATCCAAAGCCATTAGTTCGACATAGGCAGTCACCACCTCGGAGAGTAAAGTCATCTGCAATGCGCGTTGTCCCTCTACCGTGGCAAGATACTCCGCTAATGCCTCTTTCCTCGCCCAGCGCACACGACCAAAGAAATCTATTTCCCATGATAGTGTGGCGATAGCAGATACTTCCAAAGCAGCTTTGGCTTCGCTATCAGAATGGTCGTATGTCTCGTGGTCAACATATGCCTCAGCACCTATTGAGGGAAAGAAATCGGCTTTTGCTACTCGGTGCAATTTCTCCAATTCTTGTACTCGCGCAGCAGCAGAGAGCAGATCTTTGTTGCAAGACAAAGTCTGTTGAATCAGAGATTGTAATAATGTATCCGCAAATATTTTTGACCAGTGGATATCCGCCAGCGACATCGAATCTGAAACTATGCTATCCACCACGTGCTCTGGTAAGTCCACTTGAGGATCTATGCAATGTTTGCGTAGCGTACAACTGGCAAAGCAAAGCAAGATAAGAATAGGTATTATCTGTTTCATTGTTTTGCCCTCCTATTTTTAATCATTTCTTTCATCTTGTGAATACATACAAAGAAGAATGGTACCAATACTATTCCCACAGTGATGGCTACCAACATACCAAAGAAGACACCCACACCAATACTCTGACGGCTGGCAGAACCAGGACCAGTTGCCCACACCAGTGGCAACATACCCAAGATAAAGGTCAGTGATGTCATCACAATCGGACGGAAACGCAAAATTCCTGCATTAACAGCTGCCTGCACCACCTCTACACCTTCATTAACTTGCTCTTGCGCAAACTCTACTATCAGAATAGCATTCTTTGCTGCCAGACCTATCAGCATCACCAATCCAATTTGGAAATAGATATTATTCTCAATGCCAAATAGCGCAATACCTATGAAAGCTCCCAAACATGCCATTGGCAACGATAGCAATACTGCCACAGGTACTGACCAGCTCTCGTATTGTGCTGCAAGGAAGAGAAACACAAATAGGAAGGCCAACATTATGACCAAACCCGTTTGTCCACTTTGTTGTTTCTCTTGGAACGAGAATCCACTCCATTCCACCCCCGTATCTTTAGGCAAATGCTCGCGCACAATCTCCTCCAAAGCATTCATTGCTTGTCCTGAACTATAGCCATTGGCTGCCTCTCCTGTGATGGATGCTGCATAATACATATTAAAACGCTTGATAGAGCCAGGACCAGTAGTATAGGATGTTGTTCCAAGCGAAGTGATTGGAATCATCTGTCCACCATTGCCCTTAACAAAGTATAGGTTCATATTGTTGCGATGCGCACGATAACGCTCATCAGCCTGTAGATAGACGCGATAGACACGATTGAAGAGGTTAAAGTCGTTGACATACATCGAACCCGTGAAGGTCTTCATCGTGGTAAAGATATCCGATACAGATACTCCCATCAGTTTCGCCATATCCCTATCTACGTTAATGTATAGTTGGGGTATCTCATCTTGCATGGAGGATGACACACGCGCAAACTCTTTGCGCTGTGCAGCATAGTGCAATAGTGTATCGGTGGCATTCTGCAAGTCTTGGTACGTCATACTTCCTTTGGCTTCGAGTGCCATCTCAAAACCGCCTGAGGAGCCTAATCCCGGAATAACAGGTGGCGAATTGAGATAGACTTTAGCTTCTGGATAGCGACTCAAATGTCCACGCACCATATCCATCGTTTGGCTCAAGTCTTTTTCCTCACGTTCTTTCCATGGGCACATAATCACAGTGAGTTGGCTATGCGCCTGACTGGTGCCCACACGCGGACTGCTACCCGTGACATTCAACACATGTTTCACATCGGGCAGACTCATTAGATACTCCATTGCCCTATTGGTAACCTCACGAGTGCGTTCCAGCGTAGCACCTTCTGGCAACTCCAATTCTACAGTAAAATAGCCTTGGTCTTCGCTCGGAATAAAACTTTGAGGAATAAAACGCATCATCATCACAATCAGCAACACACCTACTACATAACCTATGATTATGCGTTTTGGATGGTGTACCGAACGGCGTATCATATTGCCGTACACAATATTACCCTTATCTAACCACTTGTTGATAGTTCTGAAAATAACGTTCTTCGGTTTATCCATCACATGCTCTGGGCGCAAGAATTTAGAGCACATCACAGGACTCAGAGTCAATGCCACTATGGTAGAAATCAACACCGAGACAGCAATCGTGATAGTAAATTGACGATAGAGCATACCCGATATACCCGATAAGAAACTCACTGGTACGAACACGGCACACAATACCAACGAAGTGGCAATCAATGCGCTCCCCAGACTGCGCATTGCTTTCTTTGTAGCTTCGTAAGCGGATAAATGCTCTTTCTTCATCAGCATATCCACATTCTCCACCACTACAATGGCATCATCCACCACTGTGCCGATAGCCAGTACTAATCCCAAGAGCGTCAGCATGTTGAGCGTAAATCCGAAAGCCAACATCACGCCGAAAGTACCTATCAGCGAGATAGGCACAGCGATAGCGGGAATCAATGTAGCACGCCAACTTTGCAGCGATAAGAATACCACCAATATCACCAACAACAATGCCTCAAACAGGGTCTTATATACCTCATTGATGGATTGTGAAATATACTCCGTCATATCAAATGGTATCTCGTAGCTAATGCCTTGTGGGAAACGCTGGCTAATCTCTTTCATAGCTTTCTTTACCTGTTTCGACACCTGCATAGCATTCATGCCTGGCAACATCTTGATCTCCAATACCGCTGCATTCTCACCATTGATACCACTCTCAGTCGTGTAAGATTGCGCTTCCAGAGCCACATCAGCCACATCGCGGAGGCGGAGGATGGAGCCATCGCTATTGGCTTTGATGACAATATCTTCAAACTCGTTGATACTCGATAATCGTCCCCGTGCCACAATAGGGATAGTTATATCTATTCCCTCCATAGGTTGTTGCCCCAATACACCAGCAGCCGACTCTCGGTTTTGCTCCTTGATAGCATTCACAACATCTTGCACCGTCAAGCCCATAGCAGCCAAACTCTCAGGACGCACTTTGATTTGCATGGCATAGTAGCGACTACCGATATTGGATACCTGCCCTACACCATTCACACGACGTAGCGCATCTAACACATTCAATGTGGCGTAGTTACTCAAATATATCTCATCAAACTTTGGGTCATGGGATTTGAGCGTGATGGTCATCAATTTGCTGGATGCTTGTTTATCAATAGAGATACCATTTTGCACCACCTCACTTGGCAGACGCGACTCTGCATCTTTCACCCTATTTTGCACCTCTACCGCAGCCAAGTCGGCATCTGTATCTATATCGAACGTTAAGGTGGCAGTAAAAGTGCCGTTGTTGGAACTCCGTGATTCCATATATAGCATACCTGGTGTGCCATTCAGTACCTGCTCAATAGGCGTTGCCACCGCCTGCGACACTGTCTCTGCGCCTGCGCCTGGATAACTCGCCGACACTTTCACCACAGGGGGAACAATATCGGGATATTGATCCACAGGTAGTAGCGCCACACCTATACAACCTACCAGTACGATAATTATCGATATAACCGTAGAGAATATCGGTCTATCTATAAAAAAATCACTCTTCATCCTCTACACCATTTACTATACTTACCTTCATACCGTGAGACAACTTATGGAAGCCCTCCACTATTATCATCTCATCGGCACCTAATCCACGCTCAACCACTACTTTATTGGGAATTTCAGGACCCAATTCAATAAAACGCTTCTCCACCACACTATCATGACGCGCCACAAAGACATACGCACCACCCTTCTCTATCACCAAGGCCTTGGTTGGTACTACCACCGCATCTTCGCGCACATCCAACAACAATCGCACGCGGGTCAACTGACCTGGCAGCAAGATATGATCTGGGTTAGGCATCTGTGCACGCACGGAGAAAGTACCAGTATTAGGATCTACTTGTGGATCAGCAAAATCCACAATACCGATAAATGGATATTCAGTATTGTCTGCCAGCGTAATAGTGATATACGGATTCCAATTGCGCTCTTCAATCTTCTGACCCAAATTCACATTACGTTCTTTGCTGCGCAAGTAATCCAAGCCCGTCATACTGAAGTTCACCTGTACCGTATCGCTATTCACTACTGTTGCCAATAGCGATTTACCACCGGGTCCAACTAATGTACCAATATCCGCACTACTCTCGCTGATAAAACCTGAGATAGGCGAACGAACGGTTGTGTAACTCAAGGCTATCTCTGCCTGCACAAGGTCTGCCTCGCTCATAGTTACCTCCGCTTTGGCACTCTCGTAAGCTGCTATGGCATTATCCAAGTCCAATTTGCTGGCAGCATTCTGCTCATACAGAGGTTGGATACGCGCCAGATTTCGCTCGGCTTTCAATGCAAGCGCTTGGTTTTTATTGAGTTGCGCTTTAGCTTTCTCTACACTTGCTTTGTATAGTTTAGGGTCAATGGTGAAGAGAATATCGTTCTTATTGACATAGCCACCTTCCGCAAAATGCATGCGCTCCAAATAGCCCTCTACGCGCGCACGTACTTCTACATATTGTTTCGCACGAATCTTACCAGTATACTCACCATACACTTCCACATCTTCCAAAACGACAGGCTGTGCCTCTACGGTAGGATAAGTAGGTGCAACTGGTTTGGGCCAACACAAGAAAACTATCAGTCCTAATAGTAAGATTACAACACCAGCAATAGCATATATACTCCACTTGGGAAATCCCTGAAGTCGATGCATTCCTGTCGTAATCTTATTTTTCACTTGCGAACTCGCATTCGCTAAACGTTCAGTAGGAATATTTATTTGCATACTATATGATATATTTTACCTTTTTTAGTATAAATGTTAATTATTTATACAAAAACCATGCCAATACTAAATAATAGCTCTTCTCATTCTACCCTCCAAACAAAAAGCCACCATTGTGGCTTTTTAGAATCGTTCACTATGCTACGCTATCATTCTTTCGAGAAATACGTTTAATGGCTTTCTTCCACAATGGATAGGTCAATCCTCCTGCACTCAAGAGCAGTGCCAATATCAGGATTGCCATGCACCACTTGTCCGTTTGCATAGCATGTGGGCGGAACTCCATCACGAGTTGGTGATGACCTGCAGGAATAACCGCAGCGCGGAGGGTGTAGTTCACACGAGCAAGAGGCAATTCCATCTTCTCACCATTGCTATTCACGATATACAAATGCCAATCGTATGGGTAATAGATCTCTGAGAACACTGCCACTTGATTACGCTCGTTCATTGATTCATATTGGAGGCAGTTAGGTGCATACGAAGTCAATTCGATACTGCTCTCATCAAATGCCATCAATGGTGTTACTTCGGGTTTGGTAATATCCAATGCCTCGGCGAATTTCTTATCGGCTACGGCCTGCTTGTGCAAATCAATCTCACTGAGCAAAGCGCACTCCTCATCTGGCGTATCCACCAACATCACCTCGTCCACAAACCAACAGTTACCCATAGCATATGGATTCTGTACGGGGGCTTGTTTGCCACCTTGCAATGGCACCACAGCATACTTCATATTCAGCATATTCAGAACAGGGAAATCCTTACCTTCGTTCTCATCGGGCAGCATAAATCCTTGTGTGCGCATCACTGTTTGCATCAATGGATTCATCTCTTTGGAGATATGCTCATCAATCAAGTCCTGATAACGGCGCAGTTTGGCTGCCGAATAACCACCAATCGATTTCAGTCGGTAACTGGTACGCGCATCATTGAACGTATTAGTAGCCAAGTTCAATACTCGGTAGTAGGATTCATCTTGCAAAATCTGTTGCTCGTATGGCTGCATAGCAAAATATGCATCCGCATCTTTGGCTTTTACGAAATGGTCATTGCCAAAGAAACGCTTATTCACAGGAAGCATGTCTGCGAGTACTAATACTGCTAATGCACCATAAAAGGCGATAAGGCGATAAGGCGATGAGGCGAGAGGCTGGGTATTAGATTTCCAAGCGTACCAATATATTACTACGAAACCGAGTACAATGAAGATAAACGAACGCCAAGCATCGGCTTTAATCATGGCAGTACGCTCATCCATGATAGCATCGCGCAGCCATGCAGGCACTTGGTTTACCCATTGTGCGTCATAACTGCTGATGACATCCACCACGCTTGCAAACAATGCAAAGAAGATGCACAAGCCTGCAGTCACACCGCCTGCGATGAACATATTTACACGCAGTTTCTCCCATGCTATCTTCTTATCCAAAATCTGCTGCAGAGCCAAAATACCCAGCAATGGCATCGTAATCTCTGCCACAACGAGGATACTCTCCACTGCGCGGAACTTATTGTACATTGGGAAGTAGTTGAAGAACAATTCCGTGAGCCACATCATGTTTCTTCCCCACGCCAACGCCACAGAGAAGAGTGTAGCCACCAATAGTGCCCATTTGTATGGTCCTGGCACAATCAGCAAGCCCAGCACAAACAAGAAGCAAATAATTGCTCCCATATACACAGGACCACTGGTAAAGGCCTTTTCTCCACGATAAGTAGGTACTTGTTGGCAGAACTGCTCGGCAGAGCGTTTAGGTACGCCATTATCCTTCATTGTCTCGCAAAGTTGCGACTTCTCACCCACGTTATAGCCACTCGCACCACCTTCCCAGTTAGGAATGAGGAAAGTCATTGTCTCATCCACACCATAGCTCCATGCGGTAGCATAATCTAAATCCAATCCTGCAGGTTTAGACTTATCATCTCCAGAGCGAGTAAGCTCGCTATGTCCGCCACGCATAGTCTCTTTGAGGTAGGATTGGTTCATTTCGAGCCAACTCACTTTGGTGCCAAAGACAAGCAGCAAACTGATAGCAAGAACGCCAACTGATATGCCCAAATCCTTCCAAGCTTTATCCGTGATGTGAATATAGAGTTCAGCACAAGCCAACACGCCTATCAGCATAAAGATATAATATGTCATCTGTGGGTGGAGTGTCAAACTCAGTATGCCATAAAGCACTACCAATGGTGCTCCTAACCAATATTGTTTACGGAAGATGGCATAGAATCCGCCTATCACTGGTGCTAAGAATCCCAATGCGACTGCTTTGGTAACGTGACCTGCGGGAATAATCAAAAAGAAGTATGTAGAGAATCCTATAGCCAAGCCACCTATAATACTCAGCCATGGATTCACCTTAAAGCAACGAAGCATAAGGAAGAAGCCAAAGAAGTAGGCAAAGATAATGCCAATGGCTTCCCAACCGCCTTCCATACCGAGGTGAGCGACTTTAGCCATACTATTGCGCATTTCGCCCGATGGCAGACTACCCGTGATTTGATAGGTAGGCATACCGCCAAACATGGAGTTGGTCCACCATGTACGTGTACCATTTTCATCATAGAAAGCGCGTGCCTCTTGTGCAGCACCTTTCCAATTGTTTACATCACCTTGCACCAGCACTTTGCCCTCAAGCAGAGGTGCACAATAAATCATTGCTATCGCCACAAATGCTACAATAGCCACAGCATAGGGCAGCAGTTTCTTCCAATCTATTTTCATATTCATATCGTTTACATTTTAGCAATTTTGCGCGCAAAATTACTATTTTTTTTTGATATACACAAATGTTAGGTAAAAAAATGCAGTATTCGGATTACTGGCTCTTGAAGGTATAATCATTTACCTTCTATATAATGCTGCAAAAAGTAGCGGCAAATGTAGATAATGTTGCCGCTGATTTGTGTTTTAGGGCTTCTGAAGTTCGATGGTTACTGATGAAAATATTTTTTGCTATTGCCGCTACTTCTGCCGCTGATTTGTTATTAGACGACAATATCAACAACATTGCGCCCGAATCGTACGCGAAGCGATCGTTCGACCGAAGGGAGATAAGAACATCCTCGGGCGCTCGAGGAACTTCTCTATATATTATAGGGGTGCTGAATCTTCGGTATATTAGTAGTTTGTGCCGAAGATTGGAGTTTTTTTGAGTGGAACGTAACAGATAAAGCATGCGAAAGTGGCTGTACTATAATCACTTTCGCATGGCTTTATTTTTCTAAAAAAAAGTTTCTTCGCGCGAAGATTGTGCCGAAAGTTACCAATTATCGCTAAAAAAAATCACATTTTTCGCTCATACTCTTGCGTATGTCAAATAAATGTAGTACCTTTGCGAACAAATTAGGAGTTGTATTCCTAATTTGTCCATAAAGACAATAATTGTATGTATAGCAGAGAGTTACAAAACAAACTTTTAGAGTTAAGTGAGCATTGGTCTGTCATTTCTGTGACAGGACCACGTCAATCAGGTAAGACTACACTATGCAAAATGGCATTTCCTGATTACGAATATGTCAATTTGGAGCGTGCTACAACCCGAGCTTTAGTTGAACATGACATTGAGGGCTTCTTGCTACAATATCCCAATGGATTGATTATAGACGAAGCACAGAACTTGCCCGAGTTGTTTTCTGTTCTACAAGTGGTAGTCGATGAAAACAAATCATTGCGCTATGTGCTAAGTGGTAGCAGTGACTTCTTGTTGATGCAAAATATATCTCAATCCTTAGCTGGTCGTGTGGCGGTTATGCGCCTACTTCCATTGAGTTTGTCGGAGTTAGGCGATGATGCGGATATAGATGTCAATGAACTGATGTGGCGAGGATTCTATCCTGCTGTATGGGGAGATAAGAAAAACCCGCACACAGTATATGATAGTTATGTGGCTACTTATATTCAAAAGGATGTACGACAAATCGTGAATATCAAAGATTTGAGTCTTTTCCGTCGCTTTCTAACTATTCTTGCTTCTCGAGTGGGTACGGAGTTTGTAGCATCATCTATCAGTGCGGAATTAGCTGTAGATTACAAGACTATTCAATCATTGATGAGTATATTGGAGACCTCATATACAGCATTTTTGCTACATCCATTTTATCGCAATATCGGCAAACGACTGACTAAAACACCTAAGGTGTATTTCTACGATATAGGTTTGGTATGTTATCTCTTGGGAATAGAGACGGCTCAGCAGTTGGCTAATCATCCTTTGCGCGGTGCGATATTTGAGAATATGGTAGTTTGTGATATGTTGAAAGCGCGTTATAATCAGGGATTAGAAAAGAATATTTTGTTCTATCGAGACAAATCACGAGAAGTAGATATCTTGCAAGAAGAGGCAGGCAAAATACATGCATACGAAATCAAGTCAGCCGAGCGTTTTCATCCAGACTTTATGAATTCACTGGATTATCTCAAAGGGCTGCTCAAAGATGATTTGTTGAGCATGAACATCATCTATACTGGCTCAGAAAAGTCCGTAGGTGATACACATTTGATAAATTTCAGGCACGTGACAAGAAAATAGATTTAATTCGTAGTATGACTAATCACTCACGCGGGAAGTGTAGTATTTACTAGCTTCCCGCGTGGGTGTATTTTTTTGAAAAAAGTTTTCGGGTACTGAATGTAGTGCTGAACTCAGCCCCTCAGTGGGATATTACGAGAGAATTTTATTTCTCTTTTAGTTTTTTTATTTCGCGGTCGAAATCGCTTTCGAGGAGTTGCATCTCGCGTTGGCGGTAAATCTCAAACTCTTTTTCGGCTTTCTCGATAGCTTGTTGATGAGAGATATTCCCTTTGCCCATCAGCACTTTGCGTTTGTGAGAAAGAATCTGATTATCCAGTGCTTCTATCCAATTTTGCATGGTCATTGGATTCATCTCTAATGCTTGGAACTCGGCAAAATCCAAGAAGCCCGATACTAAGAGGTTGAGGCGTTGAAGTTCTATCTCTGAAAGATAGTTTTTGGCAATCTTTACATCATCTTTAGTTATATAGTTGCCTCGGAAATTGGTCATTCCAACAAAAGGTTTCTCATTGTCCACGCGCTCATAGATTACTTCGGCAGCAGTGTGTTCATGTACTGCATAGTGTAGTTTGTTTTGGACGGTAGCGAAGAACATCTTTGTCATTTCGCTGCGTGGATCATAGTCCACTGAAGTGGCGTAAATGTCGGTGATTTGTTGATAGAAGTTGCGTTCGCTACTGCGAATATCTCGGATACGTTGCAGCAACTCACGGAAATAGCGATTACCGCCTTGTTTGAGTCGCTCGTCATCCATGGAAAATCCCTTTTGGATATACTCGTGCAAACGTTGTGTAGCCCAACGGCGGAAGCGTGTAGCGACTTGCGATTGCACACGATAACCAAGCGCAATAATCATATCCAGATTATAGTGGGCAATGTTGCGTTGTACCTGACGGTTACCCTCTTGGCGAACTAGTAAGAAATCCTTACTAGTTGAAATTTGGGTTAATTCGCCATCTGCATATATATTATTGATATGCATTGTCACATTTTCGCGTGTCGTACAATAGATTTCGGCTAACTGATTCTGTGTCAGCCACAAGTCCTCATCCGCAAAGCGTACTGACACACGAGTAATATCGTTGTCGTCTTGATAGAGGATTATTTGATTTTGGTTGTCCATAGTTGTTTGATTTTCCGCTGCAAAGGTAGTATATTAAACTGCTAAAAGTTGTCAGGGTGTAGAGAAAAGTGCAAATAAATTGTATTTTCTTGTGATTTTATATGTGATGGATTCGGTTTTTAATTAGTTTGTTTTATCTATTGGCTGATAATTTATTGCTTTTACCCATCTGTAACCATATGCTGTCTTTTGCTTGCCGAGGATAACATTATTAATGTTTGCTGCGTTCTTTACTCCCAGAGCCTCTGCCGCCTCAAGTTGAGAATCAAACTTGGCGATAATCTTTCCTTCTAAGTCTAATTGATATATTGTTTCTTTGTCAACGTATTCGTTTAATAGTTGTACGGAATTTTCATGGACATACTCATGTGCATAAGTACGTATATCATCTTGCAAACAAAATTCGGCATAGTCAAACCAGTGTTCATAAATTAGTTCATCAGTCTTGTGTTCCCCATTTTCCTTATAGAAAATATTATTCTCTACAAAATACACTTGATATATTTCTTTCTCCTCATCAATCAATATTTCCTCATTTTTAATTTTTTCTTCAACCATTAAGAAATGTGGCCATATATTGTGCATGTACATATGATAATACCTATCGCATAACCTACATATCTTTGGCTCTCCACGAAGTCCAACAGTTCCTATCGGTTTTACATTGTAACCATAATCTGGATTGGTGGCTTGATATTGGTTGATAAAATATGTCTCGCGTTCGTTGAGAACATCTATTAATTCTTCCACATTTTCCAATTGATGCGTCTCCAGTATCTCGTATTTAGGTTCTCCTTGCTCTTGATATGCTTTCCAAAACGCTCCATTTGTAGGTCCTGTTTTTGAATCAAGATGCTCTCTGTGCCTAACTTTTGGATTGCGTCGAGTTTGTCCAACATATACTTTGCCATTTGGGAATGTGTACAAATATATTACTCCAGTTCTCATTTTCGTATCCTATTATTTCTCAAAAAAAGTTCCAAAATATAATTAACTCCATTGGCACATAATTTGTTTTTTGTGATTTTATGATTGATTTATGTATCTTTCTCTAAAAGTTTTTTTAATTGCATACCATTCGGGAAGACATGAATATGATTACTATACTTTTTCCAAAAAGGGAGAGGAATTAAGTTGACTAAATCTTTTCGTGTATGTTTTCCTGCTTTTATATAGGTGTTCATCTTATTATCAGACTCGCCAGTAACGATAATACTCCATCCCTCTGTTACTCCTTTGTAGTAAGAGGGATTGCTTTCCTTATAAATAGCAAGTTCTTCTTTTTCATTTTCCAAAAGTTCGCGTGGAGCGATATAAGCCGTTAATGCTAATATGTACTTATCACTTTCAATATTCTCATCATTTGGGACTCTTATATTAGAATAAAAAATGGGGCTTCGTTTCGTCTTTAAAGAACGGATATGCCGTACTTTTTTTCTAAACAGATCTCTGTCTTCCATATACAACCCTAATTCTTCATCAATTTCTAATGGATTTTGCTCATAAAATGCAGTTATACCATTAGAATAGTTATGGATTTTTTTTAGATGCCCACTATACATTTCATTACAATCTCTAACGAGATCGTAGAAATAATCAGGAACAATAGGATATAAATTTGATATTATATCATATTCATCAAAAGTCTTGCCATAATCATTAGTCCGAACTAGATAAGTATCTGCAACATCATTGTCTTCTAAATCTTGATCTATATCGGTTTCTTCTGTCAATTTATGAGATATAATACTAACATCATTTTTATTTACCCGAATTTCTCTTGCTGTACACAACTTGTTCAATAATAAAATTTGAGAAATATTATTTAATTTATGATAATTATAATCTGGCAATCGAACAACATCTTGATTGATAAATTCTCCTATCGTAACATTATTTTTAAGGCATGAAGATAAATTAGCCCATTCTATGGCGTTATATCCATTCAGAGAAAGTACCTCAAAGAGAATAGTGGAAGCGTAACTGAATTTATGAAACACACTTTCCCAAACAATATTGTACAATTCACTACCCCTATGGATATTATATTCTTGAATATGGTGATGCGCCTTGGTGATAGCCTCTTCCATGATTTTCCGAATAATTTCTTTCGAGATTATTTCAAATCGCCCATCATCGTTATAAACCAAATCTCTTCGATCAACACTCAGCTGAGGACGATTATCACCATAAAAATTGACAATACCATGTCGGATAAGCCTTTCTGTTAAAGAATATATTTCGAAATGCCCATTTACAGAAATGCCATCAACACAAATCCCATAAGAATAATCTATTGGGACATGATTCATCACCTCATATCCATATTGCTCCATTCCTGGTTTAGGTAAATTCAAAATTGTCTTAAAAGATAAACCATTATATTCAACCATTAAAACATGGCAATCAACAAGGTTCATATAATCTTTCAATTTGAATTCACAAGCCTTTCGAAATCGATGCATATGTTGGTCTATGACGTCAATGTCTGTTATTTGTAATGTGTCTAAATCGTAGATATAAGGTTTGCTCAATATCTTCTGTTTTTTATTATTGTTCCATTTAATAAATAGTTCGATTTGTTCTGGTACAATTATGACATAATTGTCTATAATTTTAAAAAGACTATTTTTCCAATTATTATAATCAACATTTAGATCTGGGCGAAGTTGTTGTGCAAATCCGTCATTTATATACGAAACTAATCCCAAATTGACAATTTCCGTCGTGTTAATACTATTATAATACTCTTTCTTGAGAAAGACTTTTACGATAGTACCTGATGTCTTTATTAAATCTTCATCCAGCTTGGAAGTTTTTTTATAGTAAAAAAACTCACTTGGGCCATCAATTGAACACGCAATATAGTTTCCATTATCTTCTTTGGTTACAATTTCTATTCTATCACCAATAATAAAACAAGATAAGATGCCTATACCAAACTGAGAGGTGGGTGTATATACAAAACCTGTTTCTGCTTGACTTTGATAAAAATCAGGTGATTGATAATAGGAATTTCCTATCTTTAACAGATAATTTTCTATTATGGAAGCGGACATTCCTTTACCATTATCTAAACAATATAGATATTTATCTCCGTTATCTTCTCCTATACCAAATTCAATAATTCCCTTAGATTGTTTCCCAAAAATCTTATCTTTGGCAACCTGAAATCTACATGCATCAAGAGAGTTTTGATATAGTTCCCTAATACATGCAAATTTATCTTTATATAAACCAACACCCATCAATAAGTCAAGTATCCTCTTTTGATTTAATGTAAATTTAAGCCCTAATACTGGTGTGAATATAGAATCATCATACGCGATATTCGATCTTTCAACTTTTTCTCTTATAGAAAGACGATGTTTACTATCCCATTGAGCAGATAATTGTAGAAACAAATGTAATTCATTATCAATCCAATCAATATAATGCTGCAACACATAGTAATCTGCTGGTCTTGTTATATATGCCCTAAATGCAATTGTGCCATTAGATATGTCATAATTGATACCAGTTGCCTTGACTCTCCATTGTTCAAAACTGAAACTTGAACTAAATTGACGGAGCGCTCTAAGTTCTAATGGAGCTCTTTCTGAATTAAAATGAACAATATCACCAATTCTTAGCAACATAGCTATAAATTGCAAATTAATTGAATCATGTCCACAATATTCAATTTGAGTCCCCAACTTGCTTAAGTATTCAGGATTCTCCCCGTGAGCTTTACAAATAACAGCAAGATCATTTGCGATTCGTTGTCCGATTCCATTAATGGGAAAAGTCGAGAATCTTGTTTTGCCCCAATTTTTTATATATTCAAATATTCTTTTATGATGGGATAGCCTTATATATTCTGTACGAAGCGATTGATTTGTAGCTGCAAAGTCTGTGCTTTTTTTAATCGTTATGTAGTTTTTATTTCTAAAGTTCTGATATTCAATCAACAAATCAGATAGATATTGAACTAAATCATTTTCTGTAGGTGGAACAAATAGCCAATTTTGTATCTCTCCATTGAAATCTACATAAATCTTATTTTTGTTTTGTATAATAAAACGTTTCGCTTCTTCATATGTAAAACATCTCTTTCCATCATTTTTTAACGAATCTTTGCATAGATAGATATCATCTGTTCCTTCTGTTAATTTCATGATATTTTTTTCAAAATCAGAAATTGCCATTCCACAATCGTGAAGATAAGATGATGCAATAATATAGAATAATTCAAACGAAGATAGATTTTCGGCAGTATCACCTAGTAACATTTCGATTACTTCTAATACTGATGCGCTATGTGAAGAGTCATGCAAATCAAATTCAGGCATAACTCTCTCCACACCTTTGAGATGATTAGTTGATTGTTTTATAATGGATTGAATCGTCGTAAATAACCAACTATTAATCTCATCTGTAGTATTAACTCTTTGGTTTAGTATTTCTATAACTTTTGCCATTATACTATTTCTATCAATTTATTACTATAAACTACTACATAGGTTTGATCATCTTTTCGATGAAGGCGATTTCATTTTCAGAGAGGTTGTATTTTGCATAGAGTTGTTGGTCAATCTCAGGAATTGACTTGCTCCAGTCAATATCAGATTGAGTTGTAAAATCTTGGAGAGGGACATAGCAGAATACTTCTTGAGTTACCTGCATAGATCCTTTACCAAAGAACAATAAAATCTTGAATAAATTTGTTTTCGTGTATTTTAAGCAGTTTTGTTGTTCTTGCTCTGTATCGAAAGGACCAATAACTAAGAAAGTTTCAGTAAATACAACGTTAGGATTAGCAACTATTAATTCAGGGAAATTGATAGCTCCAGTCGAATATGATTTAGAAATACCTAACTTGTATTTATCTATCCACTCTTGTTTCTTAGGAATTGCATTTCGTTTGATATATGACTTGACACGCTTAGCACCTCCTTTAATACCAACAACTCCCCAGCACAAACATGAATCACTTGTTGGCATATCTGATATACCAAATTCAGGATAATTTTCTTTTGCATTGAATAAATCTGTATTTATACCAAATGGTTTACGAGCAGATACGATACTACTAAATGCGCCCTTTATTGTTACTTTTCTAATTAAACCTTGTCTTCTAAAGTCACGAACGACAAAAGATGATGTATCATTTTTCAGGTCACGTTCATATACTATTTGACCTCCATCTGTTGGTTTGTATGCATATGTTACCAAACCTGAATAGTTCTTATTCCACAATATATAGCACACTCCACCATCGATATGAGAAGTAGGGAATACTTCACGATCGTTTTCATAGTCGAACAATTTTTCGATATGCTTATCCTCTATCATATCCTTACGGAATTGTTGCAGACCGCGTCCACCAATCATCCATTTTGAAGGCATAATCATAGAGATATAGTTAGGTTTTATCTCCTTTGCTATATCTATAAAACGGTTGTAAATTGGAATTGCAGCATCTCCAGCAGCTCCACTTCCGTCTGTTAACTGATAAGGCGGATTACCTACGATAGCATTAAATTTCATGTCTTGTATGTCTTTTTTATTCCAGTATGAACCACTGGTTATCTGTTTAACAAATTTATCTTTCTTATTTGAGATTTGGTTGATAAGGTCTTCAAAATGATGAGCATTTAATTTTATTCCTTCACGGAAACCAATAAGTGTACGGCGAGTTATGCTCTTTGCCATCGGTGTCTTGCAGATGATAAAGAGGTTATCACGCAACACTTTATCCCAGACTTTATGGTGGTGCACGATGCGATTTGCAAGCGCAGCATCCGTAATCATGTACGACATTTGTTCTTTTTCCAAAATTGTTTTGTAGATAGAATATGCTATATACAACGGATAAAGACCCGATTTGGAGTTTATTTCCAATACACGGCTGTGCTCAGATAGTGTATCCTTGGTCACTTTTCCGTTATCTACATAGCGTGGAGAACATAGTCGTTCTTCATATTCATCATCGTAAAAACACCAACCACCCAATGTGTCTGATAATTGTCTATTTACCACTTTCCATGGTGTGAGAACTGTTTCTTTATCAGGATTACGGAAAGAGGTAAAGATGGTAGTAATACGCTCTATGCGTTCCTCAACATCCATATTGTCTGCCTCTCGTGTAAGATTGCGGATACGCAAACCTGAAGCAGCAAAAATATCTTCATCGTAGTATGGGATGAACTCACGGAAAAGTTCTTTAGTTACTCCTTGAGGCATGAATTCCTCCCAAGATTGGTCGTCAACTAACTCAGTAAAGTTTTCTAATGTAATTTCTGTTTGTTCATCTTTTATGTCTGCTCCAAACAAAATCATAGGCATACGAATAGAGATACCTCGTAGTATGGATATTGCAGTACGACGTTGTTTATTTTTCTCCTCAACCTCTTGCAACTTTTGCAACTCCTCTATTGTCAATTGTTCTTTCTTTTTCTTCTTGATACGTTCAATCTCTTCGTATTCTTCTTCAGTAAACCCTTGTTTATTAACATCTACTTCATCTGTATGTTTCATCGCCTTTGTCTGTCCAATGATATCACGGAGGCGTGCAAACTTCTCCAATTCCAAATGATTAAGTTGGAAAAGTCTATCATTATAAAGATAGCTATCTTCAAAGCCATTGCGCACCACACGATCCACATATACGCGCTTTAGTTGCTGCATCATGTGATCTACATTGATGGCACGCATTTGTGCGCCATGGAAAGATATTACAGGGCAGAAATTGAGGAATTCGCCCAAGATTATTTTATCGTTTGATTTGCTTTTGCCAGCTTTTGCAGAAACTTTAGCAGTTTCCGCGAGCACTTTGAGTGTGCGGTCTGGGGCAAAGTCAAAAACAAAACATTCATCTTTTACTCTACCATTTATAATGGCTGGTGATTGTGCACGGAAGATAGTCTGCATATATGCCTTAGCATCTGTACTATAAGATCCATGTAACATAAAGACTGCGGTCCATGCGGGTACTGTTACACCAGTAGTGAGACGACCTCGTGAAAGCGTAATGGTCATTGTTTCCTCAGGATTAGGACCAATCGCTTCTTTAACCATCTCTAACGCATTAGTGCTTTCGTAATCAGCATCGGTATCGCCCTCACCTGCCACATTGACTACTTGGAATTGTCCTAATACTGGATGATTGCGTAATTTGATACTGAGTGCTGCAGCAGCTGCTACTGAGGGGACCGTCCAAAGAGAGTGACGAAGATTTTGTCTCCATTCTAGTTTGGAATATGGATAATTCTTTGCATCGTTAGAAGCAAGCAAATTAAGAAAAGCATCAACATCTTTCTCGTGTTTGAATGTACCATTTTCATTTACACGGAAGAACTCAGCAAAGTTGAATGCATGTTCGTTATCTTGGTACTTTTTAAGTTCAAGAGAAAGATCGAATGTGTAGATATTCAATTTAGGCAATCCAGCATAAGGGTTAGGCTCTGCCCAGTGTGTTTTATCCCAGTTTGCTTTTGCTCGTTGCTCCATAACATAATCCCATGTGTAAATCTCATCTTCTTTATAATCGTCGATAAGATTGAAAGGAGTACCTGATAATTGAAGCATCTTGGTGTTGCCTTTGAATATCTCATGAATAACAGCTTGACCAAGGGCAGTTTTTGTTCCTTCATGTGCCTCGTCTACGATGAGCATATCCCAATCTGTAGAGAAAATTTCGTCATTCTTATCGAAATTTCCACCTACTTTTTCTGAGCCACGCAAGTCTTGCATAGAAGCAAAGTATACGAAATGCGTACCATGCTCTTTGTTGAGTTTCAATAAAGAATTAAAGGACTCACCGTTATTCTTTGAACCATATTTGTAGTTTGGACTATCAAAGAATATTTTTCTGAAATCATCAAACCATCCCTCATCCACAACAGGGCGGTGCGTGATAATAATTGTCTTATCAAAACTCAATTCCTTAACCACTTGCAATGCGGTAAGCGTTTTGCCAAATCGCATTTTAGCGTTCCATAGGAATTGATTGTTAGTAGCGAATCGTTTCTTGGTAAGTTTGATAGCATCCAACTGCTCGGGACGGAATACGATGGGTTGTTGTTTGCTTGCAACGTCTATGAGACTGATAGACGAGCGTCCTTCTTTAGCTGCTTTGATTGCTTCTTTTACTTCTGCAACTCCACACTCAAACCATTCAGTAGAACTACCAAGTTTTTTCTTTTTGATGCCTGAACGTTCAAGAATTTCATGAACTTGTTTATCATTGAACTGCACAAGTTTGTTTTTAGACGAAAAAGCAGTTAGTTCAGTATGTAGCAATTGCACATCATCATCCAGACCAACTGTCTTGGTATATTGATCAATGCGCTCTTTTGCTGCTTTGTTCAGTTCCTTACAACATGGTTGCAACTGTAAAGCATTCATAATATCCACATCATCTCCGAGGGATGTTTCTCCCACTTTGACACAACCACGGTGCTTCGCATCATTGATTGTAAAGACGTAGATTAACCGAAAATGGAATGATTGATACATAATATGATTATTTCATTAGTTCATGAAAATAGATTACTTTCTTTTTCTTGCCATCGTTTTCCAAATCCCAATCTTTGATTTGACATTGGATGCCAGTATGCAATTTCATATCTTTAAGTTCGCCACTCTTACAGCCTGGGCATGGTTCAGTTTTTGGGGCTTCATCATCAAAGCCAAACAACGATGTTTGTGTAGGTAATTCGCGATCTACACAAGTGCATGGAATGACCCCTTTCAAACCATCCATTTGCCAAAAGTTCCATGTGATAACCTCAATGGCTTCTTGCAGCATTTTGATTGGCGGAAATTCCTTTTTGCCAAAACGAAGTGTATAGAACCGGATATAAGAAGAGAGCACATTCTCACGCGCGAGTAAGAGATTATCTCCTTGCCACTCGTAGCCGTAGGTTGATTCAAGAGCTATACGCATCCATTTAAACCATTTTTTGTACTCTGTCCCTGGACCATAGTTCTCTAAAACAACGCGGAACTTGCGGTCAAGAATACCGACACGATCTAATGGCTCAATGAAATTGCCTGTAACAGTATCGTAGCGTGATGTAATGTATGGTGCTTCACCACAGGTTATCTCCATACGCACATCCTTGACGTAATCACGCCAAGTTTTACCAGGTTCGTCTGAGAACTCAATTTGATTATAATTGGTTATCCACCCGTTTTCAGTTTCAGTATTGAAGACATTGGGACGACCAAACCATTGCTCATCAATCAGGTTGTTTTGTTTATTACACACCCACGATGGCGTAAATACTTCTGCTTTGTCTTTGCTGCGAGCGTTTTGAATGTCTTTAGCTTTTTCGGAACGAGGTTTAATAATGCCTTCAAAGCCTCCTGTAATAAGAGGAATCTCTATGGTTTGGTTAAAATAAAAACCTTCTCCGAGATGCGCATAATCATCCGTCGCCCAAATGATATTTCGTTTGGACGAGTGGTCACACAAAAGGCGCATCAGAATTTCTTCTGGAAATTTGCTTTCAGGTATGTCGGGGTTATCAATAATCATATTTTTCTTTTTCAGTCTGCAAAGTTACGGAATTTTTTGGAGATATGCAAGAAAAATCGCATTAAATGCGATTTTTCTGGTGTAAGTTAGAATAAGTTGTCAGGTGATAGTAATAGGAACTGTTCCAATGATATACCAGCTCCACCTACGACAATGCTATGTTTAGGGTGGAAGGAGTCAGCAAAAGTGTGAATGCCTTGATTATCTGTCCGCTTACCACTTTTTACCTCAATAGCAACCACTTCTTCTAAGCCGCGTTGAATAACAAAATCCACCTCATCATTACCGTCACGCCAATAAAAGACTCGGTAATCATGTTCTTCTGCCCAATTCATTAGATGTGCACCTACGGCACTCTCTACCCAACGCCCCCAACGCGCACTATCTAACTGCTCCGTCATAAAACCATGGCCTGCATAAGTGGATAACAAAGCGTTGTTATATACTTGAAACTTAGGGATGGATGAGACTTGACGAATAGGAGCATGAGCAAACTTTTGCAATCCACCCAGCAATTCCGCTTTGCCCAAGACTTTGAGGTAATTGGCTAAAGTGGTTGTATTGCCTGCATCTTGCAATTGTCCAAGCAGTTTGTTATATGCCACAATCTCTGCACTATATGTAGAGCCAATACGGAACAATTGACTCAGCAATGCCGGCTTGTGAATGCGTTTGGTCATCAGTACATCCTTCTCTATAGCAGGATCTACAATAGACTGCAAGATATATCGTTTCCAACGAGCCTCGTTTTTAATCAACTTAGCACTGCCTGGATAGCCACCAAAATAGATATACTCTTCCAATGTAAATCCAAATGCCTCTTGCATTTCAGTAAAGCTCCAGTGAGGCATACGAATCAACTCATAACGCCCTGCCAAACTTTCGGTTAGACCATCTTTGATGAGCAGACGACTACTGCCTAACAATATAACCTTCAAGTTGAGACCGTTCCATGTATCCGCATCCCACTCACGCTTCACATATTCGCTCCAGTTCTTGAGTTTTTGTATCTCATCTATAACCAAGATGTGTTCCTCTTGCTTTAGAAGACGCATTTGCTGCCGAACATCTGCCCATTGCTTGGATATCCATTGAGGATTATTTTCGTCAATGGTATCCGCATTCAACGATGTAACAGGCACAGTGCATCTTTCGACAAATTGTTTGACCAAAGTAGTCTTACCAACCTGGCGTGTTCCTGCCAATACTTGAATAAATTGGCGTGGCTCTTGCATGCGTTCTTGCAAGGTAATCAGCTGCTTACGGATAATCATAGTTTTATATATTTACTCAATATTTGCTTGAATTTTACTCAGTTTTATTTTTGATTTCACTCAATTTCCGCTGCAAAGGTACTATTTTTTTTGCAGATATGCAAATAAAAATCGCATTTTTGGTTGATTTTTCTGGTGTAGAGTGTAGAATGTAGGGTGTAAAGGCAAGCAGCGGAGCTGCAGTTTAGAGGACGGCGCTTCGCGTCTACAGTTTAGAGGTTAAAGGCTGGGAGTATTTGCCAGAACACTGGCAATGGTACAACGGGCATAATAGCAACAAAAAAGCACCTACCTGAGTAAGTGCTTTTTTGTTGAAATATACATTTACGAGATTATACTACGCCACTGAAGCCCATGAATGCCATAGCCAAGAGGCCAGCAGTCAAAAGGGCGATAGGTGTACCTTGCATCGCTTTTGGCACTTTAGCCAATGCCAATTGCTCGCGCATACCTGCGAACAATACCAATGCCAACGCAAAACCAATAGCCGTTGCGATAGCAAACAACATACCTGTCAATAAACCAGGTTCTGCGCCCATAGGCAGTTTATATGTACCACTTGCCACCATGATAGCCACACCAAGCAGACAGCAGTTGGTAGTAATCAAGGGCAAGAACACACCCAATGCTTGATAAAGAGATGGAGAGATCTTCTTCAGAATAATCTCAATCATCTGCACCAAAGCTGCAATCACCAAGATAAACAAGATGGTTTGCAAAAAGCCCAAGCCCCATGCATTTAACAATTGTTGCAAGAGGTAGGTTACAAGGGTAGCCAAAGTCATGACAAACAATACCGCTGCACCCATACCCAGCGCAGTATTGATCTTCTTACTTACGCCCAAGAATGGACAGATACCCAAGAACTGACTCAATACGATATTATTCACGAATATCGCAGAGATAAATATCAAGAAATATACCATAATTCTAATTTACAATTTAATGATTTACCATTTACTTCTTCAAGAGTTTCTGTACCAATGCCATCAAGTAGCCCAATACGATGAAGGCACCTGGTGCCAATACGAAGATGAGCATACCGTAAGTCTCGCTGTAGAGGTTCAATCCGAAGACACAACCTGTACCCAGCAACTCACGCACTGCACCAATCAAAGTCAATGCCAGCGTAAAGCCAAGACCCATACCCAGACCATCCAAAGCAGACAAGCCCACGGTGTTCTTAGCAGCAAACGCCTCTGCACGACCAAGTACGATACAGTTCACCACAATCAGCGGGATAAACAAACCCAACACCTCATAAATGGCAGGCAAATATGCTTGCATCAAGAGTTGCACCATCGTCACGAAAGTAGCAATCACCACGATAAACGCAGGGATACGTACTTTATCAGGGATCAAATTCTTCAAGAGTGAAATCACCACATTCGAGCAGATAAGCACGAAAGTAGTAGCGAGTCCCATAGACATACCATTGATAGCAGAAGTGGTAGTCGCCAAGGTAGGACACATACCCAACACGAGAGCGAATACTGGGTTCTCGCGCAAGATACCGTTCAATACGGTGTTTAATGCTTTATTTTTCATTGTTGGCCTCCTTTCTTTTGACAATGTTTCTCGCTGCAACCTGAGCATGTAGCAGGGTCGTTACCATAAGGGCAAGCGCCTTCTGCAACAGGTGCGGCAGGTGCTTCCACTTGTGTTGCACCGCTCACTGCCTCGATTAGCATAGGTTGCTGTGCAATAGCGTTGTATGCTTTCACTACCACTTCGAGGAAAGCGCGCGAGGTGATGGTAGATGCGGTGATAGCATCAATATCTCCACCATCTTTGCTTACGCGAAACTCTGTAGTTGCAGGGTTCTTACCCAGAATGTTGGATTTTGGTTTCTCAGGATTGCAGAACCATGTGCTCATCAGCGCACCCAGACCAGGAGTCTCGGCTTGCTCCAATACCACGTAGCGGACGACATCGCCCACGTTATTAAATCCTACCATCAGTCGGAAGGTGCCACCAAAAGGCATGTTCATGTTGCCCTCGGTGCTTGCCTCAACGGCTGTACCTACCCACTCTTCGCCTACATACGCTTTGTGCAGAGTAATACCATTTACCTCTTCTGCCTCAGCGATAGTCATGCCTTCCATCTCAGGAAGCACTTGCATGATAGCGCTCTGTTGCTTAGCCACTTTGGCAGCCTCGATAGGTGCCATGGTCAGCATATACACGCCAGCCAAGGCAGCCGCAGCCACCAACGCGATAAGCGTCAGCGATAGCAACATATTCTTAAATGAACTTTGTAATTTTGCCATAGTCCTGTCCTCCTTATGCTTTTTTCTTCTCGCCAAAACGCTTTGGACGAATGAGGTTCAACAATGGTACACATGCATTCATGATTAGGATAGCGAATGACATACCCTCTGGGTAAGCACCCCAAGTACGAATCACCATCACAATCACACCGATACCCACACCGAAGATGATCTTTCCCCAATTGCTCATAGGAGAAGTCACGTAGTCGGTAGCCATGAACCATGCACCCAGCATCATACCACCAGTGCAAAGACTCAGCATCACATATTCGCCTGTGCATACGCTCTCTGGCAACATTCCAGCCCAACCAGTTACCGCAGCAAACAACGCCACAGTAGCCATGATGCTCACTGGGATATGCCATGTAATCACACGCGTAGCAATAAGGAAGATACCACCTGCGAGCAGGAGCAATGCGCTCACCTCGCCAAGACTACCGCCCATCTTACCGATGAGGATATCCCACATCTCTGGCACTGCGTTCATCATGCTGTCGCTACCAGTCAGCGCCACTTTCATGGCAGTCAGAGGAGTAGCACCTGTAGCAGCATCCACATACGAGGTAGCAAAACCTTGTGGCACTGGCCATGTAGTCATTTGAGCAGGGAAAGAAATTAGCAGGAACACACGACCCACAAGAGCAGGGTTGAAGATGTTTTGTCCTAATCCACCGAAACTCATTTTCGCTACGCCGATAGCCACCAACGCACCGATAATCACGATCCACCAAGACAAGTTGCTTGGCAAGTTGAATGCCAACAACAGACCTGTCAGTACAGCAGAGAGGTCGCCGATAGTGGATTTTTGTTTCAAGATATATTTCGCAATCAGCCACTCAAACAGCACGCATGCTGCCACGCTGATGGCGGTGGTGATGAGTGCGCCCCAACCGAATTGCCAAACGCTGACTGCGTAAGCTGGCAGGAGGGCGATAATCACCAACAGCATATTTTTCCGCACGCTATCACCGCTATGGAAGTGTGGTGCGGGAGATACTATAAGTTGTTTCATAAATTCTAGCTTTAAACTTTAAACTACTTATTCGCCGCTTGACGAGCGCGAATGATTCCTCCTACTTTTGCTTTACCCATGCGCACATAGTCAAGCAGTGGCAAGTGGCTTGGGCAGGTGAATTGGCAGCAACCACACTCGATGCAGTCCATAATGTTGTGGTCTTCCATCTCGTCCCACATGCTGTGCCATGCTTGTTTGCTGAGGAGCCATGGTTCGAGGCCCATTGGGCAAGCCCCTATACATTTGCCGCAGCGCACGCAGTTCGTAATCTCTTGGCGCAGACTCTCTGCCTCTGGCAAGAACAGCAGGCCACTCACGCGCTTGTTGCTAGGCATATCGATATTGCTCATCGCGCGACCCATCATAGGACCACCGCCAATCACTTTACCAGTATCCTCTGGCACACCGCCTGCAAGAGCCACAACCTCGGTCAATGGTGTACCGAAACGTACATCGTAGTTGCCTGGTTTAGCCAAGCTCTTACCTGTAACGGTCATCACGCGCGAGATGAGTGGTTTATTCTTTTGCACTGCCTCATATACAGCATGAATGGTAGCCACGTTGTCCACCACAGCCCCTACCTCAATTGGCAGCGCACCGCTTGGCACTTGGCGACGGATACATGCATCAATGAGCTGTTTCTCGCCACCTTGTGGGTATTTAAGTTTGAGGGCTTTTACCTCAATGCCCAGCACTTTGCTTGCGAGAGCAGTCATGTGCTTGATCGCATCAGGTTTGTTGGCCTCAATACCGATGATAGCTTTCTCAATGTTCAGCGCACGCATCAGCAGTTGAATACCGATGATAATCTCCTCGCCGTGCTCAAGCATGAGTTGGTGGTCGCAAGTCAAGTATGGCTCGCACTCCACACCGTTCACGATCAGCACTTCCGCTTTCTTGCCTGGAGGAGGAAGAAGTTTCACGTGTGTTGGGAAACATGCGCCACCCAAACCTACGATACCTGCCTCTTGTACCTTATCTATAATATACTTTGGCTCGTAGTCTAATTTGCGAATAATGTCATTGCTGCGGTCGATAGTCTCAAGCCATTCGTCGCCCTCCACATCCATGAAGATGGCAGGCATTTTCATGCCCCATGCATCGATGGTTGAGTCAATCTTGGTGATGGTACCACTGAAAGGAGCGTGGATATTCGCACTCACGAAACCACCTGCTTTAGCGATCAGTTCGCCTACTTTCACTTTCTGTCCTTTCTCCACTACTGCTTGCGCAGGTGCACCGATGTGTTGTACCAACGGAATAATTGCTTTCGCTGGCAATGGGCACTCGGTGATAGGTTGATGAACAGAGTATTGCTTATTATCATGTGGATGAACTCCACCTATTCTAAATGTTGCTTTCATGCCTTTGCCTCCTCTTGTTTAGGTTCAACATTAGCTGCTGGTGCTTCTGCCACTGGTTTAGCCACTGGTGCAGCCTTTGGTGTTGCTGGAGCTTCTGCCTTTGGTTTGCGTGGTGGGAAATTCACCGCATGAATAGCACCTGTTGGGCACGCATCCTCGCACTTGCGGCAGAGGCGGCACTTATTGTAATCGATGTACGCCAAGTTATTCTCGATGGTGATTGCATCGAACTCGCACACCTTTTGGCACTTGCTACAACCGATACAAGCATTGGTACATGCCTTGCGTGCTACAGCACCTTTGTCTTTGTTCACGCACATCACTACCATTCGGCGGCTCTTTGGACCTTTCTTGCGGAGCTCAATAATGTTGCGTGGACACGCTTTCACACACTTACCGCAACTGGTACATTTCTCGTCGTCCACTTCTGGCAACCCTGTCTCGGGGTTCATGTGGATGGCATCAAACTCGCAGGCAGCCACACAGTCACCGCAGCCCAAGCATCCGAACGGACAAGCCGACTCGCCCACATAGCAGTTATGCAGGATTTGGCAACTCTTAGCACCATCGTAAATGCTTGTTTTTGGGCGTGCTTCGCACGTACCGTTGCAGCGTACTACTGCTACTTTGGGATCGATGTTTCCGACCGCCATTCCAAGAATCTCACCTACTGTCTTCATCGTAGGTGCACCGCCTACAGGGCAGAGAAGTCCATCCAGCGTGTCCGCCTTCACGCAACTCTCGGCAAAAGCGCGACAGCCCGCAAAACCGCATCCACCGCAGTTTGCGCCAGGCAACGCCTCTTGCACCTCATCGATGCGTGGATCTTCTTCCACCTTGAATTTTTGGGCAACGAAGTATAGCAGCACTGCTGCCACTAATCCCGTTACACCCAAAACGGCTAAAGAAATCAGAATTAAATTCATTGTGTTTTTATTATTTTATTAGTTATTCTTCTTTGCTGTAAAAGAGAATTCTTTTTGCAATCTGTCCTTGAACATGCCCAGTACGAGGTAGTAGAGCGCCATGGCGCAGAGTGCTGCTGTGCCGAGGATTTCCTCGCGTACATTCCACAACGCATTGCCTATAAACATCACCGCCAACATCACAAAGAATGGTAACAGATATGCCAATATCACCGCTTTCCATCCCATCTTTTGCTGCACCATTACTTCCACTTCATTGCCCACATCCCATTGCTCATCGCCTAAAAGTACAACTGTCATCTCTTTCTCGGCGCTCTCTGCGCTGGCGCACATAGCTTTGGCTTTGCATGCCGCGCACGCGCTTGTCTGCACGATACGCACGAGGGCGGTGCCGTCCTCATTCAACGCGATTATTATGCCGTCATGTTTAATCATTCGTCTACCTTTAAAACTTTTAGACCCCTTAAAACATTTTCAACCATTTAGAAAGTTGGCACTGGCTCGTTGTATAGTTTCACGAACAACTCGCGCGCAGACACTTCCACCCATCCGCCTTTGCCGTCTCCTTGAATGAGCGTTTCATTTCGCATAGCTTTATCGCGAAGCATACGATACTCCGCCAGTTCAAGACCATGAAGCAAATCTTCTTGATATTGTTTCTTTTCAGTCGTTGACATACGTCTCAATCTTTTTATAAAGTTCTACATCCAATATATCCTCATCCGTAGCAATCACATGTCGTGGGTTGCAAGCGTTATCTACTAATGTCCAAGTATCTACTGCGTCCTTGTAGAGATGAAAGAAGTTTTTCAATCCCAATTCATAACGCCTACGGATTACATCTGCAGCAATATCATGTCCGCCCTCGCTCACGCGTTGGGCTACGCGTTGCACTGCCAGTTCTGGGCTCTCAAGCCAAAAGAACAAAATATTCACCACATATCCTTCTGCTTGTGCGCGTTTTACCAATTGCAGATACGAGCGTGTCGCCAATGTTGTTTCAATAGAGAAAGATGCACCTTGTTGTAGCAGTTCCTCTATGCGTTGCAGCATGATTCGCCCTGCGGGAATAGCCATGCTGTTGGGATTGAGCGGAGATAATCCACGTGCAATCTCATCTGCATTCACAAACTCCTGACAATGCCAAATCTCTGGCAAAATGGTAAAGGATGCAGTTGTTTTTCCTGCACCATTACATCCTGCTATTATGTAGAGTGTTTTTGACATTATTTCTTTTGCTCTGCAAAAAACGCGCAAAGGTACAAAAATATTTTGGATAAAGCAAGTATTACTCAAAAAAATGAGTCAAAAGGTTGTAAATATCAACAAAAAGCCAAACCGGATGGTACACATAGACACAAAAATAGCGGAGGTGTGCTCCGCTATTTCTTATGTATGCTCTCAGCATTTTATTGGATAGTTACTTCAGGCATCAATGCCATGATACGTGGTTTAGATGCGAACTCGCGCACTTGCATGATGAGTTGCTCCTCTGGGGTGGAGTTGTCGAACATCTTAAGCATCTCCTCGAATGGGTCTTTCTTTTCTGGATAAGAAACCAACTGATACTCACCCAACTCAGCCATTTCAACTGCTTTGTTGATTGCATCGTTCATGTTACCCAAACTATCCACTAAACCAATCTCCAATGCATCCTTACCAAGCCATACACGACCCTCGCCAATCTTCTTAATGGCGTCTTGCGTCATACCGCGACCATCGGCACAACGACGAGTAAAGAGATCATAGCCACGCTCTACCATGTTTTGCATAAGAGCTGTCTCTTGAGGATTCATGCCTCTATAGATAGCATTGACATTCAATGCGGAATGTTTGTTGGTAGATACACCATCAATATCTAAGCCCACTTTCTCGCGGAGTTTGTTAATATTAGGCACCGTACCAAAAATACCAATCGAACCAGTTAATGTAGTAGGCTCTGCATAAATATAATCTGCGTTGCAAGAGATATAGTAGCCACCCGATGCTGCATAATCGCCCATAGAAACTACTACAGGAATACCTTTGTCTTGCAACATCTTCATCGCATGCCAAATCTGCTCGCTCGCATCGGCACTACCACCAGGACTGTTTACACGGAAGACTACTGCCTTTACATCATCATCCTTATAGATCTTCTTAATAGTTTTCAACATTTTACCCTCAACAATACCCTCTGCACCTTCATCCGATATAGCACCATCAGCATACAAAACTGCTACTTTGTCTTTAGCCTCAATCTCAGTACGCTCTACGTTAGTCATCTTGCTATTAGAGAGTTGCTTATAGTCTTTGGTGCCCGCATAGGTGCGCAAGATAGAATCCATCTCTTGGATATACACCAGTGAGTCCACAAAATTGTATGCCAAGTATTTCTCTTGTGGTTGCAATGACATGCACTCATCTGCGTATGCGTGCAATTGCTCCGCAGCGATTTGGCGACTTTGTCCAACTGCTGTTTTCATCTCGCTCCAGATACCATCCAAATACTGCTCGGTTTGTTTGCGGTCTGCCTCTGACATCGAGGTGCGGAAGTATGGTTCTACTGCTGATTTGAAGGTGCCTACCTTCAGTATCTGCATCTCAATACCGATTTTCTCAAACAAACGAGTATAGTACTCTTTTTGTGCTGTCAAACCGTCCCAAGCCAACGCACCCACTGGATTGAAGAATATTTTATCTGCTACTGAAGCAATATAGTAGTTGGTTTGAGAATACGAATCAGCATACGCAATCACAAACTTGCCCGATTGCTTGAAATCAAGGAGTGCATCACGAATTGCCTTAGCAGATGCAGGTCCCGCAGATAGCGAACCGCCCTTGAGGTAAATGCCTAACACTTTGTCGTTGTCCTTTGCCAAAGCAATATTACTGAGCAAATCGCTCAATCCTACTGTCGTCGTTGATTGACCGTACATCTCTGCAAAGAGCGCATCAAAAGGATTCTCCTCGCCTGCTTGCTCTACCAACGTACCTTTCAAATCAATACGATAAATGGTGTTCTCCTCCAATTTGGTGGCAGGTGTGGACATCATATCGCCCATCAATGCCCCAAAAAGGAAACAAATACCAAAATACACACCGATACCAATCAATGTTTTACCCAGACAACCCATTTTCTTGCGAGGTTGCTCGTCGTTTGTCTTACAAAATACTTTCATTTTTCTATTATGTTTTTAATGTGTTCGTTTACATTTTCGGCTGCAAAGGTACTATAAAATTTGCATATAGACAAATAAAAATATGTATTTTTGCTCTTTAATATTAAAAATATTTGCGTATTTGCATATTTTTTACTACCTTTGCAGCACCTTAAATACACACAAAAACGAAATACCATGGAATTACCTTTTGCAGAATCGTGGAAGATTAAGATGGTAGAACCCATCCGCAAATCCACCCGCGCAGAGCGCGAACAATGGCTGAAAGAAGCCAAGAACAACATCTTTATGCTCCGTAGCGAGCAAGTTTACATTGACCTTTTGACCGACTCAGGCACGGGTGCCATGTCCGACCGCCAATGGGCAGCCTTGATGCTCGGCGATGAGAGTTATTCGGGTAGTAAGTCGTTCTTTGAGTTGAAGGACACGATCACACGTATCACTGGTTTTCAGTATGTTATCCCTACGCACCAAGGTCGTGCGGCAGAGAATGTGCTGTTCTCTCACCTTGTGAAAGAAGGACATGTCATCCCCGGTAATGCGCACTTCGATACGACCAAAGGGCATATTGAGGCACGCAAAGCACACGCCATTGATGTAACTATCAAAGAGGCGAAGAACACCCAATTGGAGATTCCTTTTAAGGGTAATGTGGACTTGGAGCATCTGGAGCAGTTGTTGAAAGACAACCCCGGCAATGTGCCATTTATGGTGCTGACCGTAACAAACAACACCGTAGGAGGACAACCCGTTTCTATGAAGAATATCCGCGAGACATGCGAGCTGTGCCATAAGTATGGTGTGCCTGTGAATATGGACTCTGCGCGCTTTGCGGAGAATGCGTATTTCATCAAGACCCGCGAGGAGGGTTATGCCGATAAGAGCATTCAGGAGATTGCCAAGGAAATGTTCTCCTACGCGGATAGTATGACCATGTCCGCTAAGAAAGATGGAATTGTAAATATGGGCGGATTCATCGCTACTAATCGCGAAGATTGGTATGAGGGTTGCAAACGCTATTGTATCCCATACGAGGGCTTTATCACTTACGGTGGTATGAACGGTCGCGACATGGCTGCTTTGGCCGTTGGATTGGAGGAAAATACACAGTTTGACATGTTGCAAACACGTATTCATCAGGTGGAGTATTTGGCGGAGTTGCTCGATGAATACGGCATTCCTTACCAACGCCCTGCAGGCGGTCATGCTATCTTCGTGGATGCGGATAAGGTGCTGACCCATGTGCCCATTGAGGAGTTCCCTGCGCAAACGCTGACTTGTGAGTTGTATCTGGAGGCAGGTATTCGTGCGTGTGAGATAGGTTATATCTTGGCGGATAGAGATCCTGTAACAAGAGAGAACCGCTTCGGTGGACTGGACTTGGTAAGATTGTGTATCCCTCGCCGCGTTTATACGGACAACCATATGAAGGTGATTGCTGCTGCGTTGAAGAATGTGTATGACCGCCGTGAGACCATTACTCGCGGACTGGCGATTACGAAAGAAGCACCACTAATGCGCCATTTCACCGTTGAATTGGAGCGTTTGGGCGAGTAAGAGCGGCACGGAGTAAAAAAGCCACTTGTCGGAGGACAGGTGGCTTTTTTTAGGGGGCAGCCGGCGTCCGGCGGCTGGCGTCCAACGTGGCTTCCGGGATCTGGTTGCTGGCGGCCGGTGTCCAGCAGCCGACAGCCGATTATTTGACAATGGTACGGGTGTAGTGCTTGGAGTTGTCGCGGAGGGTGACTTCGGCAATGTGTACACCTTGACCTACAGGCAATGATACTTGATTATAGAGCAGGTCGAGCGCCTTATGGGCAATGAGACGACCCGCAATGTCATATACGGTTACCGACTGGATAATATCGTTGGAGCAGACTGTGATCTCGCCCGCTTGCTCAGAGTATGCCCATACTTGCATATCGTCTGGATGGATAGTAGGAATAGCCGTCTCGGTATTCTCGCCGTTGGAAGTGCGGTCGGGACCAACGATATAATAGCGATTCTCGTGGTTGAATGGCATGTCCAATGTGAGCAAGAGTCCGTCCATGATTCGTGTACTGGTATTGGTTTGTGCATCATAGAGGTAGCACGTCTTGTCCCAATCTTGTGAGAGGTAGAATGCCATCTGCATTTTTGCGCTGCGGTGGTTAGGACTCACGAGAAGAGCCAAAGGTACCGTATCTATATCTTCGCGCATGTCCACCATCATCGGTACGCGGTTGTGTAGCGAGTAGAGGTTGATAGGCGACATGGGTGTATATGCCTCAGCCTTGGTGTCAATACCTGTGGATAGGAAGAGTGCATCTTCGCCTTGTTGGTAGTCGTTGTTGGCATATTCGTTGTATGCTACTATGCTACGTGCAATACCTTTGGTGTTGAAGGCGTAGATGGTCATGGTGTGCGTATCGTCGTTGGTGCTTTGTACGCGTTGGCGTGGTGCCACTTGTTCTACATCTTCAGCGATGGGGTACACGTTGGATAGGGTGAGGTGCTGAGGTAGCAGGGAGAGTGTCAGCGTAGTGCTGGTGTTTTCCACCTCTACGAGCACAGAGCGTGTAGGAGGCAGATAGCGGTCGGCGGTGTGATACATGGATAGTTCAGTACTTGCCAGCCACGAGTTACTACTCATCTGGTAAACAGCTTTGATAGCCGTGTTGGTTGCCATGAAACGTACCAAATCAATGTATGCCATCGTAGGGTTACCAAAGACGAAGTAGTTGGATGCTTCTTCGCCACGTAGGACGATGGTTTTCTCGCCGTTAGTACTTCTATTATCGTATGCCAGTTTGCCCGTGTTGCTGGTGCGTGGAATGACGACATAGCGGTCTGTCTGCTCGCCACGAGAGGAGTAGTAGAAGTATTGGTTATCGTTCTTAGGCAGTCGAACGATGAGGTCGTCTGAGGCGTTGTTTTGAGGACCATATCCCTGTAGTTGGAAGCCCGTACCAGGTTCCAGTAGTACGTCAAGACTGTTGGTCTGAGCAAACTCGGCGGTATTGCTGGATAGTGCGGTGGTGGTAGAACCTGAGCTATAGTGGGTGGTGACAGTCTTGTTGAAGTGTGCTTGCCAGAAGGCATATGGTGCGTCACTTCCGCGTTGTCCTTCCCATGCGGCTATCTCAAATGGTTCGGGGTTCTGTACCATGCCGTAGGAGGTATGTGGTATGAAAATGTCGCCCGAATATACTTCCTCTAATGGTGATGCCATCAAGTTCCATTTGGCAGCAGGCACATGCATATCGACAAATGCCTTCTCGTATTGGAGCATGTGTTGGTTATTGATTTGCGCTCCTGCTTGGAAATAGATGTTTCGGCAGTGGTGTGCATCGAAGTTAATGGTCATCTCATAGTGGTTGTGTTCCTCCTCTGGTACGATGTATGGATAAAGGGCCGAGTTGTCAAGTTTAGGAACGATGACATCGGAGCCGCTGATAGGTACATAGCCCTCGGTGAGTTCATCCTCATCAATGATGGCGTTGCCATTGGTGTCCACCCATCCGCGCCAGTTCTCGTTCTTGCCCCAACCGTTGAATGATGCTCCTTCGGGCGTCCATACCATGGTGTTAGGGATTACCAGTAGGTGGAAGAACACGTAGCCCACAGGGCATTGGGTAATGTTTTCAGCGGCATCGCCTGTCACATTATTGTGGGAGTTATCAGCTGCATCGTTGTACTGCAGGCGGAGGGTGTATTCCTTGCCTACTTCGAGTGTAGACGCGTTCATTGTTTTGCCCGTAGTCATGTTCATATACGTCATGTAGGCGGGCAAATTGCTCAGGTCAATGGTAATCGTCGCGCCGTGGGTGTATTCCTTGCCACCAATCTTAATATGCGTGTCATTATCAGTAAAGAGGTCGGTGATAGGTATTTGCACATTGTGGATATTGTCGAGTAGCACTTTGACGGTAGGTAATTGCGTGCGCTCGTGGGCTGTTTTTTCCGCGTGTGGAATAGGGGCTGCGTTGAGGTGGTATTCCCAAGCCATTGAACTGATGGCCACGTAGCGTTCTTCCTTACAGTCTTTGAGGACAATAGAGTCGTTGGAGCCTTTGAGTAGTGCTTTGGCAGTTCCCTCGATAGGATATACTAAATAGCGAGCCGTATCTTGTGCACCAAGATAGAAGAATGTAGTGGTCTTGTACATCTCTAACCAATCGTTGTCGCACAGGTGCTTGATGATATTGTAGTTGAGATTGGTTTGGAAGTAATTAGGGTCAAGATCTTTGAATGAGCGCGCATAGTAGTTGGGGTTAGGGTCGTTGGTGGTAGGTATGCGGCGCATGTCGTGGAGGATAGCGTTGGCTATCTGTCCTCGTGTGTAGGTATATTTCTTCTTAAATAGGGTGTCGGCTATGGCTAAACGTTCGTTGTAGGCAGCCAGTTCAGCCACATCGGTAGGTACGGCTTCGGCATAGATATCAATATTCTCCCATGTGTCGTATAGTACGAGCCAATCGGATTGGATAGGGGCTACTGGGTTTTGAATTTCTGCACCAGCCTGTAGAGCCAAACTATTTTCGATTTTTGAGGTGAGGAAATAGAGCTGGTTTGCGCAGTGGTTGTAGGAGGTAGAGTGGACTTCCCACGAAGATTCATTTTCTTCAGAGTCATCTAATTGGAAGTAGGTAGCTTGCGTTGCGTGGAGTGGTGTCTGCATATTACACTCGGCTTTGTCCAACTCATTAGGTGTGTGCGCCATACGTAGTGTATATTCGTGTCCAGAGTAGAGCAGTGTGTTAGCTTGATTAGGGTCGTCGATATTCTCTATAATATGTCCCACATAGAGCAGCCATTTCTCCACACCATTGTTATCAATGCGCACATAAGCAATACCATTCTTCTCGCCACTGGTCATCAGGTCGTCCACAAACTTGGTGACGGACTGGTATATCTTGAGTTGTGGTTGGCTTGGATTATTTTTGTTCCACTGTTCGGGATTGAATGTAGCATCAGGTATGCCTACTGAACCATAAGCGGTCTCGCCAGTATGTCCATTGCCTTGATGGGCTTCATGGTAGTAGGCGGCATCGCCAAAGAGGTTTACGGCTGATTCGAGAGACTCGTTATATACTTGGTAGTACATGTAACCGTCATTATCTTTATCGATATTGCTATAATCGATACGGAGTACGGCTACGGCGTGTGTCTTATCGCCGGCTGTTGTGCGGCATGCCATCTTACCTTGGTAGGCCGCAAATGGCAATTGCGATACAAAGAGGCAGATGTCGTCAATCATGAAGTCGTTCGCCATATTGTCGGTGGCGAAGTTGTAGAGCGATACGCGTGTCTCGTCGTAGTTGTTCGCCGAATTGACAGGGAAGAGAATCTGTCTCCAGCCAGAGTTTTTATCAATACTTCCCACGAAGAACACTCCTGCATCTTCCCATTCGGTATAGATAGTTTTTCCCTGTGCATCTTTTTGGTCTGTCTTCTTGCGTCCTTGGATATTGCAACGGAAGATAGGCAACGCACCGCTGTGTGCGGTGGAGCTTGGGTTGCGTAACCACATGGAGCAATACATTGTCTGAGCGGAGCAGATGACTGCTTTGGTAGAGATACTTGCCACCATACCAGGTTCCATGGTTCCGTCCACATACATGGCATAACCGTTGGCTGCACCTCCGTGGTTGTCACCCGATACACCAGCATCGCCACCGAAGTTTTTATCTACTTTATTGACCAATCGGTACTCGCCGAAGTAGGGGAACTCACCTTGACTATCACCGCGCACATAATCTGCAACGCCATCGCCTGTGATGTCGCTTGGATATACAAATCCATAGGTAGCATATTCCCATGGGAGCGGTTTGGATAGAGCACGAACTTCACTGGTGTTGGGCGCTTCAGCACCGAAGCTGAAGTCGATATACTCTAACACCTTATATTGCACGTATATCTGTTCTTTAGAGATAAGACCAGCAGATGGACCGCACGCGTTGCTGTGCATAAACTCTACGGTAAACTTAGCTATATTGAGGTGTTTTCCACTACCAAAAGCATCAGGTACGCGTAGGTAGTAGGTTTTGGTACCAGGTGATTGGGCATCCACATCCAAATAGTCTTTGGCGTTATAGGTGCCAGGGGTAATATCGTTGCCATTTTGGTCATACCAACGCGCATTGCCATTCACACGAAGTAAGGTGCCATTTTTCACTCCATCTTTCCAATAGAAGTAGCATTTCTCTGTCTCAGGTTGTTTGGCTGCATGGCGGAACTCGGTGGATAGATATACGTCTGGTCCGACAGGTGCCATATAAGCGTACTCCTCAAGGTATTTGCCATCAGCTAATGCTGCAAACTTATCCGCTATCTCTTCTGCGGGTTTGAGGTGGAATAGTTGGCGATAAGAGAGTGTTGGCTCTTTGATATGTGTGATGCGTGAGGTGTTGTCGTCTTGGGTAGTTATCTCATAGTCGGTGTATGCACTCACGTCGCATGCCATGGTATGGTAACCCGACAAGCGTTTCTCATCATCGGTAGTGGCAGAGGCATTGTAGGTATAGTTCCAACCATAGAGGATAGGTGCAGGCTGAGCGAGACGGTCGTTAGTTTTATATGTTTCATCCAATATTGCACCCATCGCGGCTGTAAGCTGACGACCTTTCGTGTCTTTCGCACTCTCGTGCAAGGCATATAATCCCCATGAGTAGCCCTCGTCATCAACGGTTTCACTGTTTTGCGGGGTGTTGATGTTTACGAACCATGAGCCGTTGGCACTACGAGGTTGGGTGTGCCAGTCGGTAGATGGGTAGTTTGCACCATGTCGGTCGTTGTAGTATGGGTTACCACCTGTCTCGTAGTCGTACCAGCGCATGTAGCCAGAGAAGCCCGACTCAGCGAGTTTTAGTTCGATCTGTTGTCCTTTGGTATAATAAATCGTACGTTCCGCGGTGTGTACAGGTTGTGGTTCCTGACGGTCACCCCATACCTTCTTTAGCGAGTCGGAAGCACCAAAACCGGGTTGGTTGATGAATTGTATTCCTCCTTCTTTACCACGTTGGTGGAGTTGTACCTCGAACGTGCCTTCATGCCCATGTCGTGTATCTTCAGTTAATGTGCCTTTCAATACAGCAGAGCGTTTGTTGCCGTTGTGAGCAGGTACTTTAACCTGAATGGTATTGCTATTAATGACTTCAGCACTGGTAATCCATTGTGTTGTTTCGCTGCCGTAATCTATTTCTAACTTGGTTTTCCAGCCGTTGCCATTTATCGTTGATAGTTGGGCTGGGTTAGGGGTAATGCTATCGGCATAGATAGTTTCTACCGCATTGCCTTCTACGTCATAGACTACTTTACCATGTTGGTGCACGGCTGTCACCTTAATATCCAGTGTCTCGTCCGTTTTAGCAAAGGTATAACTATGGGGGTTAACCGAAATGACAAGCGAAGGTAGTTCTTCTTCGTGGTAGGAGTTGCGCTCTACGACCATGTAGATGGTGTAGTCTTTGCCGTCGTAGGTGTATTCCGCCACTAAGGTGTCCATATAGTTCACCCAACGATAGATAGGATTTGCGTCCGTACTATGGGCATCCTTACGCTGGAGGTTCATTGGACTCTTATTGAGCGGAGTGATAGTGAAATTCCAGATATTCTTGTCATTTGCGTCTTGTGTAGGTGTGTTCACCTGAAGCATATTGCGCCCTTCAATAGCAGGCGCACCCGCAGGTACTTGATAATTGGCGGGATTGAGTATAGAGATGTTGTTGCCATTCTTGCCTTGGGATTTCCAATAGAAGATAGGTGTTGGGAATTCGGTAATCTCCGTTTCTGAGCCACCTAAAACCAATTCGGGACGATTGACACAGTGGTAGGATGAGTGGATATGTGTAGGGAAGACAAACTTAACGTCTTTCGCTTGTGCTCGTGCTGCAGCATCGTCTTTAGCCAAACCAAACTTCTGCAATTCGGGCGAAAAGTATCCTTTTAAGGTACCATCACCCGAACCCGATTGTGTCCATTTCTCGATATAGACATCAAACTCGTTCCAAGGACAGAATTGTAGGGTGTTGCCGTTCAGCGTCAAGCAAGCAAATTTCTCTTGCCCCCATGCTATCAATATACAGCCTAATTTTCCCATCAAGTGGCTATCCTTGACACTGGCTCTATGATCAAAGCGAAATGCTGTTTTGTTGTACGTAGTACCAGAAGTAATATTTGCGGTTTGCGGATCAGATGCTTGCGCTGCTCTAAGGTACATACCCGTGGCGATATGTTCGAATGTATATTGATAGCTATAGCCATTGTTCGTAATACCTAATTTCCACAAGCAGTTTTCATCCACATAATCCAATGTAGATATACCATTCTGCGAAAGACTGAGATAATTGGTACTCCCAGTATTCCACATATTGATATATCGGATGCTCACGATATCGCCATCAGTAAGATAGCCGTCGGTAACTTGTGCTTGCATATTGGCGAGGGATAGTATCGCCGCAGCTATGGTCAAAAGTACTTTTTTCATATATTTTGGTTCTTGGATATTGGCTATGGGCTATTGGTTCTTGGATATTGGCTATGGGCTATTGGTTATTGGCTATGGGCTATTGGTTATTGGCTATTGGCAATTGGTTATTGGATATTGGAAATGGTGTTTCCCGTTGCGTTATACACTCCTTGCTCGGTGCGGATGATGAGTTGTCCGTCGATGAGGAACTTCTGTGTCTTATCGCCTTGTGCATCGCCGATGTTCTCCACGGCAGTTGATGCGAGGTCTGGGTCGAGCACGATATAGAAACGACCCTCTGTGGCACCTGCATCGAGGGTGACGGTGTAGCCGTCCAGCAGCAGGTTGGTGTGTATGCCCGAGAGGTTGTCCACAAGGGTGGCACTGATGCCACTGGTACCGTCAGGTAGTGCGAAGGTGTAAGTGCCTGCCTGAGCCACTTGTACGCCTACAGGGATAGTTGTCTTGGCAGAAGGTAGCACATTACCAGCCAGTTGGATATGCTTCTCACCTGCGAGGGTGTAGATATTGGCATCAGCATTGATAATCTTCGTCAGGTCTTGATTCATATCGTAGTCCGTGGTAGCGCCTTCGGCTTGCAGCTGGATAAAGGTCTGGTCGGCGTATTGACCATCGCGTTGGAGTTCGAGGCGGAGGGAGTAGTGGTCAGGCATCTCCGCGGTACGGCGTGCGAGGATTTGTTGCGGTTGCAACTCCCATGTCGATTGCCAATTGATGTTTCCTGCAAACTGCACCATGTATGCGTGCATGGACTCGAATGTGAGAGTTTGGTCGCCTGATGCGTTTTCAGCAGGGGTTACATTGTAGGTATTGTCAGCCGTGTTGTAAGTATAGAAGTAGAGAACATCTTCTTCTTTGAGAGTTTGCGCTTTGTTAGCGTAGGAAGGTACACCTATGATATGCCAGTTGCTATCGTAAATATTGCGGTCTTCGCGTTCGATGGTACAAGTGTGTGGTCGGAGATAGACTGTAGTGTTCTGCATGTTGCCATCAATGCTCTTGATTTTCTCTCGCGATGGGAAGTAGAGGCGCACGTAGTCGTTGCCGTGGTCAAAGATATTGCTCTTGGCGATATTGCGTGCAAGTGCCAACACATAGCCCCTGTTGGCTACGAGGATACCGTTGTTAGGGTTGCCATTGGCGTCTTCGTTTCCGCCATTGGCATCTTCGCTACGTGCGGAGTAGGTGGTGTCTGTGATTTGTCGCCAGTAGGTAGGACTATCTGCCCAGCAACCGTTCTTAGCACGCTCCGCACCATCGTAGTATTGTATGATATAGTGCTTGCCGTACTCGCCGAAGCCGAAGATTTCGGATATACGTACATCAAATGGGAAGGAAATCCAGTAGTAGAGGCGTTCCCACTCGGTACCATTGCCGAGCAGGTGATCCTTCGTCAGCGTCAGGGTAGAATATACGGTGTAGCCCTCGTTGCTTGTAACTGTAGATTGTACTTGTGTTGCTTCGCCTTGGTCGGTGCGGTCAATGAGCACATCCACACCGATATTGGCAGGATCAGCTTGATCGGGTAGGAGCATGATGAGGGTCTTGTTGATCTTGAAGTCGTACATCACGCGTATGGTGTATTCGTTCTGGTTGTTTGCGTCTGTATGAATCATCTCCAAGTTATCCGCAAAGGTTTGGGTAACAAGATTTACATTATCGATTTTTTGAGATGGGTAGGTAGCATGGATGTTAAGTTTGTCGTCTTGCTTCACTTGCTCCATATCAATCTCATACACCCAGTCTTCTTGGTCATTGAGGCGATTTGGAGTGTTGAGGCGACTGTTTTTTGCCACGATATGGTCGGTTGTCCCATGCGAACCCAATATGTACGCGCGGGAGACTGTGTTGGTCACTTCGTTCCATGTCCAGCGCACATTGGCACTCTCGGGCAGGTCGCCGCCAGAGGTGGTGTGAGAGTCGCCAGCTAACTCGTTGGAGAGCACGGTGGCGTGGTCGTTGGCGATGATGAACTTCACATTCTTGTTGTGCCCAGGGACGGTGCTGTTCTCTATGACGTCAATCCAACGGCAGAAATAGTGGGTGTATCCGCTATGGTTCTTGGCGTAGGACGAGAAGGTCATGTGGTTGGTGGACAGTGTATAGTTGCGCCATTCGCCTTCGGCGTTGTTAGTGCGGATATAGTAGTTACCTGTGTAGCGTTGTGGGGTGCTAAAGTTCACGGTGGCATGGTCGCCGCCATCGGTAGTGACAGTAAAGTTCCATACGCCGCAACCTTGGTCTTGTTGGTCATTCATGATACGGTTGATGTCCTTGACCAGTTTGGTTTGTCCGCTTACGGTCTCCCAATTACCATTGACACATTGTTGGAGTTCCAGTTTGGGGTACTCGGCATTAGCACCCACAGGGTAGATATGCAGACTCACTACTTGCGAGATAGTGCCTTTGCGGATAATATCAGAAGGATATGTTATGCCCGCTGCGCGGTGATGTACAAGACGGAAGTCGCCACCGAAGCCTGGGGCTTGCTCCCAAACGCCTGCGTAATAATTACCATCTTTTCTATCCAGTCGATAGCAATTGACATCGTTGAGCGGAATGTCGTAGCGCAAGTCAATGGTTTGCAGAGCGGTAGTAGTAGCGTTGGTGCGTTTTTCGAAGCGGATAGTATTGACTTCCGCAGGGATTACGCAGCGATAGTAGATGTGGTCCACGTTTTGTGAATTTAATTCGACATTTGCGTGTCCTACTTCGGTCATCTGAACGGGTATGCCTTGCCCCGATTCTGTTCGGTCGTGGAAAGCGTAGAGGTAGTGGAGTGTAGCTGCATTCGTTACCCATGAACCACTGTTATTAGGCACTGCCAGATATACCTCGTGTTCGCCAGTAGTCTTGTAGTTGTCGTCGAGGATAGTGTTGCAAGTGATGTTGAGCAGTGGATTGTCTGGGGAAATCTCCCAGCGGTCGCCTGTTTGGTTCACCATCACATCGCCGCGGTACTCGTTGCTATATGGGGTGCTATACACTTTGACGGTAGCATTGATAGGCACTTGATAGGTGATACTGCCCGATTGAGGCGAAGCGTATTGCACATTGTTGCAGATGAAACCATACTCGCCAAAGGATGAGGAATAGAGGGTGACATCGTAGGTAGGTTCTTCGCTAATGAGTGACCAGTAGCCTACTTCCCATTGATTTTCTGTCACAGTAAAGTGGTTGATGTTTAATAGGTCTTGTGCTACTGTCTCATTCCATTTGTTGCCATCATGGTTGGTGGCATCATCTGGTTTCATACGGCAGAAAATAACTTGATTGAAATCGTGTTCTGTAGGTATATCGCACCAATATAGGTCTTCTGTATCGGTTTGCAGCAGACTCATCCATTTGTACTCTGTATCCTTTTTTCCGTTTACATAGAAATATGCAGCAAAGCGAGCATTATCGCTTTTCCAATAGTTATTGGGGGTGAAGTACACTTTCTGCGTGTTGAACAGGGTTTTACTATCAGTAGGCACGACGCCATCTGCTGATTGATTCCAAAATCCGTTATCCTTGTTGAAGCTATTGGTAGTGCTATTTGGATCCAATCGCACAAACAAGAAATTAGTGTATCCTGCTGGTACTTCGGCTTTGTAGTAATCTTCACCGCAGATTTTTTCTAAGTTGTCCCAACCATTCTGATTGTTGTCGTTCCAATAGTAGATAGCGAAGCGTGCATTAGCTTGTTTCCAGCGGTGATTGGCTTTGAAATAGATAGGTGTGCTACCTTTGGCAGCGAAGTTAGCGGTGACGGTGCCTGCACTGGTGGCGGTGAGGGTAGTGGTGGTGCTATTGATATTGGCGATAGTGATGTCGCCATCTTTGCTCCAGCCAGTGAACTCATACCCCTCCATTGGGTCGGCGGTGATAGTGATGGCGGTGCTTACGCCTGCTTGTGTGGCGGATTGGGTTACCTTACCGTGTGCGTTGTTGGATGCCTGAACGGTGATGTCGTAGAGGCTCTCCACGAAGTGTGCGATGACAGTACCTGTGCTGATGGCGGTGACAGAGGTGGTGGCGCTGGTAGTGTTAGCAATCGTTGCGCCGCCTGTGGCAGTCCACTTAGTGAAATGGTAGCCGTTGTGGGGGGTAGCGGTGATTTCTACAGGTGTAGGGCCTACCCAATTAGCTCCACTTGGCGTGGTGATACCATAATGACTATTGTTGGTGTAGATATTTACGGAGTATTTGGTCTCTGACCATTTGGCATAGAGGTCGATGTTGCCTGTAGTGCCTTGGGTGATTTGGGTCACTTTGTCTCCGCTGAAGTCTGCTTGCTGATACCATCCCTCAAAGGTATAGAGCTCTTTGGTAGGCGCTTGCAGGGTGAAAGTAGGCGTTTCTACGGTGTAAGTAGCAGGGTTTGTGTGTGTGGCACCGTCAATGTTGTGGTAGGTGATGGTGTAGGTATTGAGAGTCCACTTGGCGTAGAGGGTGGTAGCAGAAGTCTTGTCCCAATTCTTTGCGCTTGTACCATCTGCTTTGTAATATTGTATGCCAGTGCCATCTGCGTTTGTCCAATATCCGCCAAAGGTGTAACCAGTTTTTTGTGGTTTTGCAATAGTAGGCATGGCAGAGCCGTAAGTGGCTGTTACTGTGCTTGTGCTCTCACCATTTTGTGGATCAAGAGTGACGGTATAGGATTTGGCTTTATAGAATGCATAGTAGGTCGTGCTTGCAGTTACATTCCATGTGTGAGAATTACTATTAATGGTGGGTTTATCTCCTGTTCCAAAACCAACAAATTCATATGCTTCATTAGTAACGCTTGTGTTAGTCAATGTAAACTCACCTGTTACGGGAATATTTTCATAGTTATACTTACGGGTACCATCTGTGGTTTCTGTTGATTGTCCAGTGGCAGCATTCCCATTCATGTATGTACCTGTAAGGGTAAGAACACCAAGAGTAATGTCGTGTGTTACGGTATAAGTATTACCCCCGTCTTTACTGACTTTTATATCTGCGGTAGCAGTGTATTTAGGTAATATGAGTGTTTTATCTTGGGTAATGGCATCAAAATACCATTGTTTTGACTCTTTATAGTCAAATTTTCCCGGTTGCCAACGTATATAATTTTTCGCTTTATCGTATGGCTTGGTATTTCCATTGCTTGTATAATTAGCATCGACAAAGTATAGGTCATTATATCCACTATAATCTACCCAACGGTAATATAGTTGAGTATTGTTAAGCTTTGAAAATTTGTATCCTTGATGCCAACTATCGTTTCCTACTATGAGACTGACGTTTGTCCATTTTTTAGACGAATTATTGAAATACAAATTTCCATAAATATCCCATGCCCACACATTACTTGTTCCTGCCAAGAGGATGACTGAGATAAATAGCGATTTGAGTATATTGTGTTTCATTTTTGTTAATTTTTCTATAATGTTTTACAATTTTTGAGAGAGCATCTCTTTTTTTCCTTGTTTACGATACACCACTATGGCAGCGACAGCAGCAAACAGCAACAACACCCAAGCTTCGCCCACAGGGCTGTTCTGAGACTGGTTAGGATCGCTAGGATGACCGAAATCGCCCACCCAATCGTCTTCTGAATTGTCGTCATCATCTTCCTCCTCGCCAATCGCACCACCGCGTTGGGGTCCAGTAGGTTTGGCATTGCTGAATGGCTCATAGATAGTCGAGCGATAGGGCTGATAATTGTTGGGCTCCACTTGCGTTTCCCCAAACTGTGCGTCGTAGGCATCGTATGGCATATCGTATGTGTAGGTTTGCGCAGTAGAGTATCGCGCAGTAGAGTACACTTGTGCCTGAGTAGGCACAGATAGCCACAACATTAGGCATACCACGGAGACATATTCGGCTCTATACCAGAGTCGGTGAATGAAATTCCATGTGTTGTGCAGTTGTTTCATGTATGGTTGTTTTATCAAATTCTACTATTTTTTATACGAATTGTATAAAAGTCTTTTCAACTAAAGACACCATAAGTCGTGCAAAGGTACAAAAAATAAATGAATTTTGCAATTAAACATCCCAATAAGCATTTACCCCCCCCGATTATTTTTATTTTGTAAAGTCGAAGTAGCAAAAGAGAGCGTTTCATGCAAAGTTGGTTACACGACGAACCACCGCCGTGCACAAAATAGCCAATAGAGGGGAGGGGGATAGGAGGTGCTTCTATCATTTTAGTAGGCGCTTTGGGGTATTCGTGGGGTATACGCGGGGTATTCGTGGGGTATTCATGGGGTATACGTATGTATCGGGTATGTGTCGGGAATGTATCGGGTATGTATCGGGAATGTATCGAAGGATACGAGGAGCGAAAAATGAGAAAAAATGATATTTTTAGCGAAAAAAATTTGGTAGTATCGGGGAAATTTAGTACCTTTGCAGGCGAAAGCGATTTGCACTACCAAAATTATAGAAGATTTAGGGGTGTGCGCTACCAAAATTATAGAAAATTATAGAAAATTAACCAAAATTAAAAGGAATTTATAATCAACAATATAGACAATCAGGTTTAACAATATAAATAATTATGGCAAAAGTTCTTCTTGATGCTCCTGTAGCAGCGGTGGCTGGAGCGATATCTAAACATCAACAAGTGATATATCGTATGCGCAATGGTCGTACCCATGCCTACGTGGTGACACACCCTAACGAACAACCACCCACAGAGACACAAAAACGCAACTCATCGCTGTTTGGTCAGATTTCCAAACAAGCGTATGCCGAAATGGCGGATATAGAGAAACGCGCCATGTGGGAGAAAGAGTTTAATGCATACACAAACAAGCACAATCCATCGTACAAACGACCCGCTGCCTCCAACGAACATTTGCCCTATTCATCGCGACGAAAGCCAGTAATCACCACACTATACGGCTATATATTCCATACACTATACACCCAAGCCAAAGAACAGAAATAAAACAACAAGAATTATTTTAATCAACAACTTAAACAACTTAATCCAACAACATTTGCGCGCAAAACAACACATTGCGCGCTCATGGGAAATATTAGCAATAATCATCTTATGTCAAAAATTACACCTTCTTCGCCATTTGCCTCAATCACGGGCAAGTTCATCAGCAATGAGCGCATCTATATCCGTGCCAACAAGCACACGGGACAATTATACGGCATTGGCATGGATCACCCCAATCGCGTGGATAACCCCACCGAGGCACAACAACAAGCGCAAGCGCGCTTTCGTGACACGTGGAAAGAAGTGGACACGCAGCTGGCTGACCCCACGCAACGCGCAGAATACGAGCGACTGTTCCGTCAACATATAGCGCAAGCGCGAAAGAAGAAGAAACAGCCATGTGCATCGCTGCGCACGTTTGTATTCCGATTGTTGTATCCAAAGAAATAAAAGGGATATTTAAGACAACAACATAAACAACATAAATCAACAACACATTGCGCGCAAAACAACACATTGCGCGCTCATGGGAGAAAAATAAGACTATTATCAATCAACAACAATATTAGAACCAACAATATAGACCATAAATAAATGGGATTGATATGAAAGAAACCATAATTTTGGCGATAGAATCGAGTTGCGATGACACCTCCGCAGCCGTTATCCGCGATGGGATACTGCTGAGCAATGTTACCGCCTCACAAGGTGTACACGAGGAGTTTGGAGGCGTTGTACCCGAACTCGCCAGCCGTGCGCACCAACTGAATATAGTACCCGTGGTGGATGCAGCGTTGCGTAGAGCCGATGTGCGTGCAGACCAACTGAGCGCCATCGCCTTCACACGCGGACCTGGACTATTGGGCAGCCTGCTGGTAGGAACAAGTTTTGCCAAAGGATTGGCACTGTCGCAAGACATCCCTCTGGTGGAAGTGAACCACCTGCAAGCGCATATTTTGGCCCATTTCATCGAGGAAAAAGGCGAGAGGCGAGAGGCGAAAGGCGAGAGGTTAAGAGCACCCCACGACACAAGTGTCGTCGGGGACCCCGCTAAGGCGAAAGGCACGGACACCGGGAACCGGAAACCAGGTTTCCCTTTTCTGTGTTTGTTGGTGAGTGGAGGTAATAGTCAAATAGTACTGGTGAAAGACCATTACACGATGGAGATAATCGGGCAGACCATAGATGATGCCGCAGGCGAAGCATTTGACAAGTGCGCGAAGATCATGGGACTGCCCTACCCCGGCGGACCATGGATAGACAGACTTGCCAAAGAAGGTAATGCGGAGGCATATCAATTCAGCAAGCCACATATACCCGAATACAACTACTCCTTCTCGGGACTGAAGACCTCGTTCCTCTACTTCCTGCGCGATAATCTGAAAGAAAACCCCGATTTCATCGAGGAAAATAAGGCAGACCTGTGCGCATCGCTACAAAAAACAATCATTGACATTCTAATCAATAAACTGAAGAAAGCAGCCAAAGATTTGGGTGTAAAAGAGATAGCCGTTGCTGGCGGCGTGAGCGCCAATAGCGGACTACGCAATGCACTCATAGACTTAGGCAAACGTCATCGATGGAAAGTGCATATTCCACCGTTTGCCTACACGACAGACAATGCTGCGATGGTGGCACAAGCAGGATACTACAAGTACCTGAAAGGCGAGTTCTGCCCTGTAGATGCCGCGCCATACGCGAAAACGAGGATATAGTTCACTACCAAAATTATAGAAAATTATAGAAAATTAACCAAAATTAAAAGGAATTGATAAACAACAATATTTATTATCAATATTTCAAGAAACGGCGAATGAAAGATTGGAAAAGACATATTGCTCCGTATGTGGACATACTATTGTTCGTGGTGGCGTTGGTGGCGGCGAACTTCTTTTGGAAGTTTACCGTACTGGGCGATGAGGGAGGCGAACAAGTTACATGGTTCGGCATGGACATTACACAACCCTTTGACTTCCTCGCAGCACATATAGCGGATGCCGTATATTGGGTGGTACAGCTGGTACGCGATACCATTCATCAATTGCCAAACAACATATTACGCTTCGACAGTGGTTCAAGCGTGCGCATCGTATGGAGTTGCACCGCGCTGAAACAAGCATTCATCTGGCTGATTATCATGCTGGTGGCACGAGGCAAATGGCTTAGAAAACTATGGTTTATCCCATTAGGGTTTGTGGCAATATACCTATTCAATATCCTGCGTATCGCGTTGATAGCTATGATTATAGAACATCACCCCGAACTGTTCGAGTTGATGCACACCTATGTATTCAAATACCTATTCTACTTGATGTTGTTCGGATTGTGGGTATGGTGGACGAATAGCCTATCAGGTATGCCCAAACAAAAAGACTACAATCCTCCTTCTGTAGATGGAGAAGAGGATGCAGCATACCCAATTTTCTAACGCAAATATACCGATGAAATGGGAAGAAATCGCTATTCTTTGGCGAAATACTTTGTGTAGTTATCAATAAACAACTGCACGGCTTCGGGCAATGGTCCGTAGTATTCGCCACCTGAGGCATTGGCATGACCTCCACCATTGAAGATATCCTTGGCAAACACATTCACAGGACGGTCGCCCTGACTGCGGAGCGAAATCTTAATCTTGGTCTTACTACCACCGGCTAATGCCACTTCGGTAGGATTGACCTTATCCTCACGCATGAAACAAGAATAGTGTATATCCTTAATCTGCAAAGGCAAATTCACAATACCCTCTGCATCACCCGACTGGAAATTGAAACGATACAATTCCTTACGACTCAAATAAATGAGCGCGGTATGGTGCTCGGGGAAAATCTTCATCTTCTGATACAAACAGTAGCCCATGAGGCGCATACGGTCTGCCGAATAAGCATTGAAGACGCGGTTGTAAATCTCATCCTTATTCACGCCTAAAGACACCAATTCACCGACAATCTGGTACATCTCAGGGTAATTGGAATTGAAGGAGAAATTGCCCGTGTCGGTCATCATGCCTGTGTAAATGCAGGTGGCTATGTCAGAGGCGAAAGGCGAAGAGGCGAAAGGCGAAAGGCAAGAGATTAAGCGATAAACGAGTTCGCAGGTGGAGGGGGAAGATGGATAAGATAGGGTCAAATCGGGGAAACATGCAGGGTGAAGGTGATGGTCAATCATCATCTTCTTGCAAGGGAGGGTGAGCAGTTTATCGCCCAACGAACCAATACGCTTTGGATCGTTGAAATCGGTACAAATAACTAAATCCGCCTGCTCGAGAAGGGCATCTGCCTCGGAACGCTGGCTCTCGTAAATGATATCCTCATTGGCCTTGGGCAACCATGCCAAAAAATCGGGAAAAGCGTTCGGCACAATCACCGACACCTGTTTGCCTTGCGCCTCCAAGAAATGGCGCATTGCCAAAGATGACCCCATAGCATCGCCATCAGGGGACATGTGGGTGAGAATAACGACATTATTCGACTGATTGATAAACTCTTGCGCGGTCTGAATTTCTAATTCAGAAAAAATAGGTGTAAGCATTGTTATAGTTATTTGTGTGAAATTTGCTGCAAAAGTACTACTTTTTTTGCATATATCAAATTTTTTTTGTAACTTTGCACGCTTTATGTGAATTTTGAATTTTGAAATACGAATTTTGAATTAAAAAGAATAAAGAAAACAATGAAAAAAGTATTATTATCAATCGTTTTGTTGGCGGGAGCTGTAATGGGCTTCGCGCAAGAAGACAAAGTGCTAATGACCATCAACGGCGAGCCTGTGATGTTGTCGGAGTTCATGTATATCTACGAAAAGAACAACCAAGAAACCAGTTTGGAAAAGAAAAGCAAGGAGGAGTATCTGGATCTCTTTATCAACTTTAAGCTCAAAGTGACCGAGGCTATCGCGCAAGGCGTGGATACCACTGAGGCCTTTAAGAAAGAGTTAGCAGGCTATCGTGCGCAAGCCATCCCTAAATACATGCAAGACAATGAGGCAGTGGACAGTCTGGTAGAGTTGAGTTACAAGCGTCAAGCCAATGTGCGCCGCGCTGCACATATCGCGATACAATGTCCTGCGAATGCTGACTCCGTGGCGGAGGCAGAGGCATTGGCGAAAATCAATCTCGCCCGTGAGCGCGTGACCACTGGCGTGGAGAAGAAAGTGAAGAAAGGTCGCAAGTGGATTACCGTGCGCGAGCCAGAAGCGTTTGCCAATGTGGCTCGCGAGATGACCGAAGACCCCGCAGGCAAAGAGAACGGCGGCGAACTGGGTTGGATACAAGTGTTCCGCTATGTGTATCCATTTGAGGAGGCAGTCTATAACACCCCTGTAGGTGGCGTGACTGAGGTGTTCCGCTCGCCATACGGTTTCCATATTGCCTTAGTGGAAGAGGAACGAGCCTTTGAGGAAGTGCATGCCGCACATATCATGAAAATGATGCCTCGCGGCGGTGAAGCCACCGCTGGACAAGCGAAGAAAGATATTGATAGTCTGTATCAAGTCGTATTGGCTGGTGCGGACTTTGATGAGGTAGCGAGCGCTAATTCAGACGACAAGGGATCGGCTATGCGCGGTGGCGACTTGGGCTGGTTTGGCAGAGGAATGATGGTGCAACCATTTGAGGATATCACCTTCGCTATGCAACCCGGCGAAATGAGCGAGCCATTCGCGACACGCTTTGGCTGGCACTTCGTGAAGTTGTACGAGAAACGCGGTATCCAACCATTGGATAGTGTGCGTAATCAATTGCTCATGCAAGTGAAACGCGATGTGCGCTACCAAGAGGCAGACAAGAGTTTTATCAAGAAGACACGCGCTGAATACAACCTGCCTGCGGAAATGACCGATGAGGAGGTGAAAGCTTATGCGGATGCACACTTAGAGGAGAAGTATGCCGATCTGCGCAACTTGGTGCGCGAGTATCACGATGGTATATTGCTCTTTGATGTATCACTGCGCGAGGTATGGGACAAAGCGAACAAAGATACTGAAGGATTGGCAGCATACTTCAAAGCACACAAGAAAGAGTACACCTGGGACGAACCACGTTTCAAGGGATATATGATCTACGCGAAGAATGATGCCGCAGCCAAAGCTGCTAAGCAAATCATCAAGAGCGCTAATGCAGACTCCATCATGAGTTATATTAACCAACGTATCAATGTGGACAGCGTACAATATGTCAAAGTAGAAAAAGGCTTGTGGGTAGAAGGCAAAAACGCTGCTGTGGATAAGTATGGCTTCAAGAACAAAACAGCAGAATACACGGCAAGCGAAGAGTTCCCTGTCGTAGTGCCAGTAGGCAAAGTGCTGAAAGCACCACAAGAATACACAGATGTACGCAGCCAAGTGACTACCGACTACCAAGACTACCTGGAGGAGCAATGGATAGCTACTCTGCGTGAGAAGTATCCAGTTGTGGTGAACGAGGAAGTGTTGTAAGCTGGCGGCCGGCAGCCGGAAACCAACATTGGCAGCTGGAAGTCGGGAGCCGGGGGTCCGAAATAACAAAAATGAAAATCTGGAAAGGCATAGCAATCGTGGTAGCACTGGTGGGGATAAACCTACTGGTGCATCAGGTGGTGGTGCGTTGGGACATGACCAACGACCGCCGCTACAGCATTGCCCCCACTACTCGTGCGCTCATACAATCCCTAAATGCTCCACTGCAGGTAACTATCCTGCTTAATGGCGAACTAAATGCCGGTTTTCAACGCTTGCAACGCGCGACTATAGAAATGGTGGAGGAGTTGGAGGCTATTGGCAATAGGCAATGGGCAATAGGCTATCGGGTGTCGGCAGAAGAGGTGCCCAAAGGGTTGCCGCCAACGGTCATTCACGAACGTACCCACAAAGGACAAACAGCACAGACCACCATTTATCCCTATGCCTTAGTAACACACAAGGGCAAGACCGCTGTGGTGGAACTGCTACGCAATAACCGCGGACTGAGCGGCGAGGAGAACCTCAACCATAGCATTGAGAACCTGGAGTTCGCCTTTGTGGAAGCTATTCACTCGCTGACACGCGAAAATGTGGAGAAGATAGCCTTCTTGGAGGGGCATGGCGAGTTGTCCGAAAGAGAGGTATATGACCTTAGTCAAGCCCTGTCGCATTACTACCAGATAGACCGCGGTATGTTGGGAACAGAGACAGGGGTGTTGGACGACTACAAAGTAGTAATCATAGCCGATCCGCAAGAGCCATTCTCCGAGACAGACAAGTATATTTTGGACCAATATCTCATGCAAGGAGGTCGTATATTATGGGTAATGAATGGTGTGCGATTCTCGTCTGACTATCTATCATCGGAGGGAAAAACGCCCATCATTCCGTTGGACTTGCGATTAGGCGATATGCTCTTCCGTTACGGCGTGAGGGTGAACCCTGCCTTGGTACAAGACCTACAATGTCTGCCCATGCCCGTGAATGTGAGCAGCGACCCGCAGAACCCCAACTGGCAGCCTATGCCTTGGATCTACGCGCCCCTGCTCTTGACCTCGCAAGCATCGCCTATCACACGCAATGTCATGCAAGTGAGTGCCACCATGGCCTCGTGCATAGACTTTGTCGGGGGCGAGGATGGTATTCGCAAGGAGACACTGCTCGCTACATCAACCAACAGCAAACTGACGGGTACACCAGCCGAAGTAGATCTGAGCTTGTTCGAGGGCTCGGAGAGTGAGTTTAAACATGCGTTCATACCTGTGGCAGCCAGTTTGGAGGGTGTGTTCCCATCCTTATACGCACACCTGCTGCCACCAGAGGGACTGAGCCTGCATGCCCCCCTGCGCAAGCAGAGTGAACCCACCAAACAAGTGGTAGTGGCAGCAGGTAGCACCATTCGCAACGAATGGCAACAAGGACAACCCCTGCCATTGGGCTACGACCGCTATACACAAACACAGTTTGGCAACCGCGACTTTATGGTCAATGCGGTGCTATATCTCACAGATGACACAGGATGGATGTCGCTCAGGCAAAAACAAATAACTCTGCGTTTGCTGAATGACCAGCGTGCGCGCGAAGAGCGTATCACGGCGCAAGTCATCAGTATCATTGTACCACTGGCTTTATTGGCTATCATTGCCATCAGCGTCATAGTTATTCGCCAAAAACGCTACAAAAAGCAAGCATGAAAACAAAACATATATATATCATCGCCCTGCTCACGCTCATAGCATGGACTATGCCAGCGAAGGGACAAGAGTTAGATTATCCGTTGGACACCATCAATGGACAGATATACTATCGCTACACCGTAGAGCGTAGCATAGGATTGTACCGCATCAGTCTGAACTTCGGTGTGACACAAGAGGAGATACTCAAAGCCAATCCGCATTTGCAAAACCAAGGACTGCGCTTTGAGGAAGTAATACTCATACCAGCCAAGAACCTGAGCGTGGACACACCTGCTGTGCAAGAGAGCAAAGACAAAAAACGTACACGCATGGTACTCTTCGATGACGACCAGCGATTGACGAGAAAAACGACCGTCAAGAAGCCCTCGGCACGAAAAGCAGTCAAACCAGTAGTCAAGAAGCAGAAGACCATAGAACCTACTCTGCAAGACCCATTGCCGACCCTGCCTGTGGTGGCAGACACGGTCATCGCGGATACCTTGGTGCAAGCAGATTCGCTGCGCACAGACTCGCTGCCAAAGATAGACAGCACCGCTACTCGTGTGGCGTTCCTATTACCCCTGCATGCGGATGCCATCAAGCGTGAGAAGAATATGGAACGCTTCTACGATTTCTACGCGGGCGCGCTGATTGCCATATATGAGGCACAAACCAAAGGACAAATGCTGGAGGTATTCACTTATGATATAGGTAAAACTGCCAATCGTACCCAAGAGATATTGCAACAACACCCTGAGATTCGCCAAATGGACGCGGTCATTGGTCCTGCCTATTCGCAGCAAGTGGCTATGATCATGGATTCGCTGGCTGAGGATAGTGTGCGTCTGCTGATACCATTCCTCTCACGCGTAGAGGGAATACAGAACCATCCTAATGTCTATAAGTTTAACCCTTCGGAGCAGATAGAGGCGGATACTATAGCCCGTTACTTGGCACAGAAGGGCGACAGCATTAATTGCGTATTGATAGAGTCGAAAGAAGGAGAAGTCATTCCTACGGGTATCAAGGCGCTACATACAGCCATCAAACGCGAACAAGTGCCTACCACCACCATCTCTTTGCGCGCACTACTCACCGACTCGGTAGAGGGAGGTCTGCGCAGCGATATGGAGAATATCGTCATCTTTAATACCGAGCGCTACGCTAACCTGCAAACCGTCATGCCACACCTGCTGAAGCTCTGCGGCAACTACCGCGTCACGCTGTACTCGCACTATTCATGGCAATCGGAGAAAATCGTATTGCCTCAGTTATACGCCTCTGTATTCGCCCAAGAACCTGTTGTTCCTGCGACCTATCAGGCATTGTTTGATCAGTATTTTGCGCACGAGCTGAGCAGCGAGCGCCCACGCTATGACCTTTTAGGATATGACCTCACAAGTCATCTGCTGCACACCTTGCGTCATAATGCTTCGGAAGAGGTATGGGAGGGCATACAGGCACGCATACATTACCAATCCACAGGTGAAGGCGGTGGCTACGAGAACCATACGATACACATCATCCATCAATGAGATACCTACGCCACATATCACTGATACTGTTGCTCGCTATGGGCATAGCAGCGGTAGCACAACCACGACTGCGCACACCTGAAATATACGTAGGCGCGCACGCTGGGGCTATGGCATCCACTATGCTCTTCAAACCCAATATAGCGAATATAGACATTATGCAATCGCCATTAACCATAAACGGCGGATTGGTCTTTCGCTATGCAGGGCATAAGGTATGTGCGATTCAGACAGAACTAAACTATATGCAACGCGGATGGCGCGAGACAATCACGCTCGGGCAAATGACTATGGACTATACCCGTCAGTTGGACTATATCGAGATTCCGCTGCTTATGCACCTGTATTTTGGCAAAGAGCGTTTTCGTGGATTCTTCAATTTAGGTCCACAGATTGGATATTGTATTCGTGACGTTGCGACTCCCCTGCCTGAAGGTGTCACTGCACCGCACTATCAACCCATTGAACAAGCCTTCGACTGGGGATTGGCAGGCGGATTGGGGTGTTACCTCCGCACGCGAAAGATAGGACTCTTCCAACTGGAAGCACGATTCAACTTTAGCATGGGTACGACATACAACAACCGCAAAGTGGATTACTTTAGTCAGTCCAATGCGATGAACCTGAGTCTGAACTTTGCCTACCTATGGGAGGTGAGGTTGTAGTTTATTGGTTATTGGCTATTGGTTATTGGTATTGGTATTGGTTATAGACAAGAATAAAAACAGATATATATATGGGAAAAATTATTTCATTAGCAAACCAAAAAGGTGGTGTCGGCAAGACCACAACTTCCATCAATCTGGCAGCTGCATTGGCTGCTGATGGCAAGAAAGTACTGCTCATTGATGCTGACCCACAAGCCAACACTTCATCGGGATTAGGTGTGGAAATACGCGAACTCGAAAATACCATTTACGAGTGCTTGGTTATGGGTATCGACCCCAAAACGGCTATTACACCTACTTCACGCCCAAACCTTGACCTTATCCCATCGCATATCGACTTGGTGGGTGCAGAGATTGAGATGCTGAACATTGACAATCGAGAGAATATATTGAAAAACGTATTGGCTCCATTGCGTTCGGCATACGACTATATTCTCATTGACTGCTCGCCTTCATTGGGATTGATTACTATCAATGCGCTCACCGCCAGTGATAGTGTTATCATACCCGTACAATGCGAGTTCTTCGCCCTTGAGGGTATTGCCAAACTGCTGAATACGATAAAGATTATCAAGTCTAACCTCAACCCAACATTGCGTATTGAGGGTTTCTTGCTCACTATGTACGATGGTCGTTTGCGCCTGTCTATGCAGGTGCATGATGAGGTGCGCCGTCACTTCGGCGATTTGGTTTTCAACACGGTTATTGCCCGCAATGTACGCCTCAGCGAAGCACCCAGCCACGGAATGTCCGTACTCGAATACGACAAACACAGCAAAGGTGCAAAGAACTATATTAACTTAGCCAAAGAACTTATCAGGAGGAGCAACGCATGAAAAAATCATTAGGACTTGGACGGGGATTAGACGCACTGATTGACACCACCCATATTGCCACAGCAGGTTCGTCCTCAATCAGCGAGATAGCATTAGACAAGATCTACCCTAACCCCGATCAGCCCCGTCGCACATTCGACGAAGAGGCACTACAGGAGTTGGCTCAATCCATCAAGGAGCATGGTGTCATTTCGCCTATCACACTGCGCAAAGATGCCGACAAACGATATATGATTATCGCAGGTGAACGCCGCTTCCGTGCTTCTAAAATGGCAGGATTGAGTGCTATCCCTGCCTATATCCGTACTGCCAAAGATGAACAGGTGATGGAGTGGGCACTCATTGAGAATATACAACGCGAAGATCTGGATGCCATAGAGATAGCCTTGGCATATCAACGCCTTATGGATGAGTATAACCTCACACAAGAGCGTATGTCGGAGCGCGTGGGTAAAAAACGCGCCACGGTTGCCAACTATCTCCGCCTACTCAAACTGCCTGCGGAAATACAACTCGGTATCAAAGAGAAGAAGATCGACATGGGGCATGCGCGCGCAATCCTTGGTTCGCCTTCGCCAGAACAACAACTCAATATCTACAAACGCATTTTGCAAAACGGACTATCCGTGCGTAAAGTAGAAGAACTGGTCAGCGACACCAAAACAGCAAAAAAAGAAAAGAAAAATACTCCAACCTACTCCACACAAGAAGCACTCCTAAAAGAGAAGTTAGGAGGCAATGTCAAAATTGTAGGACAAAAGATTACTATCTCTTTCCGCAACGAAGAAGAACTAAACTTTATCCTCCAACATATCCATTGAAACGACTGCTTATCTACATATTAATCATCTGTTGCGCATTGCCCGCCTTAGCACAAACAGATAACGACTCGATATATCTCGCCGACTCCATTCCGCTCACGCAGAAGGAGATTGATCGACTCTTTTGGAAGCCAGACCCCATGCGAGCCGTATGGTTAGGAGCCGTGTTGCCCGGAGCAGGACAGATATACAACCGCAGTTATTGGAAACTGCCTATTGTCTATGGTGGTTTTATGGGGTGTATCTATGCTGTTACTTGGACCAACAACCAGTATATCGGCTACAAAGACGCATACCGCGACATCTACTACGATATTCAGAATGGTGCAGTCAGCGATAGCCCCGACAAGTCGTACAACGCTATCCTACCCGAAGGCTATACCATTCAAAGCATGGGTGGCGCCAGCACCTACAAGAATCGCTTGAAAGAATGGCAAAACGCCTCGCTTCGCAATCGAGACTTGTCGATTCTGGTTACTATTGCTGTGTATGCTTTGTCGCTAATTGATGCGTATGTGGATGCACAACTATTTGACTTTGATATATCCAATGACCTCTCGCTGAATGTCAGTCCGCAAATATATTACGACATGCAAAACCAACGAACAGCCGAAGTGAAACTTGCGATACAATTTTGAAATTATGAATTTTGAATTAAGAATGAGACAACTACTTTATATATTCGTATTGAGCGTATTGAGTACAACTGTTGTGGCTCAGGACTCCATCCCTGAACCACTGAGCACCTCTACTACTGAACTTTCTAACGACTCCACCTCTATCTTTTTCGATGAGTTATTAGCAGCCATTGACACGACCGAATGTACCTCCGACACGCTTATCACAGAGTTGCCCGATTCTGTATATAAGACCCGCCTACAGGCATTGCCCTTCGTGATTGAAGTGCCTTATAATGAGGTCGTTCGCCGATATATATTGCGTTATGTGAAGCACAGCCCACGTCAGTTGGCAAGTCTGCAACGCAAAGCGGAATACTATTTTCCGATTTTCGAGGATATCTTAGGCAAACATGAACTGCCCTTTGAACTCTGCTATTTACCTGTGATAGAATCTGCACTCAATCCTCAGGCACGTTCTCACATGGGCGCAGTAGGATTGTGGCAATTCATGCCCGCCACAGGCAAGAAATATGGTTTGGAGATCAATTCGCTCATTGATGAACGAATGGACCCTATCCGCAGCACCGAGGCTGCGTGCAAGTTCCTCAAAGCGTTGTATAATATCTTTGGCGATTGGAACTTGGTGATTGCAGCCTATAATTGCGGTCCAGGCAATGTGAACAAAGCCATTCACCGTGCTGGAGGCAAACGCGATTTCTGGAGTATCTATCCGTTCTTACCGAAAGAGACACGCGGGTACTTGCCTATCTTCATTGCAGCGGCGTATGCTATGAATTATGCGGATGCACATGGTATTTGTCCCGCTAACGACAATCTATATCCTATTACAGACACAATCGTTACCTCCGAACGTCAGCACCTCAAGCAGATTGCTGCCAATCTGAATGTTACCTTGGAGGAGTTGCGCCGTTTGAATCCGCAGTACGCTCGCGACATTATCCCAGGTGGCAAAGAGTACGCATTGTGCTTACCTATGGCTATTTCAGGTGCGTATATTGACCAACAAGACACTATTTTGGCATACCAAGCCAAAGAGTTGATTCACAACCGTCGTGCGGAGATTGACCTCATGCAGCGCACAGGACTGAATGGAGGCTATAGCGTGAATGGGGTTACGTATTATAAGATTAAGCAGGGCGACACGTTGGGTGGCATTGCTGCCAAGTTTCGTGTGAGTGTCAAACGCCTAAAATCGTTCAACGGTCTGACCTCAGACATGATACGCGCAGGCAAAACCCTCAAAATTCCGAATGTATAATGGCAAGTGAGAAGGTATATTATTCTATGACCGAAGCCATCGAGATGACGGGGCTTGCTGCGAGTACGTTGCGGTTGTGGGAGAAGCATTTTGACCAACTCAGTCCGCGCAAAGATGGTCATGGTAATCGCTATTACACAATGGCGAACATTGACCTTATCAAGCAAATTAAGTATTTGCGCGATGAGATGCATATCACACGCATAGAGGCAATTCGCCATGAACTCAAACAGGGCAAACGCCAAGCCGACTTCCGCCAACGCGCAACAGATATTCTCCTGCGTGTCCGCGCGGAATTAGTGGAGATACGTAGTAAGATATAAGTTATCGGATATTGGATTATTCTCTCACGGTAATGTGGAAGCAGGCTTGTTTCTGTTCGTACTTCACGTAAATGCGGCCTGCACGTTGCTCATTGAGAAGGACCTGACCTAACACCAGTTTCAGATTATCCTGGTGCATATACTCGCGCGTGCGCGTTACCTTATTAAAACGGAAATACGCCAAGTCAAACGTAGTGCCATAATTGTGGCATGAATTAGTGGTAGCATTAATGTTACCACTTTTTTGTAATTGCTTTATGTCCTCTTTGGTGCGGAGTACGCTGGTGACATAAAACTGATAATGGGGCAAGCCATTGCGCTGAAGAATATCTGCAAACCCCTCACCTATACGCTCTAACTCCGCAGCCGCTGCGGGTACGAGGTAAGGGATAGAATGGGTGAGTGAATCCACAATGTAATTATCGTTGCTCTTTATGAGCGCTAACTGATTGTGCATATGCGCTGCCTCTTGGCGATTCTGCGGAGGGGTTGCCAAACCAATGGCTTTAGCAGCCTGCTCCTGCTTGGCTTGGGTGTCATTGAACTTTTGCTTATAACTGAAAGTACGACCAGGGTAGGACACCATAGTGTCCTCGATTGGTGTGTCTGGCGTCCGGTGTCCGGCATCCGATTTTGTGCCACAAGCAGAGAAGACAAAGATTAGTCCCGCCATCAGCAGGACTAATCTTATGTTCAATAGGCGTTCAATATGGTTCAACATTGTTCAATATGATTACAAACTCCACTCGAAGCCGTCTTTGGTGTCCTTAATGGTGAAACCAAGAGCAGTGAGTTCGTTGCGAATCTTGTCGCTGGTTGCCCAATCCTTCTGGCGCTTAGCCTCCAGACGCATATTCAGCAGCATATCCACTGCGCCTTTGTATGCATCCATACCTGCACCTGCATCTTGTGTACCGTCGAGTTGCAAACCAAGAATATCCATTGCGTAGGTCTTCCACACCTCGCGCAGTTCCTTGAGATCTGCCTCGCTGATAGTGCCTTTGCCGTCAAATACCGTATTGATAGCACGAGCCGAATCAAAGAGGTGCGAAATCACAATTGGTGAGTTGAGGTCATCGTCCATTGCCTCTTGGCAACGTTCGCGCAGATTACCAATCTCTACGAGATTGTTGGCTATTGGCAATTGGCAATTGGCTATTGGCTGGATTTTCATCAGGCGTTGGTATGCCTCGGTCAGACGAGCCAATCCTTTCTCCGCAGCCACAAGTGCATCGTTGGAGAAGTCCACCGTAGAACGATAGTGCGCTTGCAGAATGAAGAAACGGATAGTCATAGGCGAGAATGGTTGCTCCAATAACTCATGATTGCCTGCGAAGAATTGCTCGAGGGTAATGAAGTTGTTGTAGCTCTTACCCATCTTCTTGCCCGCAATGGTAATCATATTGTTGTGCATCCAATAGCGGACACTATCGTGTCCAAGGGCAGCACAACTCTGTGCAATCTCTGCTTCGTGGTGAGGGAACATGAGGTCCATACCACCACCATGAATATCAAACTGCTCGCCCAAGTACTTCGTACCCATAGCAGAGCACTCCATATGCCAACCAGGGAAACCTTCGCTCCAAGGGCTGGGCCAGTGCATAATGTGCTCGGGTGCTGCCTTTTTCCAAAGGGCGAAGTCGAAACTGTGCTTCTTCTCTTGCTGACCATCCAGTTCGCGGGTCTCAGTGACAATATCCTCGAGGTTGCGACCAGAGAGTTTGCCATAAGGATAATCCTTGGCATATTTCTCCACGTCCATATACACACTACCGTTGCTCACATAAGCATAGCCTTTGTCCATAATCTTCTGTACAAAAGCAATCTGCTCTATGATATGCCCGCTGGCATGTGGCTCGATAGAAGGTGGTAGCACATTCAGCAGTTCCATATCGCGGTGATAACGATTGGTGAAGTACTGCACCACTTCCATAGGTTCCAATTGCTCAAGGCGCGCTTTCTTGGCTATCTTATCTTCGCCTTCATCAGCATCGTGCTCCAAATGCCCCACATCGGTGATATTACGCACATAGCGCACTTTATAACCAAGGTGCAGGAGATAACGATACAGCAAATCGAATGTGATAGCGGGACGCGCGTGTCCCAAGTGTGCATCGCCATACACGGTAGGACCGCAGACATACATGCCTACGTGTCTTTCGTGCAAGGGTTTGAAGTATTCTTTTTGACGAGATAATGTATTATAAATCTGAAGCATTAGAGCAATGATTTAGGATCGAGGTTGTTCTTCTCAATATCTTTGAAGTAGTTGTATGTGCCGACTTTAATTTCAGCGCAAGCTGCTTCGTCTGCTACAATGATACCGTGTTGGTGCAATTGCAAAGCAGAGATAGTCCACATGTGTGTGATAGGCTCCTCAACGGCGTGGCGGAGAGCGCGTGCCTTGTTGTGTCCATTAACCATGATAAGCACCTCTTTGGCATCCATCACAGTACCTACACCTACGGTGAGAGCAGTCTTAGGCACTTGGTTCACATCGTTATTGAAGAAACGAGAGTTAGCGATAATAGTGTCGGTGGTAAGCTCTTTCTTACGTGTGCGAGACGTGAGTGAGCTACCTGGCTCATTGAAGGCAATATGGCCATCAGGACCAATACCGCCAAGGAAAAGCATTATGCCACCGTAGTTCTTGATTTTCTCCTCGTAGCGAGCACATTCTGCTGCTAAATCCTCGGCATTACCGTTGAGGATATTCACATTCTCAGGACGGATATCAATGTGTGAGAAGAAGTTTTTCCACATGAAGCTGTGGTAACTCTCAGGATGATCCTCTGGGATACCTACATACTCGTCCATATTGAAGGTAACGACATTGCGGAAGCTCACCTTACCCTCTTGGTAAAGGCGAATAAGGTTGCGGTACATGCCGAGAGGTGAAGAACCTGTTGGCAGACCGAGAACGAAAGGAGTGCCCTCCTTAGGAGCAAATTCGTTAATACGTTTTGCCACATAGTTGGCTGCCCACTCGGAGAGCAGGTCATAGTTGGGTTGAACGATAAGTCTCATGGTGTAAATGTTTTATGTTGTTATACTTTATTTCTTTTTGGGAGCCGGCAGCCGGGAGCCGGGGGCCCATTGTTTTTTTGGCAGCCGGAAGCCGTGGCCTTAATCTATTTTCTGGAGTACCACAGCACTACGGGCGGGGAGGTAGAGTTGGAGCCAACCTTTATTGGCAGGCAAATAGCCCATATCTGGTAGCGTAAAGTGCTCTACCGTATCATCCGACAAGCCGAAGCCCGCAAACTCCTTGGCATCGGTATTCAGCACCACTTTGTACTTGCCCGCAGGAACAGGAATACCATAGCCCTCGAAGGACTTCACGCCGTTCCAGTTGAAAACAAACACCAAGTCGCCACGTTGGTATGCCACCACTTGGTCACCTTCGTTGTCGCACAACTTATCTTCCCATGGCAGGTGCGTACCGTATTGCTTATCTTTGACAGGTACCAAATGCTCACGCAAGAGATGTACCATCTTCTCATCAAACAGATTGAGGCAGGAGTAGAAATAGCGAGGATTATCCACCAAACTCCACTGACGGCGAGCATACTTATGACTCCATCCATTGCCTTGACGTGGGAAGTCTATCCACTCTGGATGACCGAACTCATTGCCCATAAAGGTGAGATAACCACCGTTAATGGTAGAAGCTGTAACAAGGCGAATCATCTTGTGCAAAGCTATACCGCGATCCACCATATAGGTAGAGTGTCCTTTCTCAAAGTGCCAATACATATCCGCATCGCATAGGCGGAAGATAATCGTCTTGTCGCCCACCAATGCTTGATCGTGGCTCTCAGCATAGGAGATAGTCTTCTCATCCTGACGACGGTTGGTCATTTCATAGAAGATATGTCCTGCCTTCCAATCCTCATCGCGTACCTCCTTGATATACTTAATCCAGAAATCAGGAATACCCATCGCCAAACGATAGTCGAAGCCCATACCACCATCTTTGATAGGATAAGCCAATCCAGGCATACCTGACATATCTTCGGCGATAGTAATGGCGTTCTTCTTGACCTCATGTATGAGTTTGTTTGCCAACGTGAGGTAGCATATCGCATCGCCATCTTCATTGCCGTTGTAGTAGCAGGAGTAGTCCACAAAGTCCTCGCCCAAACCGTGGCTCCAGTACATCATAGAGGTAACACCGTCAAAACGGAAGCCATCAAAGTCATACTCATCCATCCAATACTTGCAGTTGGAGAGAAGGAAGTGCAGCACCTCATCCTTGCCATAGTTGAAGCAGAGGCTATCCCATGCAGGGTGCTCGCGTTTGGGTCCATCGTGGAAATACTGATAGGTCGAACCATCAAATTTGCCCAAGCCCTCCAACTCATTCTTTACCGCGTGCGAGTGGACAATATCCATAATCACATCCATACCGTATGCATGTGCATCAGCAATGAGGTGCTTGAGTTCCTCTGGTGTGCCTTGGCGAGAGGATACAGCAAAGAAGTTCGACACATGATAACCAAAACTGCCATAATAAGGGTGTTCTTGGATAGCCATGATTTGGAGGCAGTTGTAGCCTAATTTGGCTATACGAGGCAACACATCGCGGCGGAACTCATCGTAGGAGTTTACCTTCTCCTCCTCGCTTGACATACCGATATGGCATTCGTAAATAAATAGAGGATCGCCTGCTTTGCGGCGTTTTGCACCTTTTATCTTTAACTTTTCCGTTTTTACCTCTTTTGGCTCCCACACTTGTGCAGAGAAGAGTTTGGTTTGTGGGTCTTGTACCACGCGGCGAGCATAACTGGGGATACGCTCTCCTGAGCCACCTTGCCACTCCACCAGCAGTTTGTAGAGTTGCTCATGCTTGAGCATTTTCTCTGCCAAAGTAATTTCCCAAACGCCATTTTCCTTGGGCTGCAAACGATAGGCATCATTCTTTTGCCAACCATTGCAATCGCCAATCAAGTAAATGGCTGTCGCATTAGGCGCCCATTCGCGCAATATCCATTTGTTGGCTACCTTGTGCAAACCAAAGAACAAATGTCCGTTTGCCCAATCACTGAGTTTCTGACCGCCTGTCAGTTTCTTCTCTTGCGCGATAGCGTAGTTATAGCGTCCTTCGATTGCAGAAGCGTAAGGACGCAGATAAGAGTCTGATTGTATCAATTTCAATGTCTTCATTGCGTTGTTTTTATCAATTAAGCATTGTTATAATATCTTTTAGCCCGCAAAGGTACACATTTTTTCTGACATACACAAATAAAATCGCGTAAAGTTCACTCCTTACGCGATTTTATTGTACATATTCGGTTATTAAACCTTAAATCTTTAGATTTATGCCTGCAAAGAAGGTGCGTGGTGTGGCAGGTCCATACACATAACCAGCATCGCGGTCCATACCTTTGTCAATGTCGCGTTGGAAATGGTCGAGCAGGTTTTTTACGCCTGCGTTAATCTCCAACGTATAATGTTTGTACAGCGGAATATCGTAGCAGAGTTTCACATCCCACTCAAAGAATACGGGTGTCTCTACCTCTTCATCCTCAGGCACATAACCTGCAAAGTGTTGCACGAGCATACTGCCCGTAATCTTGCCATTGGTAACAATGTGAAAATGCTTCAAAGGTTCGATATTGCAGAGGAAGTAGCCATAGTGGTCGGGGGTACGGAACATGCGGCGTTGAGGGGCAATATTGGGATTCTCACTCCACTGTTCGGGTTCGATATAGCGACTATGATTATAGGTGTAACCTGCTTGGAAAGTGAGCATGTGACCATAGCCTACTTTGGCTTCCACATTCAGTCCTGCCACCCGCGCACCGCTCGCGTTAGTGCGCGTCAGCAGTAGGTTGCCTTGTGCATCGTGTCCGTTCTCCACAAGAGTAAATACATCGTTGAGTTGGGTAAAAAAGCCTTCAAGGGTGAGATTGAGATCCCATTTGCCTATGCGTTTGTACATGTCGATGCTTCCACTGACAGAGTGGCTGTATTCAGGTTTTAGGTCTTCCGCCAAACTGATGAGCGACACTTCGCCTCCCACGGCACCTACGTGCAAATCTTCTTCGTAGATCTGTGGTGCGCGGTAGCCACTTGCATAACTCAGACGCAGAATAAGGTCGGCGATTGGTGATGGGTGATTAGCCAAGGGTGTGTATCGCACATTCGCACGAGGGGAGAAAACAGGTTTCTCCAACAGCGAGTGTTGCTCCAAACGACCTCCCACCAACACCGACAGGTATTTATTCTTCCACTCATTTTGCACATATCCTCCGCCCAAATGTACGCGCTGCAAGGTATTGCGGTCGTAGCCCAATATCTGATCACGCAGTTGGTTGTACGAATACTCGGCACCTGCACTCAAATCAGCATTCATCCAACCGCATGGGTAAGAGAAGCGATATTGCGCACCCGTTACCGACACAATATCGGTGGACTTGCCATAGGCATTGGGGTTGTAGTTCGTGCCGAAGTAACTATTACGACCGATATGTTGGAAACTGCTATATGCACTCACAAAATGCTTGTTATCCACCGTGTACATATCCCATTTCACAGTGGCAGCATCAATGCTATGGCGCAGTTGTTCGCATAGGGGCGATTCGTGGGGTTGCACACTATCTATACCATAGCCACCTCGGCGATACTCCGTAGTATGGTGATACTCGGCTGTTAGTTTCGAGTAATCAGATGTCTTAAAGAAGGAACGAAATCCTGCCGTAGTACTATTCAATAAAGGAATATCTGAATAGCCGTCTTTGTCGCGGTCGTATTGCTCACGGTTGCGTTGCACGCCAAAAAGGAAGATGCCCGCTTTTTGGTTCTCTGACACCACACTGGCATTCATGGCAGTGTTGATGTCATATGTGCCACTTTGCGTGAAGGCAGTAGTATGATTGACATTGAAGAAATTGCGCGAAGGCTCTTTGGTGATGATATTCACCACACCCGCGATAGCATTAGCACCATATAGCGCACTACCGCCACCACGAATAACCTCTATTCTGTCCACCATACCCGCGGGCAGTTGCTCCAAACCATAAACGGATGCCAATGATGAGAAGATAGGACGCGAGTCCATGAGGATTTGGGTGTATTGTCCTTCAAGACCGTTGATACGGATTTGTGGCACACCGCAGTTGGAGCAGGTCTCCTCCACACGCAAACCCGTTTGGAAATTCAGCACATCAGCCATCGTGCTTGAGGTGGTGGACTCAATTATTATGGGCGATACTACATTCACTATCGTAGCCACCTCCTTTTGTTTGGTTTCATACTTATTGGCTGTTACCACCACATTGTCTATCATAAACGATGTCTCAGCAATGCTCACATTCATTTCCACCAATGTATCGCGTTGTAGGGTCAGTGTACGTTTTACCGTCTCATAACCAATCATCGAGAACACGATGGTCAATTCGCCTTCGGGCAGGTTCTTGAGGTAGAAATGCCCCGATTCATCGGTCAAGCACCCCAATGTAGTGCCTTCCACTTGCACATTGACAAAAGAAAGATGCTCGCCTGTATGAGCATCTAACACGTGTCCTGCGATGTGTGCATCCGACTTCTTGTTATGGTGATGAGGGTGCTGCGCCAACAGCACATTGTGGTAGGACAACATGCCTACCAATAGCATAAAGAAAATTAGAATTTTGTTGTTCATATCTATCCGTTAAAATATTTTGTACCTTTCAAAATCGGCTGCAAAGGTAGTGCATTTTGTCGAAATGAGCAATTTTTTCAGCAAAATTCCCCACTATTAGGGATAAGCATCTGCTCTATGATTAGCACTCAGAAGGTAATACCCCTAAAAACAGGTATTTTGTGTTGTACTCTTGTGTATATGAATATTTTTTAGTAATTTTGCAGCGATTTTTGCAAAATATCCATTCATTTATGTACAAGGCTACCGATAAAATATGTGATTTGATGTCGCACGAAGAAGATGCAATACATATCATTAGTCGTTTTGGTTTGGAAATGGGTGTAGGCGAGCAAACCATAGCTGAAGCCTGCGCTATTCACGGAGTGCATACTCCTACTTTTTTGGCGATTATCAATTACAAGGTATTCAAGCACAAAGCGTTACCTGCTGAAGTGGACATACCTACCCTGCAATGTTATCTGCGCAATGCGCACTCCTATTTTTTGGATTTCCGACTTCCTTATCTGCGACGCGCACTCATTCAAGCGATTATACCTGCCGACCCTACAACCAAGATTCCTATGCTCATACTACGCTGCTACGATGAGTTTGTAGAGGAAGTACGCACACATATCGAGCATGAGAACCAAGGACTAATTGAAGAGCATGTCCACGATGACCAAAGAATAACCGACAAACTCACCGAAATCAAGAACCTTATCATCAAGTATTACCCCTCTAACAACCTATCGCAAAAGGACATTGCCACGTACACGCTCATCAATGTCATGAGCGACCTTTGGCATACCGAACTTGATTTTGCTGACCATTGCGCCATCGAAGATGAGATATTGCGACCTGCCCTCAGCCAAATACCTGCCGACCAACCCGAGCCTGTGGCTACACAAGAACCCGAGGCACTCAGCGAACGCGAGAGGGATGTGTTGATTCAGATTGTCAATGGACTGAGCAACAAAGAGATTGCCGACAAACTATTCATCTCTATTCACACCGTCATGACCCACCGCAAAAATATCACGCGCAAACTCAATATCCACTCCACCGCGGGCCTGACCATTTATGCTATTGTCAATAAACTCATCAATATTGATAACCTAAAATAGATTAATTACTAAACTATCAACCATATGAACAAATCAATTGTATTTTTTCTTTCTTTTATGGCACTAACTGCATGTACCAAGACTCAGACCACAGGTATCTATCTTGAGAACCTCGACACGACCGCTGTGGCGCAAAACGATTTCTATCAATACGCCTGTGGCGGATGGATGAAGAACAACCCTATTCCCGATGAATACAGCCGTTTTGGTTCGTTTGATAAGTTGGGATTGAGCAACCTTGAGCAAGTAAACGGACTGATTGCTGATATAGCAGCAGGGACACATAAGATGGGTAGTATTCCACAAAAGATAGGCGATGTATATAATCTGTCGATGGACACCGCACGTCGCAACCAAGAAGGTATTGCACCCGTATTACCTGTATTGCAAGAGATTGAGAATGTAACCGATAAGGCACAATGGTCTCAGGTGCTGGGCAAAGCAATGGACTTCGGATTATGGGCTATGTATGTGGATGCCGATGCTATGAACTCGAGCATGAATATCCTGAACGAGTACCAAGCTGGTTTTGCGCTCAGCCAGAAAGATTATTATATTGATGAAGATGAGCATACCAAACATATCCGCGAGGAGTATGTGAAACATGTGGAGAAGATGTTTGAATTGTTTGGTCAGGAGAACGCTGCCGAGAAAGCACAAACCGTACTTCGTTTGGAGACTCGTTTGGCAAACGCTGCGTTGAGCAATGTAGAATTGCGCGACCCAGTGGCAAACTACAACAAGATGTCCGTAGAGGAGTTGCAGAAATTGGTTCCTGAGGTGGATTGGCAGGTGTATTTTGCAGGATTGAATATTGCTCCAGATAGTTTGTCAGTAGGTCAAGTGCGCCACTTGCAAGAGGCAGGCAAGATGCTGGCAGAGGAGTCATTGGAGGATATGAAGACCTTGTTTACATGGCAAGTCATAGATGGCAGTGCGGACTTCTTGACAGAAGAGATTTTTATGCAGAACTTCGAGTTCTATGGTCGTACCCTCAGTGGTCGCCAAGAGCCTACCCCACTCTGGAAACGTGCGGTAGCGATGGTCAATGGTACATTGGGCGAAGCCGTAGGACAAATGTATGTAGAGAAATACTTCCCAGAGGAGAACAAAGAGCGTATGATAGGTTTGGTAAAGAACTTGCAAGTGGCATTGGGCGAGCGTATTCAGGCACTGGAGTGGATGTCGGATGAGACCAAAGAGAAGGCAATGGAGAAACTGAGCACCTTCACCGTGAAGATTGGTTATCCAGATAAATGGCGCGATTATACCGCTTTGGAGATTGACCCTGCATTAACTTATTACGCTAATATTCAGCGTGCTGCTAAGTTCGAGCAAGACTATTCGTTGTCATTCTTGGGCAAGCCAGTGGATAAGGATAAATGGTTTATGACCCCACAAACCGTGAACGCCTATTACAACCCTGCGACCAACGAGATTTGTTTCCCAGCAGGTATCTTGCAATATCCATTCTTTGATATGAATGCCGATGATGCATTTAACTACGGTGCTATTGGCGTAGTGATTGGTCATGAGATGACACACGGCTTTGACGACCAAGGTAGTCAGTTTGACAAGGATGGCAACTTGATTAACTGGTGGACAGAGGAAGACCGTGCACGCTTTGAAGAGCGCACGAAGGTGATGGAGGAGTACTTCAATGCTATTGAGGTAGCGCCGGGCGTGTATGCAAATGGTGCCTTTACTTTGGGCGAGAATATCGCTGACCACGGTGGTTTGCAAGTGGCGTTCCAAGCATTTAAGAATGCACAGAAAGCGGCTATTGGCAATGGGCAATCGGCTATTGGTACAGTGGATGGTTTCACACCAGAGCAACGTTTCTTCTTGGCATATGCGAATGTATGGGCAGGTAATATCCGTCCTGAGGAGGTATTGCAACGCACGAAGTCAGATCCTCACTCACTCGGCATGTGGCGCGTGAATGGCGCATTGCCACACATTAGCGCATGGTATGAGGCATGGAATGTCACTGAGGAGTCACCACTATATTTGGCTCCAGAGAAGCGAGTAAGTATTTGGTAATTTTGAATTAAGAATTATGATTAAGCACGTTGTATTTTTCCGTTTGTTAGACGAGGCGGAGGGCAAGACAAAGTTAGAGAATGCCCAGATTATTCGTGATGGCTTGCTCGCATTGCGCGAGAAGATTGATGTATTGGTGGATGAGACGGTAGGTATTAATATCCCTAACGCTAAGAACACCGATCATGATATATGTTTGACTTGTACCTTCCGCACATGGGAGGATTTGGATGCGTATGCTACGCACCCTGAGCATGTAAAGGTGGCGCAGTATATCGGCAAGTGCAAGTCCGCCCGTAGCGCCGTGGATTACGAGGAGTGATGTGATACCAACCACTGAAAATGCCCTTTGCGGGAGAAGGTACTAACCACTGAAAAGCACGGACATGCACGGAAAAACAGAGTTATGTGTCCTATGTTCTGTGTTGTTCAGTGAATTTCAGTGGTCAATACATTACACCACGATACGAGGAGTAGCGCAGTTGGTAGCGCACCACGTTCGGGACGTGGGGGTCGGGCGTTCGAGTCGCCTCTCCTCGACAGCAAAAGCACCTTTCGGGTGCTTTTGTTGTCGTAGGACGATAGTGATGAGAACGCCATTATAGTAGTAAAGCGGTTATTCCACTAATACTCCCATTGCATTATAGGTCTTTCCGTCGCGAAGGATGAGGAGTTGATTATCGCGGAGAATCTTTTTGCAATTGGTCATTGGCGATTGGCTATGGGCATTTTCCACCGCAGTTGGTACAACAGTCGTTGCGAAACTGCCATTTTCTTCTGCCACCATTTGGTCATTGTTGTTGTATGCCTTAACTGCGAAGTAATAGTTGGTTTCTGGTAACAATTCTGTCAATTCGCACGTTACAAGTGATTGGGTAGCCGAAGCAACACGCTTTTGTGTAACATTGCCGTTCTTATCCACAGTATAAACAGCTATTACCTCTGTCATACTCTCATCGCTATAGAGCGTAAGAATATAGTAATCTGCCTGTTCTACCATTGTCCATGTAACTTGTGCACTATTGGAAGAAGCATTTACAATTATGTCTGTGATGTTGGTTGCGACATACTCTGTAGTTACTTCCAATGTTTCACCATAGGTGGTGCCAGCAGGCGTTTTAGCGTATGCGCGATACTTATAGGTGGTATATGACCATGCTTCTGGAATGTATGAAGACATGATAGCTCCTTCAGCAACGGTAGTAGCCACTTGGTCGCTTTCTTCGCGCCAACATTCAAAGCCACGTTGGAGAATAACCTCTGTACCTGCGACTACAAAGCCCTTCATCAGTACACCCGAGTCTGTTATTTCTGCTTCGCGTGTTTGTACAGAAGGTGGAATCAATATATCTTTGTCAGAAGTAAGGAAGCCGACCCACTCTCCATAGTATTCTTTACCGTTGTAGAGGCAGAATGTACGGAAATCGTAGTAGCGGTCGCTGCTCAATCCTTCCAAACGGAAGATAAGGTTTTCATCCACACGATCTACCACCAATAGGCGTTGTGGTTTGACGGTACTTGGGGCATCGCTACGTTTCCACTCAAAACCAATCTCGGTGCGACTCATTGTGTCGCAATCAATAGTACCATGCAAGAATGCAGAGCTATTGGATATACCGTCTGCATCGCCTGTGGCAAGAGTGATTTCTTCGGTTGTTGCTTCATACCACTCACTTTGCATAGTACCTGCTTCTTGGGTGGTTAATACGCTACGGAAATAGTATTTCGTATCTGGCATAAGATTATTGATAATCACATTACTGCGACCTGCCACATTCACTCGTTGTTCAGGTGTGTTATATTTACTTGTAGCCACTTCTACCACTTCTTCTACTAATGTCGCATCGCCATAGGCACTACTGGTTTGTACCTCAATATAGGTTTGCCCTGTGGTTTGTAGCTTTGGTTCGTAGAGAACGACAGAAGAAGTGGTGAATTTGCGTGTATCGCCATACACGCAATATTCTTTACCTGTTTCATCTACACTATAATGGAATAGACGGAACGCATATTGTGTATTTGGAGATAGATGGGTGAGAGTTGTATCTAAATTATATACTCCCTCTTTGAAGTAAATTGTTTCGTAGTTATAAGAATTAAATGATGAGCCAACTGTCCACTGTAAGCCATTTTTATTATAGTCAGTAGCATCTCCTAAGCCTAAAGAAGCGGACAATGGAATGGTTGTTTGGGTACGATTTGAAGAAGTTATGGTTGATTCGATGTTTTTAGTATAGATAGCATTTCCATTACCAACTTTTAATCCGCCTTCTTTTGTTCGCACAAATCCATATATATCGTACTCCCAATTTATGCGAAGTTGAGTGAATAGCGTATCTCCTGCTATCATCTCTTTATAAGATTCGTAAGTGTTTATTATGGACATTGTATCTATTTTTCCGTTAGGGAAATGAACGATAAGTCCTTTATCGGTAATAGTAGCATCTCCTGCAGAATAGCACACTTCTACATTTAGTGTTGTTTGAGTTTTAGATTTTGTGTAAGCGTATACATCTATATCTTTTGTCTTGAATGTGTTTGTTGATGTAAACTTTAGATAACCCTCTTTTACCACACAATATCCAGTAACACTATAACTTGAATATGGAATCAGTTCTCTTATTGTTGTATCTGTTTGATTGATTTCAAATGGAATAGTATCTTTTTGTTCATTAGGATGTGTGAGAATAATTCCTTGCTCAATAGGTGTAGCATCACCAGCACTACAATTCAATGTTATTTTTGCAGTTGTTTGCGTTATTGTGGGGACTTGGACATTAACATTTACAGATTTTGTTTGAACATTGATTTGTTTGAATACATAGTAATCAAAAGGTTCATCAGTTTTTCCAACAAATAGTGTAATTGAATTAGATTGATTTGGATGTAGATTCGTAATTGTAAATTCTAATGTATCGCTATATTCTAAATACACAGTATCTTCTTTGGATATGTATCCCACATTGTATGAATATGCGCTATCTGTATTCGTTATTACAGCATTAATTGTTGCTGTGGTTTGAGTAATATCACTCACTTCTATTTTTGGTGTAAATATAGCCTCTCCTTTGAAGGGCGAAAATGTAGTTGTTATTTTTGTACCCCATTGATCTTCATACTCTTTTAGTGCATGTGCATGTACAAAAACTTCTTTTATAGGAGTATCTTTGAATGTGGTACTATAAATTGTTGGAGGGATGTAGGCCAAAGAGTAAATCGTATCAAGATTGGAGCAGTTAGCAAAGGCATTATCTCCAATACTTGTTAAGTGTTTTGGAAGAGTAATAGAATTAAGTGATGTACAGTTACAAAAGGCATTATCTCCTATCCCCCATACGCTACTAGGTATTGTAATGGAAGTGAGGGAAGAACAATAATAGAATATCGCAGAACTGATAATCTCTATTCCATCAGGAATAATAATTTCGGTAACTTTTGATCCGTTGATACTTATCTCTCTACGACAATTAGTCGAACCCTCGCCTACATTTGTATAGGTATCGTTCCATAATAAATAATTGCACTTTCCTTGCAAATATTCTTCTATAGATGATGCTGTTAAAGTATACGATGCTCTTATATATTCACCAATACCATAAAACGCTCCTTTCCCAAGACTTGTTATGCTATTAGGCATTGTAATAGATGTTAGTTCGGATCCAAAAAAAGCTTTTAGTCCAATACTTTTTACAGAATTAGGAATAACTATAGTTCGAAGGCTATAACAACCTTCGAAAGCGTAATTGCCAATCTCTGTAATTGTATTAGGTATTGTGATAGATACAAGATCTCCACACTCTTTAAAAGCAGAACTTTCTATAGTATTTACAAGATATGTTCTTTCTTCGTATTTTACGGAATCAAGAATAGAAATCGTATCTAATCCATAATCGTAGTAATGACGACCATCCCAAGGCCATGTCACCGATGCAGTATATGGTTCACCTTCACTTTTAATACGATAGTACAAATCTCCATACTTAAAATATTGTGCCCAGAGGCTTGTGGTGGCGAGGAGTGCCACGAAAAGAGTAAATAATTTTCTCATAATTGTTTAATTTAGAGGGTTAATATTGTTGTTTATTTATTGGCTATTGGTATATAGACACACAAAAAGCGCAGACCTCGTGTTGCTTATTCACAAAACGAGGCCTTCGCATTGCCCAAACAGTCAAATAAACAACAGGAAACCTACGCTGGTATGAAAACACACTATGCTATATACAAGCATAGTATGGATATATTCATACCCATAGGCATTTACTGTTACTTTGATTTTGACTGTTTTGTTTGAAAAGTTGCGAAGTTTTCGTTTTGTCAAACGCAAAGTGTCAAGGAAATTCCATCACGCAAGCGAGATAGAAACCTTGTCAATAAACGCTATTTAATATGTCAGAAACCTACCCAAGAAAGACCCATTGCGAAACGCTTTTCGCAGGACATATTTCCCTCCAGCGTAGGAATCGGGTGCAAAGATACAACAAAATTTGCATAAATGCAAGAAAAAATCGCTTTTATGGCAATTTTTATGGTGTGGAGTGTAAAGTGTAGGGAGGTAAAGGCGGGGATTTACTCGCGGGAAAATCCGCGAGCACAAAACAAGTAAAGAGGGGCAATCTTAATAAAACGCACTTTTTGCAAGTTGGCGATCTCGGGGAGTTCTCTCGGAGTTCTCAGGGTTGTCTCTCGGTAAAATAGAGCACCCTATGGCGCAACGAAAAGAGAAAGAATCTTAAGAAATCGCACTTTTTTGTGGTAAAGACCTCCAAACTAATCGCACATCTATAGCAGAGGTGACTATAGAATTACCTACTGCGGATCGACATCGATGCTCACGACCGTGCCCTTGCAGTCCGATTGCTGCATGACCGCGCGGATACGTTCACGCAGCATCTGTTTGGCACGCTGCACATTCGCTCCCTGCTCCACACGCAAACGCAACTGGCGGATATGCTGATTCTGACGGCGAGCCACCAAGGGCGTAATCACACCCGATACACGCTCGCCAAACACAGTACGCAACGCCAGCCTCAACACCTCACTACTCCTCTCCAAACGCTGCACATCACGATGGCGCAAACTGAGCACAATCAGCCGATGAAATGGGGGAAAACAGAACATTTCGCGCTCACTAACCTGCTGCTCGTACAAGCCCCGATAATCATGCTTTGACAAGAGAGCAAACAGCGGATTCTTCGTATCAAAGGTCTGAATCATCACCTCGCCCGCACTGCCCGTGCGACCCGCACGACCACTCACCTGCTCCAACATCTGAAACGCATGCTCCGCACTGCGAAAATCGGGCTGATTCACCAAACTATCTGCCTGCAACACCACCACCAACGACACATCATCAAAATGTAAACCCTTAGTGACCATCTGCGTACCAATCAATATATCCACCTCATGCCGTGCGAAACGGTCAATAATCTGCTGATAACCCTCCTTACGGCGCGTAGTGTCCAAATCCATGCGCGCTACACGCGCCTGTGGGAACAGCGACTGTATCTCCTCCTCCAATCGCTCGGTACCTACGCCATGCAGTTTCCATGGCGTACCACATTGGGGGCAGCCTCTCCTAAATCCTCCCCTAAAGGGAAGGACTTCTTTCTCCCCTCCTTTAAAGGAGGGGCTGGGAGTAGGAGATTGGGTATAACCGCAACTGTGGCAGATGAGTGTATTATTGCTCTTGTGATAGGTCAAACTGACATCGCAGTTCGGGCACTTAGGCACCTCACCGCAGTTGGGGCATTGCAAAAAAGGCGCATAACCCCTGCGATTTTGAAACAAAATAACCTGCTTGCCTTTCGCCAACTCCTCACGCATACGGAAGACCACAGGGTCGGCAAAATGACCGTACATCTCTTTTCGATGGTACTGCCGTTGCAAGTCCACCAACGTGATTTTCGGCAACTGCAGTCCACGAAAACGCTCCGTCATCTCCACCAAACCGTATTTCCCCGCCAGCGCATTGTGATACGATTCCACGCTGGGTGTGGCAGTACCCAACAACACGTTTGCACCATACCAACGCGACATCATCACCGCCACCGAACGCGCATGATAACGCGGAGCAGGGTCTTGCTGCTTATAACTGGGTTCATGCTCTTCATCCACAATCACCAGACCCAAATTGGAGAAAGGCAAGAAGATAGCAGAGCGAGCACCAAGAATGAGGCGAGAAGGCGAAGAGGCGATAGGCGATAGGCTAGAATATATCTCCACCCGTTCATCGTGGCTAAAACGCGAGTGATAGACCACCACTTGCTCCCCAAAGACCGATTGCAGACGGTCGGTCAGTTGGGTCGTCAGCGCAATCTCAGGCACCAGATACAGTACCTGTTTGCCCATCTGAAGCATCTGCTGAATCAGGTGAATATACACCTCTGTCTTGCCACTGGAGGTCACGCCATGCAACAGCGCGACCGACTTATCCTGCCACACACGGTGAATCTCCTCAATAGCCCGCTGCTGTTGCGCATCCAAGGCATGAGGCTCGCGGGTATCCCCTGCATATTGTCGCAAACGCGATATAGGACGCTCCTGCTCGCAGAAGATCCCTTTGTCAATCATTGTCCGCAGTACTGCACTACCTACCCCACTTGCCTCCAATAACGCACGCCTCTCCACAGGCATTGGGTATCCAGAATCCCGACTCCCGAGTCCCGAATCCCGACTCATGGTCAAAAACGTCTCCAACAACTTTTGCTGCGACTTGGCACGGCTGAGCAGACTGAGCGTCAGCTCCTGCTGGCGAGGGTCTAAATGCGTGGGGTTCAACTGGATATACTGCGTCGTGAGTGCCTTATAATCATCATCAATAATCCCTGATGGCAGAGCAGCCGACATCACCTCGCCCAATGTACACATATAATAGTCCGCCATCCATTCCCACAGGAGCAACTGCTCTTTCGTCAGGATAGGCTGTTCATCCAACACATCCAACACATCGCGCACCTTCACCGTGGCTGGTAACTCGCCCTGATGCCTGCGATAGACCACACCCGTAATCGTTTTCCTACCTAAAGGCACCAATACCCGCACTCCAATGGGCGGGTATTGCATAGTGGCAGGGATGCTATAGGTATAAACATCCGATATTGCCAACGGCAGAATAATATCTACTAATCGATTCAAAATATCAACGCTTCATGCGGACTATTTCTTCGCCTTACGGCTGAACGTGCGCTTCTCCTTAGGGCTATTATCTGTTGTCGTAATAATCTCTTGGCACTGCTCCTCAGTCAGCGTATCCACATTCACCGAGCGAGGAATCTTGTAGTTGCCCGCAGGGGTCTTGATATATGCACCATATCGACCATTCAGCACCTGTATATCACCAAAGACATGCACAGGCAACTGCTGTTGCTGATTCTTCTCTATCAACGCAATGGCTTGCTCAGGCGTGATAACATGCGCATTAATCTGCTTAGGGATACTCACGAACGACTTGCCATAGCGGATATAGGGTCCAAACTTGCCTTCGCCAATCACCACATCCACGTTATTCCACTGAGTTAGCGTATAGGGGAACGCGGTACGGAAGAGCTCCAACGCCTCATCCATGGTGATGGTAAATATACTCTGCCCCTTGAGCAGCGAAGCAAACTGCGGTTTCTGGTCATCGCTATCGCCAATCTGCACGCACGGACCATTCTTGGTGATACGCGCCAATACGGGTTCGCCCGTCTCAGGGTGATGACCTATCAAGCGAGCCGCCATCTTGCCCACAGGCACCTGCTGAATCAGCGGATGGAAAGTCTGATAGAACTCATCTACAGCCTGCACCCAATCCGCCTCGCCCGCAGCAATGGCATCAAAACGCTCCTCCGACTGAGCCGTGAAATCATAACTCAATATATGTGGGAAATGTTCCACCAAAAAATCGTTGGTAATGCGCCCTAAGTCGGTAGGCACCAACTTGCCCGTGTCGGCTCCCACCACCTCGGTTTTCTGCTCATCGGTTATCTGTCCCGCTTGCAGGGTCAGCACATTGTAGGTACGTTTTACGCCCTCTACATTGCGAAACTCCACATACTTGCGCGACTGTATCGTGTCGATAGTCGATTGATAGGTAGCAGGGCGACCAATACCCTCGTCTTCCATTTTCTTGATGAGCGAACCTTCGCTGTAGCGCATAGGAGGCTTGGTGAACGACTCTTGGCACTGCATGAGATCCATCTGACAAGCCACATTCTCCTTGAGTTGCGCAATGGTGGATGATGTACCGCCCAACGTCAGTTCCTCATCGGTGGACTGCGTGTATGCACGCATGAATCCATCGAACGTCACCACCTCGTGGGTAGCCGTCCATAGGTAGGGCGAATGGCTCATCGCCACTTCCACGCGCGTTGTATCGGTCTGTGCATCTGCCATTTGCGAAGCAATAGCACGCTTGCGAATCAAGTCATAGAGTTTGCGCTCATCACTATTGGCACCCGCCACCGCCTTATTCATATACGATGGACGAATAGCCTCGTGTGCCTCTTGCGCACCCTTGGACTTAGTATGATATTGGCGGGACTTGTGGTACTTATCGCCGTACTCCTCCATGATTGCTGCTTTGGCTGTATTGATAGCCAATGCACTGAGGCTCACCGAGTCGGTACGCATATAGGTGATATGTCCACTCTCATACAACGACTGCGCCAATCGCATGGTCTTAGACACCGAGAAGTGCAACTTACGCACCGCCTCCTGCTGAAGCGTAGAAGTAGTAAACGGTGGTGCAGGACTGCGATGACCCAACTTATGCGACACGGAGGTCAAAGTAAACTGCTCCTGCTTGCACTCCTCCAAGAATCGTAATGCCTCCTCCTTGGTAGCAAAACGATGGTTGAGTTCCGTCTTGAATTTAGCTTCTTTGCCGCCCTCAGTCACTCCTATAAACTCCGCTGTAACACGGTAACTAACCGCAGGAACAAAGGTCTCTATCTCACGCTCGCGCTCCACCACCATTCGCACGACCACCGATTGCACACGACCTGCGCTCAATCCCGTTGTTACTTTCTTCCATAGCACAGGCGACAACTCAAAACCCACGATACGGTCCAACACACGGCGAGCCTGCTGCGCGTTCACCAAATCATAGTCTATCTGACGAGGGTGCTGAATAGACTCTAATACCGTATCCTTCGTAAAATCCTCAAATGTAACACGGCAAGAGTTGTGTTCATCCAACTCCAACACCTCTTTCAGATGCCATGCTATGGCCTCTCCCTCGCGGTCGGGGTCGCATGCCAACCACACCATATCGGCTTTAGATGCTGCATCGCGCAAGGCTTGCACCAACTGCGCTTTGTTCTCATCAATGGCATAATTGGGTGCATAATGATTCTTAAAATCAATGCCTATACTATTCTTGCCAACGCCCTCAATGTCACGTATATGACCTTGCGAAGACATCACACGGAAACTCTTATCCAAATACTTAGCAATCGTATCTCCTTTGTGCGGAGACTCTACAATCATTAGGTTTTTGCTCATTATTACAATCGTTTTTTTAAGACAAAAAGATTTGCTGTAATTAGCTGTAACTATATAATTAAGGTGTCATTTTCGAGAGCTATCCTCCAAAAACGGCGACAAAGGTACTACATTTTTTTGAATAGTGCAAATTTATTGCGAGAGAAATTTTGATTACTTATTAAAGTAAAGTTTTCATTTTTTTGCTATCATGCTTGTATATATGGATTTATTTTTGTACCTTTGCAGCGTGATTAATAATTAACCTAAAAACAATATGACTTACTTACTTCTAACCATCATTCTCGTCCTTTTTGGTGTTGGGCTTTTATTGGCGGAGTTGTTTCTCCTGCCAGGTTTCGGTATTGCAGGCTTTTTTGGCATTGTCAGTTTGATTGCAGCCGTAGTGATTGCATATGTCAAACTTGCTGTACTATGGGCATGGGCAGGTCATGTTACATTGGCTGCATGTATATTGTTTAGTGCGATTGCGGTGTATATCTTTGTCAAGAGCAAAGCCATGGATAAAATGGCACTTGATACCAAGATCGAAGGCGGCGTGGACATGCCTTCCGCAGGCAAACACATGGAGGAGTTACAAAAATAACCCCTTCCTTTACACTTTCAACTTTAATCTTTCAACTTTAAACTTATATCATTATGGGCATTTTAGAAATTGTATTGGTGGCTATTATTGCTATCCTCGTGATTATTTTCTTCTACTATGTACCTTTCATGCTGTGGATCAACGCAGTAGTGAGTGGTGTACATGTATCGTTGGTGCAACTCTTCTTGATGCGTATCCGTAAGGTGCCACCAACACGTATTGTAAACTGTCTGATTGAGGCACACAAGGCTGGTCTGACCGACGTGAAGCGCGACGGACTAGAGGCGCACTTCCTCGCAGGCGGACATATAGAGCGCGTGGTGCATGCGCTGGTGAGTGCGAGCAAAGCAAATATGCAACTCTCCTTCCAAATGGCTACTGCTATTGATTTGGCAGGCCGTGATGTGTTTGAGGCAGTGCAGATGTCGGTTAATCCTCGCGTGATTGATACCCCACCTGTAACCGCTGTGGCGAAGGATGGTATCCAGTTGATTGCCAAGGCGCGTGTCACTGTGCGTGCAAATATCAAGCAACTCGTCGGTGGTGCGGGCGAAGACACTGTTTTGGCTCGTGTTGGAGAGGGTATCGTATCTTCTATCGGTTCGGCTGAGAGCCACAAACTGGTGCTGGAGAACCCAGATAGTATCTCTAAGTTGGTGCTCAGCAAAGGTTTGGATGCAGGCACAGCGTTCGAGATTTTGAGTATTGATATTGCGGACATTGATGTCGGTAAGAACATCGGTGCACAATTACAGATGGATCAGGCGCAAGCCGATAAGAATATCGCTCAAGCGAAAGCAGAGGAGCGTCGTGCGATGGCTATTGCCAACGAGCAAGAGATGAAGGCTAAGGCGCAAGAGGCGCGTGCTAAGGTGATTGAAGCAGAGGCATTGGTACCACAAGCGATGGCAGATGCTTTCCGCAATGGTAATTTGGGTATCATGGATTATTACCGTATGCAGAATATCCAAGCCGACACTACCATGCGCGAGGCCATCGGCAAACCTGCTACCACAGCAGAGAAGAAAAAGTGAGAATAGCACTCTTGCAATATCCTATCGCTTGGGCAGATAAGGAAACGAATCTGCGCCTCGCGGAAGAACGTATCGCTGCATTGGCTGGCAAAGCCGATGTGGCGGTACTGCCTGAGATGTTTGCCACAGGCTTTTGCACCGACCATCCCGAATTGGCAGAAACGATGGATGGCGAGATTATCCGCCGCCTGCAAGCTGCAGCCGACCAAAGCGGTGTGGCGATTGTGAGTTCGTTGATTTGTTTGCCCGATTCCCGACACTCGACACCCGACTCCCAAACCAAACTCACCAACCGTGGCTTTATAATTAAGCCCCACGCCCCCATGGAAATCCAGGACAAACGCCACCTTTATGCTCATGGCGGTGAGGATTTGTTTTTCAGTCCTGCTCAGGAGCGTTGTATTTTCGAGTATAAGGGTGTGAAGATTCTGTTGTTGGTGTGCTATGATTTGCGTTTCCCTGTGTGGGCGCGTAATCAGTCGGGCAGTGATTATGATATTATTTTGGTGGTGGCTAACTGGCCAGAGGTGCGTGTGCAGTATTGGGATGCTTTGGTGGCAGCCCGTGCCACGGAGAATCAGTGTTATATTGCTGCTGTAAACATGGTGGGAACAGATGATAAGGGGCTCAATTATAATGGTCATTCGGTAGCGTATGACACGCGTTTGCAACCTATTGTCAGTTTCGCCGATAACGAAGAAGGTACTAAGATAGCCAATTTCGATATTGCTGCTCTCCACCACTTCCGCGAAGTCCTGCCTCTTTGGAAAGACGTGGACCAGTTTGAACTAAAGAAGTGAATACACTTCGACACACCTCATTAACAACCAGCGACCAATTACGGGTTCATTTCACTTCAGAAGAAAAAAAGCAGATATATACGCAGTAACTATTGCATATCTCAAAAAATTGTTGTAACTTTGCAGGCAATTTCAATGACCACCTGCATGAGCAAACAACTACCTCCATTATGGCTGTGCATACTATTGGACGCAGTGGGTATGCTATCCTATTTCATACCATCCATAGGCGAATGGATTGATACCGCATGGGCACCCATCTCGGCTATCATCTATGGCATCATCTTCGGCGGTACCAAAGGTACAATCATCGCATTCCTCGAGGAAGCACTACCGTTCACCGACATCATTCCTACTTTCACCATCACATACTTCCTACGCAAACGCAACATCGATAAATCCATCTCACAATCCTAATCAATATGAAAAAATCAATCCTATTCGGCATTGCCCTCATCACTTTGAGCGCATGCTGCAAACAAGAACAAACATTTGACTACACCGTGGACAAATTTTATGACCTCGAAATTCTGCGCTACCAAGTGCCAGAGTTTGACTCTCTGAGTCTGCAACAAAAGACCCTCGTTTATCACCTCACCGAAGCCGCTTTGCACGGTCGTGATATCCTCTACGATCAAAATGGTCGCTACAACCTGCGCATCCGTCGCGCACTTGAAGCCCTATACACCCAATACAAGGGCAACAAGACAAGCGAGGAGTTCCTCAACTTCGAGAAATACCTCAAACGCGTATGGTTTGCCAACGGTATTCACCACCACTACGCTTCCGACAAGTTCCAACCTGAGTTCTCTGAGGAGTGGTTTGTCAACGCATGTTCCGAAGCAGGCGTGACCTATGATGAGGCCATCCTGCCAGTGATGTTCGACCCAACTGTAATGCCTAAGAGTTTGAGTCTCGATGGCGAAGACTTGCTCCTTGCCTCTGCCAACAACTACTATGAAGGCGTGACCCAAGCCGAAGCAGAAGCATACTACGAAGCACACAAAGACAACTCCGCAGAGCCATTGTGGATTGGTCTGAACAGCAAGCTTGTGAAGGAGAATGGCAAAGTGGTAGAGCGCGTGTATAAGGTAGGTGGCATGTACGGCGAAGCCCTCAGCCATGTGGTTGAGCACCTCGAGAAAGCACTGCCTTTCGCAGAGAACGAGCAACAACGCCTCGTTATTGAGAAGATGATTGAGTTCAATAAGACAGGCGACCTCCGCGCTTTCAACGAATACTGCATCGCTTGGGTGAAAGACCTCAACAGCCGCGTGGACTTCGTGAATGGCTTCACCGAGACATATGCCGACCCTCTGGGTATTACTGGCACTTGGGAATCATTAGTGAACTTCAAAGACATGCGTGCTACCCACCGTTGTCAAACCATCTCTGACAACGCACAATGGTTTGAGGACAACTCCCCAACCGACAAGAAATACAAGAAAGAGGAAGTCAAAGGCGTGAGCGCAAAGGTTATTACCGCAGCTATCTTAGCAGGCGACTGCTATCCTGCTACCCCTATTGGTATTAACTTGCCTAACGCCAACTGGATTCGCAAAGACTATGGTTCGAAGTCCGTTACTATCGACAATATCACCCACGCCTACAACGAAGCAGCCAAAGGCAATGGCTTCAACGAGGAGTTTATGATTAGCCCAGAGGTGATTGCTATGTATGAGAAGGCAGGTGCTTGTGGCGACTTGCATACCGACCTTCACGAGTGCGTGGGTCACGGTTCGGGCAAACTCATGCCTGGCGTTACCAAAGATGCGCTCAAGGAGCACGCTTCTACTATCGAAGAGGCACGTGCCGACTTGCTCGGTCTTTACTATATGGCTGACCCTAAGTTGGTAGAGCTCGGTTTGTTGGAGGCTGAAGAGGCATACAAGGGTTTCTACTACCAACAAATGATGAACGGACTGATGACCCAACTCGTGCGTATCGAGCCAGGCAAAGACATTGAGGAATCGCACATGCGTAACCGTCAGTTGATTGCCCTTTGGGTATATAAGAACGCTCAAAACAAAGAGGTAGAGATTATCGAACGCGATGGCAAACACTACCTCCAAATCAATGATTACGAGGGTGTTCGCCGCCTCTATGGCGAGTTGCTGCGTGAGATTCAACGCATCACCTCAGAGGGAGACTATCCTGCTGCTAAAGCGATGGTTGAGGAATACGCTGTGAAGGTGGATCAAGACTTGCACCGCGAGATTTTGGAGCGTTATGAGAAACTCAACCTCGCTCCATACAAGGGCTTCGTAAACCCAGTTTACACCGCGCACTACGATGCAGAAGGTAATATCACGGATGTTACTCTCGACTACACCGAGGGCTATATCGAGCAGCACCTTCGCTACTCACGCGACTATTCGTTCCTTCCTGATGTAAATTGATGCAGATTGAATTGCCAATATCAAAATCCATTGCAAATCGATTATTGATATTGCAAGCCATACACGGAGACGGTCTGTTGACCGTCTCTTGTGATATGCCTGATGATGTGCGAATAATGAGTGAGGCGATTAGGCTATTAGGCGAGAGGCGAGAGGCGAGAATTGACCTTGGCAACTGCGGTACAGCTATGCGCTTCCTCACCGCCTATTGTGCTCAGTTAGAAGGACAAACGGTCATTCTCGATGGCGTGGAACGCATGCATCATCGCCCAATAGGTCAGTTGGTAGATGCTTTGCGTGAGATAGGGGCAGATATTGCGTATTTGGGCGAAGAGGGCTTCCCGCCTTTGCGCATTAAGGGATGTATATTGGATAAGCATAGGATAGTTACTCTCAATAATCCCCAATCCACACAGTTCGTTTCCGCCCTGCTCCTCATCGGCGCAAACGTCCATACCAATAGCACTTCCCCTTACATTGCCCTCACCCGCGAGATAATAGAAAGCTATCTACAGCGAGTAAGACGAGCGAACTACAGCGAGCAAAGCGAGCGATCTACAGCGCAGCGATCTACAGTGAGCATAGCGAACGAACTAGAAAAGGACTGGTCCGCCGCCGCTTTCTGGTACGAGTATGTGGCTCTCTACGGTGGTGAGATTACTCTTCCTTGCTTATTCCGCGACTCGTTGCAAGGTGACAAAGTCGTTGCCGACATCTTCACTCACCTCGGCGTCCATACTACCTACACCCCCGAAAGCATCACTATCGCTTCTACAGGCGTAGCCGATCTACAGCGCAGCGATCTTCAGGGCATTGATGCCCGATCTACAGCGCAGCGATCTGCGGAAGAAATCTTATGCCAAGATTTTTCCGCTTGCCCCGATCTCTACCCTGCTGTCGCTCTCACCTGCGAGCGTTTGGGCATAGAGTTACATGCCACAGGCGTAGAATCTTTGCCTCTGAAGGAATCCGACCGCCTGCGTGCTGTACGCGAACACCGCACCGACCATGACCATCGTATGGCGATGGCATTGCTGATTGCGGGCTACGAAGTGGATGACACCGCCTGCATCAACAAATCCTATCCGCAATTCCTCAAAGAATGGACAAAAGTAATTCGCTCTCATGAATGACCAACTGACCATAATAGTCCCTCAACGGGGAATAAACGATGAAGGCAAGGGCAAGAAACATGCCCTTTACCGCCTTATCTCTGCAGCGAATACAGAATATGTGTGGATGTTAGATGATGATGTTGCGTTTAAGACCGCAGCAGAGCTGTCAGACCGCTTCGCTGTCGGAAATCAGACCGCTATACTATCAGATAACGATTTGATAATTCTGCCTTTGCGGATGGAGTCGGAGAGTAAGCGTCCATCGCTATTGGAGCGGTTGCAGATAGCAGAGTATGCTGCCATTCAGCAACTTACCATAGAAACTGCCAAACGAGGGCACGCAGTCATGTGCAGCGGAGCGAACCTCATAGCCAAGCGCGATAGATGGTTGGAATTCTATCCCGATTTGCATCCCGAAATACCAAGTGGCGATGATATGTTTCTCTTAGAGTCGTTTAAGCGTCGGGGACTGAAGATTGCGGTGAGTGAGAGCGAGGAATTGACCGCCATCGTTCGCCCCCATACCGAGTGGCATGCGTTTTGGAAACAACGCATGCGTTGGGCAGGTAAAGCACCTAAATACACAGACAAAGATATTCTTTGCTGCGGAGCAATCGTGTTGATAGCCAACGTGATACAGGTGTTGTGTCCTGTGGTTTTGCTCGTGAAGTTTCCGATTGAATATCACTTGATTAAGAAACGCGACAAGTCGGTTGGTTTCGGTACAGCGTTGCTGCTGGAGGTGGTATATCCATTCTATATGTTGATTTGTTTGATTGGCGGATTATTTCGCCGCCGTTGGTAAGCCCTATTAAATTTAGAACGTATGAAGATTACGAAGAAGATTGTATTGCAGGAAAATGAGATGCCTACCCAATGGTATAATATTGTGGCAGATATGCCCAATAAACCTGCCCCGTTGCTCAATCCCGTTACGCGTGAACCACTGAAAAAAGAGGAGATGAGTTCGCTATTTGCAGAGGCGTTGGTAGAGCAAGAGTTCTCGCAAGAGCCGTATATTGATATACCCGAAGAAGTGCAAGAACTATATCGTATCTTCCGCCCAACGCCTCTTGTGCGTGCCAGTGGACTGGAAAAAGCACTGGATACGCCTGCCAAAATCTACTTCAAAAACGAGAGTGTCAGTCCTGTTGGTTCGCACAAACTGAACTCTGCAATACCCCAAGCATATTACAATAAGCAGCAGGGAATCAAGCATATGACCACTGAGACAGGAGCAGGGCAGTGGGGCTCTGCGTTGTCTATCGCGTGCAAACACTTTGGATTGGATTTAACCGTGTTTATGGTGAACTCCAGCTATGAACAGAAGCCATACCGTAAGTCCGTGATGCGCACCTATGGGGCAACTATCATCCCTTCGCCATCCTTCACCACCGAAGCTGGGCGATCGCTGAGAGCACAGTTCCCCAATACGCCAGGCAGTTTGGGTATGGCAATCTCAGAGGCAGTAGAAGTGGCTCGTAAACAACCAGATACGCGATATGGATTGGGCTCTGTGCTCAATCATGTGTGCCTCCATCAGACTATCATTGGCGAGGAAGCCCGCAAGCAAATGGAGATGGCAGGCGACTATCCTGATGTGGTGATTGGTTGTTTTGGTGGTGGCAGTAACTTCTGCGGAATAACCTTTCCATTTATGCGTGATAACCTGACCAAAGGATATAAAACGCGCTTTATTGCTGCAGAACCTGAGGCATGTCCTAAACTAACGCAAGGACGATTTGAATACGATTTTGGTGATACTGAAGGCTTTACACCGCTTATCCCGATGTTTACGTTAGGACACGACTTCGAGCCAGAAGCCATCCATGCAGGTGGATTGCGCTATCATGGTGCAGGGGCCATTGTCAGCCAATTGCGCCAAGATGGGCTGATAGAGGCGGTGGATATCAATCAGTTGGATAGTTTTGAGGCGGGTGTACTCTTTAGCCAAGTGGAAGGAATCATCCCTGCGCCCGAATCTACACATGCCATCAAAGCGGCTATAGATGAGGCACTTAAGGCAAAAGAGGAAGGCGTAGAGCGAGTGATACTATTCAACCTATCAGGTCATGGATTGATAGACATGGCGTCGTATGATAGGTATTTCGCAGGCGAACTGAAGAAATAATGATATCCAATAGATATAAAAAATAAATGAGAGGCACGTCTGCCTCTCATTTATTTTGTGTGGAACTAATCCCAACTGTTCGTAGGAAATTACTCAGCTACTTCCTCAGTAGCCTCTGCCTCGAACTCAGGAACAGCTTGAGCAGCTTGCTCAGCCTCGTAAGCCTCTTGCACTTGCTCGGTAATAGCACTACCCTCTTCGGTAGTTGCAGCATCACTCTTGTTGAAACCAACAGCAATAATGCTCAATACAATGATGATAGCAGCCAAAGTCCAACTTGCCTTCTCCAAGAAGTCAGCCGTCTTAGGAGCACCCATCACTTGGTTTCCGCTTGAGAAACCAGCAGCCAAACCACCGCCCTTGCTGTTTTGAACCAACACCAAAAGAACGAGCAATACTGCTGCAATGACAATCAAAATAGTTAATAGTACGTACATAATATTTATAATTAATAATTAATAGTTAGCAATGAATATTTTACTTGTTATATATAGGTTGCCTAACAAAAATATGAATTAGCCTGCAAAGGTACAACTTTTTTTTGAAACTACCAAATTTTTTACCATTTTGCTACCGTATCGTTGTATATTTGCTCTGCAATCTCGGTAATCATCGTGCTACAGAGCTCATCTTGTACATCGGAAAGCATCTGGGAAGCATCGAATGTCTGATATGCGGAATAGGTCTTTTCAAAACTCTCTTCGGGTGCGACATTGTTGGTAAATCGCACTTTTATTGTGATTGTTAATTTGGTTTCGGCTGCATAACTATCTGCCGATACAGCCATAGGAGTGAGTTGATAACCCGTGATTTCGCCTTCGAGTTCCAAATTTCCTCCTCGGCGTACTTGTTCCAATCGCGTTTGGCGTTGGTAGAGGTCCTTGATGCCATCGGTGAGATTGACTGCCAAGGGTGGATAGACTAAGGCAGCGTTGTTGGTGAAGTCTGCCACGGAAATCGTCTTAACCTTGGAGTAATCAATACTTGCTCCGTTAAATTTGTAACTAATCGTACAAGCATTGCACAGCAATATGATTGCGATTAGCATGAGAATGCGTGATGATGGGGTATGACGTTGTTGCATGATGTAAAGTATATAGTGTAGAGTGTAAAGGCGGGGTTATAGTTCGTATTCTTTGATTTTACGATAGAGTGTGCGTTCGGATATGTGCAGCTCAGCCGCCGCTAACTTTCGGCTACCTTTGTTGCGAGCCAATGCTGCGCGGATACTCTCGCGCTCTATATCTTCCATGGTATTGATGGTAGGTTCTTCCGTTACAGTAGTAACCTCCGTTTCAGGAACAACCGTAGCAAAGGTATCCTCTGACACATCTTCCACAGACTCGTACTCGGGGTGTTGCGCCACGACCATCTCCGTTTGTCGAACGACCATGTCGGTATTGCGATGTGATGGTGCTGCAGGCGAAGAGAGTAGTCCATTGAGTTGCTGGCGCATCTCAGTCATCTCACGCTTCATATCAAAGAGCACCTTGTATAGCAGTTCGCGCTCATTCATATAGGTATCGCGTGTATGCGTATGTGCGCCCAAGAGTGCGATACCCTTTTGCATCTCATGCTCAGGTAGGTACTTCTGGAGTATCGCAGCAGTAATGCTACGAGTGGCTTCCACGGCGCACATCTGCTCTGCCGTGTGCTTGAGTTGGCGGACATTACCTTGCCAATAATATGCTTTGAGCATTTGCGTAGCCTCATCAGAGAGTTGAATGGTAGGCATGTTGTATCGTTGGCAGAAGTCCACAACGAACTTGCGGAAGAGAAGTGGAATATCCTCTGCGCGGTCACGCAAGGCAGGCACCTTAATCTCTACCGTATTGAGACGATAATAGAGGTCTTCACGGAAGCGTCCTTCGGAGATGGCACGCTTCATATCGAGATTAGTAGCAGCCACCACGCGCACATCGGTCTTGCGTATTTGGCTGGAGCCCACGCGCATGAACTCCCCTGACTCCAGTACGCGCAGGAGTTGGGCTTGTGTCTCCAGCGGCAACTCACCCACTTCGTCCAGAAAGAGGGTGCCGCCATCGGCTATCTCGAAGTATCCTTTGCGCTCTGCGCGTGCATCCGTGAAGGCACCTTTCTCGTGGCCAAAGAGCTCGCTCTCCAAAGTACCCTTGGGTATAGCACCGCAGTTCACGGCAAAGTAGGCATCCTTTTTATGACGACGGAGGGAATAAGCATGTATGATTTTGGGGAAATTCTCCTTGCCCACACCACTCTCTCCTGTGATGAGCACACTGAGGTCGGTGGGTGCGACTTGCACAGCCACCTCTATGCAGCGATTGAGCAGAGGACTATTGCCTATGATACCAAATCGCTGTTTAATGGTTTGTAAATCCTTCTGTTCCATACTTCATAAATGTTCAAAGTTTCAGGTTCGCAATATGTAAAATTACACAATCTGCCAAAATGGCAGACAAAGGTACAACAAAAAATGCGAATATGCAAGAAAAACGAGTAAAAACTTGTTTTATGGTTGTATTTTCACCTAATTTAATGCCGTTTCTCTCGTTGTTCAAAGTTGAGATAGGGTGCTAAACGCTGCCATTCTTCACGAGTGAAGCAATCTAAGTGTTGCAATTGTTCGAGATTATCAATATGAATCTTTCGACGGCGGAGTTCGTATATGGCTTTTGCCTGCTCAAAAGAAAGATAAGGATGGCGCTGGAGCCGCTCAAGATGCATACTATTCACCCTCAAAGGTTCGACAAACACACTATCCAACACAAAATGCGACAACAGGCTGTCCGCAGACAAAGAGTCTGCAAACAATGGTTGCAAAGCCTTCACTTCGCGCAATTGCTCTACAGAAACAAAACCACCTAACTGCTCGCGATAGCGAACGATTTGCTTGGCACGATAGGTGCCAATACCACGAATCATCTGCAAAGAAGTAGTATCCGCTGTGCGCAAGTTGAGTACAGTATCCCGCTTATGAGAGATATAACGCGGCATCGTGTCTCGAGACATAGTATCCCTGTTCAAAGCCTCCTGCTGGCTACGACGCAGGCTATCACGGAACTGCAACACCGCCACCGTGTCTATCCGAATATACGGCAAAAGCGCATGGTACATACTATCAGTCATACCATACAAGCGTTTTAAGTCTTCGGGGGTGCGATAACGACCGTTCTTGGCTCTATATTTGAGCATATTACTTACCTGCCATTTCTTCAGTCCCAAATGCACAAGCGTGGCACTATCTGCTGTATTAGGGTCGAAGGGTTGCAAGTGAAGGGCTATCGTGTCGCGGGGGTACTGCTTTTTCCATTGCGCTTTGCGGAGGCTATCTTGATAAGCTTGGTGTGCCGAAAAACGCGTAACAGTAGAATCGCTGACCTGCACGGTTATCTCCTCAACGGACTGGAAACGGTGCAAAAAGAAGAACGCAACACCAACCAATATGACCAATATCGCAAGTCCCAACCATTGCTGGCGCGTGAGCAGAAAGATGATGTGCTTATTTTTTTTTGAAGACAACATAGACAACTTCCGCTCGAATCAACTCCCTCGAGCGGCAAGGGAAAAACGTATGAACACCTATTAACTTTTTACTTCAGATTGAATGACACCATCGGCGGTATGCGTGAGCAACTGCTCGCCCGCCTGGACATCGTGGATACTCCTGACAATCTTACCATTGACCGTAGTCAGAGTATAACCCATACGATATATACGTTCGGGTGAATGTAAGGCGATGGTCTTTGCCCATAGTTCGAGTTGGGCGCGTTGTCGATGCAAGCGTCGCTGCGTAGCATAGCGCAAGGACTGCCAAAGGTTATCCAATTGGTGTTGCTGTTTGCGGATAGCGTGTTGCGCTATGCGCTGGAGTCGCAGTTGGAGTTCAGCCAACCTGTCCGCCTGCTCTTGCATGGCAGTGATGAGCCATTCGGCAGCCGCCGTGGGCGTCTTGACAGAGGTATGCACCACCATATCCACCACACTGACATCACGTGTATGACCTATACCCGCAATAATCGGCAGTGGGAAATTGGCACAATGGAAAGCCAAAGAATAGTCGTCGAAGTTCCTCAGGTCAGTAGTAGCCCCACCGCCACGCACAATCACCACCACATCATACTGCTCCACCTGATCCGCTATCTGCTCCAACGCGGCAATAATAGAGGCAGGCGATTGGTCGCCCTGCATGACCGCAGGGAATAGTTGTGTGCGGAAAAGGAAACCACTACTATTACTCAGCAACTGATGACAGAAATCGCCATATCCCGCCGCATCGGCAGCCGAAATGACCGCAATGCGTCGCGGCAGTGAAGGAATAGTCAATGCGCGCTGCAAGTCCATCACCCCATCCTCTTGCAGGCGTTGGATAGTTAGTTGGCGTTGGCGTGCCAAATCACCCAACGTGAAAGTAGGGTCAATGCCCACCACATTCAAACTCAATCCATAGACCGAATGAAAACTGACCTCCACCTGCAAAAGCACCTGCATGCCCACAGAAAGCGTTTGTTCCGTCTCGGTAGCGAAATACACCGATAGCAGATGATAGACCTGCTGCCAACAGGTAGCACGCACCTTGGCAGCAACCGTATTATTCTTGGCTTTCTCCACCAACTCCATATAACAGTGCCCACGCTCGGTGAGCGATGCAATCTCGGCTCGCACCCAGTAGGTGTCATTGAGCTCCATGCTCAGCGCTTCGTCTATGCAGGAGCAGAGTTCTAGTAAACTATACTGTTTCATAATTTCTTGTTTTTTGGCGGCCGGGAGCCGGGTACCGGGGGCCCTATTGTTTTGGCGGCCGGGAACCGGGTACCGGCGGCCGTTATTGGTTAAAAGCCAGGGTGGCGGCTATGCAGGTCAATACGCCTATGAGCCAGAGCCATCTGACCTTTTCGCCACGCATCATCGCTATCGCACACACCATAGCGCCATAGCAACACAGCGTGGAAATACCACTGAGGTGGATATGCGTTGTGGCAAAGGGCAAGCCCTCTATCCACTCCACGTACAAGCGCAAGGCGTGGGTGCACCACTGCGCGGCTTCTGCTAACCATTCACCCACTACACACCACGACATAGCCAACGCACCCATACCCAACAACAGCAACACAAATGCCGCAGGAATTACCACCCAATTAGTCAAAGCAAAATAGTTGCTCGTTTGCCCAAAATAATGCAACGTTAGCGGCAATGTGCCTATCTGCGCCGCAAAGGACATAATGAGCAGTCCACCCAAATATTGCAATACCTTTCCACGCAACACAATATGCTGCTGCAACCATCCACCCACCAAAATAAGCGATGCCACAGCCGCAAAACTGAGTTGGAAACTCACACTCCATAAAGCCAACGGATTGATGAGAAGAATCATCACCGCAGCCGCCGCCAACGTATTAATCCCCACCGATTTGCGGTGAAACAGCCACCCTATTTCAATGATAGTTACCATCCACGCACTACGCATAACCGACGGACTGAGTCCCGTAACAAAAGCATACGCCCAAAGGGCGATTAGGGTCAGTATAGTCAGTATGGTTTGCCATAGACGTTGTTCGTATAACGGCTTGATTAGTCCACCCAAAGTGAGCAAAAACACAATTAATCCCCAAACAATACCCGTGTGTAATCCACTGACAGCCAATATGTGCATGGCACCTGAAGCAGAAAAACTCTGCTGTACCCGCTGGTCTAACTCCTCTCTATAGCCCAACGTAAGAGCCGAGAGAATACCCAACTCAAGATCTCGAACACCTAATGCAGCGTAGCGTTGATGAAGCCATTGCTGGCAACGTTCTGCCGTGGCACGTATGCCACGAATAGGCTGATGACCAATGATTTGCCAATTCCTTCGGTACGCCCACGCACTACCCACCAAGCCCTGCAAACGCAAGTAGCGACCATAGTCAAAATCCCCCAGCGTGTTGCCTCGTGTAACAGTAGTCTGCACAAGCAACAGGTCGCCCATCAACGGTTGAGGCAGGCTGTCTTTTTGTAGATAAAGCAAGAAATGGCTACCGTCAGTAGCCTCAGCCGTATAGCGAACGGTCTTGCTACGCTCTTGCCCCGAACTGACCAAATGCAGGCATAAAAGCGTATCACGGTCAAGGTAATCAACATCGGTCGCAGCCAACAGATTAACAGGGAATTGCGTATGATAGCATAGCAAGATACCTGCTATCAGCGGGAGAAGAATAAGCAGCCAAGTATGTGCTGCTATCCATTTCATTGCTTGAGTTGATTGATAGTCGCAATAGGGTCTTTAGCATGGAAGACCGCACTGCCCGCCACAAGAATGTCGGCACCTGCTTCCCACAAAAGTGGAGCATTCTTCGTATTAATACCACCGTCCACCTCAATGAGCGTAGGGAGTGCGCGCGAGTCAATAGCCTCACGCAGATAACGCAGACGATCCACCGACTCGGGAATAAACGATTGACCGCCATAACCCGCCTCCACCGACATGAGCAAAATCATATCCACCTCTGCTAAATAGGGGTCAAGAACATGGATATCCGTCTTGGGATTAATCGTCAGGCAAGTCTTAACCCCCTGTTCGCGAATGATACGGATAGCCTCCATAGGGTTGTCGGTTGCCTCAATATGAAAGCCTACGCTATAGGCACCCGCCTTGCAAAAACGCTCTACATACTTCTCGGGCTCGGTAATCATGAGATGGACGTCTAAGGGCTTGGTACAATGCTTTGCCACAGCCTTCATCACGGGAAAACCGAAAGAAATGTTTGGCACAAAGACACCATCCATCACATCTATATGCAACCATTCCGCACTGCTACGGTTAATCATTTCGCACTCGCGTTGCAGATTACCAAAGTCGGCTGCCAAAAGAGAAGGAGAAATAAAACGCATGGGGATTTACGATTTGACTATTTAGTATTTACAATTTATTTACTATTTGGGTGATTTGCGGTGCAAAGGTAGTATTTTTTTGCGACATACGCAAGAGTTTGTAGATTAAAGTGTAAAGTTTATCGTGAAAGTGCAAAGGAAAGGACAAAAAAAGAAGAGCGCGATCTCTCATCGAACTCTTCTCTCATTATGAAAAACACTATTTATTAATAACACAATTACTTGCGCAACAAACTATTTACAAATACCGTGCCAAACATAGCACATTGGTTGCATTTTGAACAATTATTCCTCAATTTTGCTATTTTTTTCGTTCATTAGTACCAATTTGTACCCTTTTCCATGCACGCTGAGGATTTTCACCATACTATCTTTGCCAATGTAATTACGCAGGTGATTGACATACACACTCAACGAACGCGCATTGAAATAGGTATCGCTTCCCCACAAACTCATCAATATACGGTTGCGCTCAACCGTTTGTCCCATATTCTGACAAAGCATCAACAGCAACTCGTTCTCACGCGAACTAAGGCGCTTAGTACCTAAAGTCTGGCGCACCGCATCGAAACGAACACCATCCAATTCGAACTCCATCATATCGGATTGAGAACCAATTGCATACCTACGGAGAATAGCCTCAATTTTGCATATCAGTATATCCATAGAGAATGGCTTGGTGACATAATCATCGCATCCCAAATGATAGCCACGAATAATATCCTCGCGGTCCGTCTTCGCACTAATAATAATGACAGGCATCAATTGACCACTATCACGCACCGTCTTGAGGAGTTGCCATCCATTCATTTTGGGCATGGAAATATTAGTCAGCAGAATATCAAAATGCCTCTTATTAAGTAATTCCCAAGCCTCCTGCCCGTTTGGGGCAGTCAGGACTTGATAGTCCTTACTTTGTAAATAATCTGCTAACACAGTAGAAAGACTAATATCGTCTTCGACCAATAGTATGTGTTTAGGATTTGCCATGATACATAAAAATATAGTTTTGCATACCATATACAAATTTCGTGCCAAAAGTTTAAAAAGATAAAAAAATCACCAACTATCCACCAAAAAACAAAAAAGTAAGGCAAAGCCTTGCATATATAAAAAAAAACTCGTACCTTTGTGTCCAAATTTTGGTATATGAACGTATTACTCCTCTTTACTGGTGGTACCATTTCCATGGTGCGTGATGCAGAGACAGGTGCACTGCATCCTGCTGACATTCAGACATTCAAAACATACGTTCCCGAACTCTTTGCCGGGGATATACATGTGGATATGATTCCGTTTGAGCCCCTACTGGATTCATCGGATTTGAATCCCGACAACTGGCGCCAAATGGCACAAACCGTGCAACAGCACTATGATGCCTACGACGGGTTTGTGATTTTGCATGGCACAGACACGATGGCCTATTCAGCATCAGCATTGAGTTTTATGTTCGACAACCTGTGCAAACCCGTAGTGTTTACAGGTAGTCAGTTGCCTGTAGGCGTACTGCGTTCGGATGCCAAAGAGAACCTGCTGACCGCCATTGAGATAGCCGCAGCCTATGATGCAGACGGCAAAGCATTGGTACCCGAAGTGACGGTATATATGGACGGAGAGTTGTATCGCGGTAATCGTACAACGAAGCGCAATGCGGAGCATTTCTCGGCATTCAACTCCTATAATTATCCCGCGCTTGCGCGTGCGGGCGTACACATTACATACAATCGGCCTTTGATTCAGCCCATAGGTAATACGGCACGTGGATTGCATGTATATGAGCGTTTTGATACGCGCGTGGCTATCCTTAAACTCTTCCCCGGCATTACCGAGGCGGTGGTGGCAGCGTTGCTGGATATACCCAACTTGCACGGTGTAGTGCTGGAAACCTTTGGCTCGGGCAACGCCCCTACCCACAAATGGCTATACGAACATTTGCGTAGCGCCGTAGATCGAGGAGTGGTGATTGTGAATAAGACACAATGCAACACAGGGTCGGTAAGCATGGGGCAATATGCAGTAAGCATCAATCTGCTGAAAGCAGGCGTTATCTCGGGCTACGATATTACCACCGAAGCACTACTGACCAAAATGATGCATGTGCTGGGAGAGTATGGCGACAACTTAGAAAAAGTAAAGAAAATGCTATCAGTATCGCTCTGCGGAGAAATGACGGTGGGTTAGGAGTTTAGAAGTTAAAAGTTAAAGGCAAGGATATATGAAAAATTTACAACCACAAGCAGTATGGAATCATTTCCATAGTCTGACACAGATTCCCCGTCCATCGGGCAAGAAAGAAGAAGTAACTGCCTTCTTGGCAGAATTTGGTCGTTCACTGGGTTTGGAAACCATAGTAGATAATATGGGCAATGTGATTATTCGCAAGCCAGCCAGCCCTGGATATGAAAATCACCCTGGCGTTATCCTGCAAGGACATAGCGACATGGTGCCACAAAAGAACAACGATACCGTATTTGACTTTGAGAAAGACCCTATCGAGGCATACGTGGATGGCGAATGGGTAACAGCCAAAGGCACTACACTCGGCGCAGACAACGGTATAGGAGTGGCTGCTGCGATGGCTATCTTAGCAGATAAAAATGCAGTACACCCACCATTGGAAGTGTTGGTAACAGTGGATGAAGAGACAGGTATGTACGGCGCATTCGCACTGGAAGGAGGCATATTACAGGGCAAGACATTGCTCAACCTTGACTCGGAGTCGGAAGGCGAGTTGTATGTGGGTTGCGCAGGTGGCGTGGACACTACTGCTAAGTTCGCCTATACACCTGTGGAAGTAGAAGAAGGTGATGTGGCGTTGAAAGTGAGCATCACTGGTTGCAAGGGTGGACACTCGGGTTGCGACATACATTTGCAACGTGCGAATGCCAACAAACTGCTATTCCGTTTCCTGAAAGATGCAGTGGCTAACATGGAAGCACGCTTAGCAAGCGTAGAAGGTGGAAGTTTGCGCAATGCTATCCCCCGCGAGGCATCGGCTATCATCACCGTACCCGCCGAAGGTGTGGATGAAATAATGGACCTTGTAGCCGAATACGAAGACCTATTCGTGGCTGAATATGATGGTGTGGAAGATGCTATCCGCTTTACGGCAGAGGAGGTAGCATGTCCTGCCACCGAGTTGCCAGAAGATGTACAAGACTTCCTTATTCATGCCATTACCGCTTGCCCTCACGGCGTTTATCGCGTGATACCCGAGATGCCTGATGTGGTAGAAACCAGCAACAACCTCGCTATGGTCAAGACAGAGGCAGATGCAGTGGTCGTATATTGCTTGACCCGCTCGTCTGTAGAATCGCGCAAAGAGGAGTTGCAAGATATTATCCACTCTGTATTTGCTATGGCAGGCGCAGAAGTAGAATTCTCAGGCTCCTACCCCGGCTGGAAACCTAACCTCAAGAGCCATATCCTGGAGGTAATGAAGACCACCTACCAAACCAACTATGGCGTGGAACCACGCGTGATAATCATCCACGCAGGATTGGAATGCGGTATTATTGGTCGCAATTATCCAGGCATGGATATGATTTCGTTTGGTCCAACTATCAAGTATCCTCACTCGCCCGACGAGCGCGTGAATATTGCCACAGTGGCTAAATTCTATGAGTTCTTACAAGCTACTCTGAAAGCATTATAATAACCATTCTGCTACTCCCCACAAAACTCTGGCACTGATTTTGTGGGGAGTGCTGTATCTATAGGGTACTTCTATACACACATGAGAGCGAAAGTATTAATAGTATGGTGGGTGTGGCTGATGTGTTTGCCATCAGCAGCACAAACATTGATTGTGGAAGATTCGTTGGCTATTGACAGCGTGATTGTACAAGATACTGTGATGGAGTCCACCGAGGTGCACCATTATCAATGGCGCGATGTACGCGAGATGCGCGACTCGCTTCGTTCTATACAGCGTACTACACGCACGAGGATGAATATGGAAGTTAGGCAATTGCGTGATAGCGTTCGGGCTGAGACTTTTGCCACCATCGACTCTATGCCACACGAGTTGCGTATAGGATGGGGAGATATGCTATTTGAGAGTTTGGTATGGCACGAAGAGCATCACCCTACTATATTGCCGACGGAGTACATAGCCACATACAAAGAGCATTACCACTATACACAACATTGGTTTGTTGAATACCTATATAACATGGGATATTGGTACAGCATAGGTATGCAGGTAGATTATTCGGGTGTGCTGTGGGATAACGTAACACGCAACGGACAAGGCACAGAATTAGTGCGCGTGAAGAATCAGAATTTTCATAATATCATTCTGCTACCAACGATACGCTTTGCGTATTTTCATTCAGAATATGTGTCTTTGTATTCAGCATTAGGATTAGGATTAAACATCAACACAGGCACAGAAACAGACTACAAAGGTCGTACAACAACATTGGCACCTGCGATGAACATCTCGCTCATGAGTGTGCGTGTAGGCAAGGACAGATGGTACGGAATGGTGGAACTGGGCGGTATGTTTTCGCTCATGAACAGCAACGAGGTGTATATGTTGGGCTCGCGGATATGCACAGCAAGCGTGGGGTGTAGGTTGTAGAGTTGATAGTTGAAAGGCAAAGGTATGAAAAAGGTGTTATATATATTAGGCGTAGTGTTATTGCTGGCAAGCTGTCAGCATGGTGAATGGCATTTTGTGGATTTTACGGATCCTGCATTGGCACAAAAAGGTATGTTTAGAGTGGTAGCACAGAAGACCACCAATCTGCAACATTTGGTGCAAGACTCTAATCAGTTGGCACTGTGGGGACTTGATGCTATTGATACTTGTAGTAGCGTTCTTGAGCATCTCCCTCAAGCTCAGCGTGCCACCTCTACCACGGTAAATAATGTGGCGCAGCAGTTGTTGGATGTTAGGAATATGACTACTGCCATTGAACTGAGTGGTGTGTATGAGTCCATTGACCTGGAAGGTAATCCAATCATGCTATCGGGTAAAGTGATTCTGCCAGCCCACGATACCATCAAACGATATATATTGGTGTCACATTACACGATTGCCAGCAATGCAGAAGCACCCAGCAATATCTTTTCCTTGGAAGGCTTATTAGTGAAGTTGGGCTATGCGCTGATTATCCCCGATTATTTGGGCTACGGATTGACAGCCCATCATATTCATCCCTATTTGGTGATGGATATTACCGCGCGCAATGTGCTGGATATGTATCGAGCAGTGGTGCCTTTCATGGAGGCAGCAGGTTGTGCACCAGAGCATGATGATATTTATCTGATGGGGTACTCGCAAGGCGGAGCCACCACGATGGCAGTGCAGCACCTGATTGAGCACCACGATGATGAAAACATTAAGATTCGTCGCGTGTTTGCAGGTGGTGGTCCATACGATGTGAAAGCCACCTACGACCGCTTTGTGGAAACCAATTTTGCCAGTTATCCATGTGCCGTGCCTATCATGCTGCAAGGTATGGTGGTAGGCAACAAACTGGATGTGGACATGAGCCAACTCATGCAACCGTATATCTATGAACATTTGGATGAATGGGTAAATAGCAAGCACTATACTACAGGACAAATCAACGATTTGCTGGGCACGAATGTTACCAGCGATCTGCTGACACCCAAAGGTATGGATCGCACAAGTAGAGAGGTGTCGGAATTATACAAAGCATTGGTAAACAACTCTATTCTCACCTATTCATGGACGCCCAAAGCACCCGTGTTTATCATGCACTCCATTGACGACGATGTGGTACCATACGAGAATGCTACGCGCGCCAAAACCAAATGGAAGGGTGCCAATATTCAATATAGTTTAGGGCATTTTGGTGGACACGTTGCTACCTGTATGCGGTTTATATATACCGTGCAAACGCTATTAATTAACGAAGAAAAAGAAGAGGAGGGGAATTATGATTTTTAGGCGATTAGGCGATAAGATAATGAGGCTATTAGGCTATGGGGTATGGGTGATAGGCATGATAGGCTTTGCATCATGTGACCCCGATGTAGAGGTGCATACCAAGAACGTGGATATCACAATTCAGGTGGAAGAAGTGTCGGCGGGTTATGCACGCGTGAATTTCTCTACCAACAAACGGGCGTTTTACCTCACGGGCATTCAACCTGTGCGCGAGAATATTGATCCAATGAAAGTAGCCAAACAGTTCATGCTATTGGCATTGGATAGTGCATATGTAGATTATCTATATTGGCGCAACCACCAGCTACAGCAACTCACGCCGTTTGTGGCAGACTTTGCATCTCATTCGCTGCAATATGGTACTACGGAACATTTTTACACATTCTTAGATGCGGGTCACGAATATTGGGTGTTTGCCTTTGTAGTGGACCATACGACCAATAAACCCGCAGGACGTTTGTTCGTGGAAACCATACAAACCAATGATTCAAGCACAATACCTATCTCATTCCACTATCGTGTGGAAGGGGCATGGGATTATATTTATCCTATGGATAGCGTGGCAGCGATTCAGTCGCATATCCCATGGGTGGGCGAAACGATAGATAGTGTAACTCTTCGAGCAGAGGGTTGGCGTACACCTGCGGAATATTTCTTTCACCGTTTTACCGAATTGTATGAAGACCCCAATGCGCAAGTGTATTTTGGTATATCCGCTAAAGAGAATAATGGTAGCAACGGGAAAGAAGCCTTTGAGATTGGCAAGACCTACTACACTGGTATGGCGACATTGGATGCACCCCTGCTATATCCTCTGCCACAAAGCACGTTTGATATTTATCGCTTCACATGGGCAGGCGATACCACCAATCTCTATTTCACTTCCGAACAAAGTATTGAGGGAGAGTGGTAGGTTTGCTGTTTAGTTCGTAGTGTCCTGCGCTTTGGCTCTTTCGTAGCAAGCGCGACACAGAGGCTCATAACTCTCGGTTTCGCCGAGTAGGACACGTTTATCGCTGCTGACGGTACGGTGGCTCACGTATGCCAAATCTCCGCAGTGTACACAGATAGCATGGGTCTTGTACACATCATCGGCAATAGCCATCAACGCGGGCATTGGTCCGAAAGGTACACCTTTGAAATCCATATCTAAGCCTGCACATATCACGCGAATACCGCGACGCGCCAACTCGTTGGCCACCTCCACGATACCCATATCGAAGAATTGTGCTTCATCTATACCCACAACGTCCACATCATTTGCCATTAGCAATATGTTCTGACTACTGTCCACGGGTGTAGATTGAATAGCATTGCGGTCATGGCTGACAACTTCGGCTTCGCTATAACGCACGTCAATAGCGGGTTTGAAGATTTCCACCTTCAGTTTGGCAAACTGTGCGCGTTTCATACGACGGATAAGTTCTTCGGTCTTTCCCGAGAACATACTTCCGCATACTACTTCAATACTGCCTCGACGCAGACGAGGACCTTTGGTCTCTAATTCACTAAACATATCTTAATTCAAAATTCTTAATTCTTAATTGCTCTGATGTCCTGCACCATCATTTGGATGGTGGTATAATGATTGAATGTATTTTCGTTTAATTCGTAGCAAATGTCCACGGCGTTGCCGTTTTGGATATACTCTGCCATATCGGCACGGCCAAAGGCAATGCCTGTGATAGCGTTCTGTCGGTCGGTAACATCCAGTCGCAGATGTTCGTGTTCTTTGCCCACAGCACGCGTATCGCGGTGATTAATCAGTCGGCGCGACACAAACAGCGGTCTGGGATTACCCGGACCAAAAGGCTCTAAATGGCGCAATACATTGTAGAACGATTTGGTAATATCGCCCAACTGCAACTCTGCCTCAATATCCAATGTGGGTTGCAACTGATTAGGTTGTATATGCGCAGCCACATATGCTTCGAAGCGTTTGCGGAACGCAGGCAAGTCATCTATGTGCATGCTCAGACCTGCTGCATATTTATGTCCGCCGAAGTTAGTAAGCAGGTCATGGCACGAGTCTATGGCAGCATATATATCAAACCCGCCAACCGAACGTGCCGAACCTGAGATGATACCATTCTCGCCCGCCGTAAGAACGATAGTAGGACGGTAGTAGGTCTCAGTCAGGCGCGATGCAACAATTCCCACCACACCTTTGTGCCAATGGGGAGCATACACTACTGTCGAACGGCAGTTGGCATATGTAGGGTCATCCTGCAACTGCTGCAATGCCTCTTTTGTTGTCTCGGTATCGCAGTCGCGGCGATCTTCGTTGTGATGATTGACCTCTTCTGCTTGTTGGCGGGCAAACGCGGGGTCATCGGTCAGCAGCAGTTCGACAGCTGCGCGCCCAGACTTCATGCGTCCGCAGGCGTTAATGCGCGGACCAATCTTATATACTAATTCGTTGATAGTTATCTTTTTTGCCTCAATGCCTGCCACTTGCATGATTGCCGACAAACCCGTGAAGGGTTGGGTATTGAGTTGCTTGATGCCATAGTGCGCCAATATGCGGTTCTCCCCTGTGATAGGCACTATGTCCGAAGCTATCGACATCGCCAAGAGTTGCAATAGTGGTATAAGATGTTCGAATGACAAACCATGGCGTTGAGTATATGCTTGCGCCAATTTGAAACCAACGCCACAACCTGATAAATCCTTATATGGGTATGGACAATCGCGGCGTTTCATATTAAGTACTGCCACGGCTTGTGGCAACTCATCGCCTGGGGTATGGTGATCACAGACGATGACATCAATGCCTTTGCTATTGGCATATGCAATTCTCTCTACGGCTTTTATGCCACAATCAAGCGTGATTATCAGCCCACACCCTTGTGCCGCAGCATAATCTATCCCTTGTTGTGAGACCCCATAACCTTCAGTATAGCGATCAGGGATATAGTAGTTGAGGTGAGAGGAAAGTGGCGAAAGGAAACGGAACATCAGTGCCACGGCAGTAGTACCATCCACATCATAATCGCCATAGATGAGGATTTGCTCGTTTTGGGTGATAGCTTGATGCAGGCGTTCTACGGCTTTATCCATGTCGCGCATAAGGAAGGGGTCGTGCAGTTTGTCCAACGATGGTCGCACAAACGCCCGTGCCTCATCGGCTGTCTGTATGCCACGCACCACCAACATACGCGCCACAGCCGAACTGATATTCAGCTCTTTTTCCAACTGCTGTTGCACCTCTTGCTCCACAGCCGTCAGATGGCGTATGTTCCAATTATAATGCATATATCAAATGCGCTCCAAGACGGTATGTACCAATTGTTGGATACGAGGTTTGTAGTCAGTGTTCGCAGCTTCCACTTTGCGTTGGGCGATGACGCAACACACAGTCATGGCTTTGTGTCCCATCAGCAGACTAAGACCTGCGATAGCACTACCCTCCATCTCGTAGTTTGTGATACGTTGTCCCTCATAGCGGAAATCGGTGATACGCTCGTTGATGTCCTTCACCGCCAAATCGCAACGCAACACGCGACCTTGTGGACCATAGAATCCGTTGGCAGCGATGGTGCAACCGCGCATCATATCGTTGCCTGCAATGCGGTTTACCAACTCGGGGTTAGCAGCCACCACGTATGGGCGCGCCGCTTTGGCTGGATAGTGGATGAAGTCCACCAATGCGTCCTCAAAACCGAGGTCAGCCACTTCATCGCGACCTTCGTAAAATGCCAACACCCCATCCCACCCGATGGATTTCTCGCTCACGAGGAATGTGCCAAGAGGAATGTCCTCTTGCATGCCTCCACACGTACCCACGCGCACAATCTCTAAGGTGCGGTGCTCGTCTTTCTCGGTGCGCGTTGCGAAATCAATATTCGCAAGGGCATCCAGTTCGTTGAGCACGATATCGCAGTTGTCGGTACCAATACCTGTAGAGATACAGGAGATGCGCTTGCCTTTGTACTTGCCCGTAATGGTGTGAAACTCACGACTTTGGATGTCGCACTCAATGCTGCCTTCATCGAAGAACGAAGCCACCATATTCACGCGACCTTGGTCGCCGACCAATATCACTTTATCCGCCAAATGTTCGGGGCGAATATGCAAGTGAAATATGCTGCCGTCCTCATTGATAATGAGTTGGCTGGCTGGAAATATTTTCTTCATGAGTAAAGTGTTTTAAGGGTTTCAAAAGTTTTAACGGTTAGGCTTGCCCGCCACCGAAGGACATAGGGATAGTGCTTCCTGGGGCAGGTGCGCCATGCAACTTGATTGTACCAAATTGCTTCTCGTATTTAGCCACATTCTCTTGCAGCGCAAAGAGCAGTTTTTTGGTATTTTCAGGTGTCATAATCACGCGTGATTGCACGTTAGCATTTTTTTGTCCGGGCATCATGCGCACGAAGTCCACCACGAACTCCGATGAGGAGTGTGCCACGATTGCCAGGTTGCTGTAGGTACCTTCTGCCATCTCAGGCGAGAGGTTGATATTCAATTTTTGCTCTTCCATATGAGTATTGTTTAGAGTTGTTTAGTATTGTGTGGGTTGTTTTTACCAATATATGGGTCGTTTATGCAGGCGTTGTGTAGCGAGTATCCATAGCGAGATAAGAGGTAGCACTATGTCATACGCCACAATCTCTATGCCAAATAGCCTTCCGCCCAATCGGTATGCAGTTGTATTGATTACGCTCATTTGCATGATCAGTCTCAGCCACCATAGTCCGTATGCTATGCCTATCGCCATCCCGCTGCCCCATATGCTCACGGCTATCAGGAGGGCGTACAATAGTCCGCGTGTCATGGGTTCCAAGCCCAGTCGCAGTTTGCTGCTTGTCTTGTAGTGGTGTGATACTGACAAGTGTCTGCGTTTCTGATGTATCCATTCTTGCCATGTCATTTTGGGTGGCGACCAAGTGATACTCTCGCGCGAACCTACAATGACGGTATTGCCACTATTTGTAACTTTATTCACGAATAGGTCGTCATCGCCTGACCGTTCGTTGAGCATTCCTCTGAAGCCATCATGCTGAAAGAATGTATCTTTCTTATATGCCAAGTTTCTGCCCACGCCCATGTACGGGTGTCGTGCAGCAGCCATACCCATGTATTGCAGGGCGATGAATAGTGTATCGTAGTTAATGATACTGCTCAGCCACGTATTTTTCTCAAAGTACGCACCGTATCCCAACACCACTTCCGTTTGTTCTCCGCCTCGCACAAAGGCACTCATCATCTCTCTAATCCATTGGCGCGATTCGGGACGGCAATCGGCATCGGTCAATAGCAGATAGTCGTAATGTGCTGCCTTGATGCCTATTGTCAGTGCCAATTTCTTGCTGCTGAGCACGCGCGCCTCACGCGGTACGAAGGTTACGTATAGGTTGTTGTACTGCTGTGCATACTGCTCCAGCACTTGCTGCGTATTGTCTTCCGATCCATCGTTCACCACTATCACCTCATAGCAGGGGTAGTCCTGATTGAGCAATGTATGTAGGTAATCGCTTAAGTTGGTCTGCTCATTGCGTGCACAAACAATAACACTCACCTTGGGCAAATCTTCGTTGGCTATAAGCGGCTCAGCCGCATTGCGGTGTTGCCAACGAACCACACCTGCCATATACCGCAGGTAGAAATAGCACTGGTAGAACATCACCAATACTAATGCTCCTAACAAATAATAATCCAGATGTGACAATGAGTTCTCCACCCTATTGCTGCTCTATAGAGAGCACTACATGCTTTTTCAATTTCTTGATTTTCTGCTCCAGCACTTCCTCTACGAATAGACGGCTAACCTCTGTAGCGCCTGCCTCGGTGAGCAAATACTCACGACGTTGGGTGTCAGTAGAGATATTCTTGAAGAAGAGCGAAGCGTTCTGTTCGCCGATAGTACTGATCCAATCCATAGTGAGTTGCTCCATATCAATAAGATGTGTCTGTTTGGCTTTGGCTACTCTGCGAATCACATCGGCATATACGCCCATGCGCTCAATCACCTGACCATCCATGTAGTATGGTTGTACAACAGGAGTACAGAGAATGACCTTGACACTGCGTTTTTGCAGCGATTCCACAATATCAGCCAACTGTGTAGCCATATCTGCGGCAGGGTAATACATCTTACCATACTCATCTCGCAAGTCGTTTTGTCCTACTTGCAGTACCACGAAATCTCCTGTACGACATTGGTCCAATATCTTCTTCAATCGGCCGTCAATCAGAGTATGAGTACTCTCACCTGCCTGCGCGAAGTTCAGCACTTCCACTTTGTCCGTGAAGAGAGCAGAGAGTTTCTCGCCCCATCCACGCACATCGGGATTAGCAATACTGTGTGGTGCCAAAGAGGCATCACCAATTAGCACCAGTCGCTCTTTAGCCAAACACATCACTGGCACACAGAGCGCAATACACATAGTCAGTAAAATCTTTTTCATATATCCTTCCTTAAAAACTTTAATCTTTTTACTCTATTCTTCATACATCAGACACACATTGTCCACCCATAGGGTATTGCCTTCGTGTCCCTCGAATGCCTCCAGCTTGCCAGAGGTTAAGACAATAACCATATGTGTAGGTTCCAATGTAGCATCCCATCCTTCTTCCAGAATCGGCGTTATCTTGCCTTTGGAGTTCATAGCACGTTCTATACCTTTAAAACCCATATACTCTTTATACCAAGACTCGCCCGTGATGTCGCCATAGTGGATTGGAACAAGATGACCATTCACCCACTCCTCTTGGGTCTTCGAGAAACGCTCATAACCCGTTCCTACGCGAATGGAGTGAATCTTACCTTTCTCATCCTCCCAGCGATGTTGCAGATAAATGTATGCCTCTGCCTCATCAATCTCGCCATTCTCAAACTCGCGTTTCTTGGGTTTGCCCGCACCCTTAGCAAACCAGTACCAGTTCTCCTGCTCCACCACACACTTGTAGTCGAACATCAACGCGGAAGGTCGTCCCGTAAAGGGCACACCAAAATCGATATTCTGATAAGGGTCGGCCGCCGTAGTGATAGGTTCGATATTGCGTCCTGTGAATAGTGTACCAGATACCAGCACCTGTATATCAATAATACCCATCACGCGTACACCCAGCATATCCACATCCAGTCGGCAGCAAGTGCCTCCATCCTCACGTACCTCTGGAGTCATCGTACCCGCAGCCTTCTCTATACCCATCACATTGGCATAAGCATTGCTGGTAGACCAAGGATTATCATTCTGTCCAAAGATATAAGGGGCATTCTTACGAAGGGTATCTGTAGGTGCAAGACAATAGAGGGTTTTTGTTTGCCCGCCCAAAAGTTTCGATTCCTTGATATATCGCACAACCCATTGCTCCATATCGCCAAACGGTAGGGGTTCGATGCGTTCGGCCAATAGGGACAACGACAGGACTAATAATGGTAGAAAGAGTACTTTTTTCATCTTTATAATTCAAAATTCACTATTCAAATTTCATAATTCACATAAAAAGCGTGCAAAGTTACTACTTTTTTTTGATATATGCAATTTTTTTTGTAATTTTGCGCGTTTATTAGATAAAGCGCATGAACACCTTTGGCGAAAAGTTTGCATTTACTTCCTTCGGAGAGTCACACGGTCGTGCTATCGGCGGTGTGTTGGACGGTGTGCCTGCTGGCCTACATATTGACCTTGCACTCATACAAAACGAGCTTGCCCGTAGGGCGGGGCGATTAGGTAATGAGGCTATGAGGCGAGAGGCAGGGGTTTCCCCGCGAGCTGTGAATGAGGCGGATGAAGTGGAATGGCTGAGTGGTGTGATGGACGGCATCACATTGGGTACACCCATTGCTTTTATCATTCGCAACCGCGATGCTCGCCCCGAAGACTACGAGTGGCTCAAACACTCTTTTCGCCTTGGTCATGCCGACCGCGTATATCAAGAGAAATATGGTATCCGCGACCACCGTGGTGGGGGTCGCGCTTCAGCGCGCGAGACAGCCTCACGGGTGGTAGCAGGCGCGGTGGCTAAGCAACTGCTTGCCGAGCAAGGCATACGTATCCATGCCGAACTTATTCAAGTAGGCGAACAGACCAATCCTGCTGATTTCGAGGAATATATCCGCCACGTCCGCGAAGAGGGCGATAGCATTGGCGGTATTGTGCGGTGTACGGTTACAGGTGTGCCCGTGGGCGTGGGCGAACCTATCTTCGACAAGTTGCAAGCGCACATAGCATACGCTATGATGAGTATAAATGGCTGCAAAGGGTTTGAGTATGGTTCGGGCTTTGGCGGTATGTCGCTACGTGGCAGCCAGATGTATCTCTCGGGCGATTCCACGCTTGTTTCGGGCGGTATAGCAGGTGGTATCAGCGACGGCACTCCTATCACATTTCGCTGTGTGTTCAAACCTACGGCGTCCAATCGCAAGACGCTGGAGGCGATGAGGCGAGAGGCGAGAGGCGAAGAGGCGATGGGTAGGCACGATGCATGCATCGCAGTACGCGCTGTGCCTGTTGTAGAAGCCATGACAGCGTTGGTATTGGCTGATTTCATTCACTAAGAGTAAGGTATATACATAATTTTTGGCACATTTTTTGTACCAAACCCATAGGTACAAAAAAAATACGACAATGAAACGGACATATTTTTGGTGCATACTTTGCACACTCCTCTTCGTCACTAATCCCCTCATGCTCGCACAGCATACACTATCGGGAACTATACTCTCCAAAACCGACAACGCACCCGTGGAAATGGCTACCGTGCGGTTGTTCCAATACCAACACATACCCAATACCATAGACCCCAACACAGGTAAAAGCACCATAGACTCCACCCTTATTCGGGGAGCACAAACAGCATACGACGGCATATTTATCCTCAATAATATTCCCGCAGGCAAATACAAACTCATCATCTCATCCGTCGGATTTGCAGAACGCACCCAAGAGATACAAATGCCGAACAAACACCTCGACCTACCCACTATTCACCTACACGAACAAGTACAACACCTCGCCGAAGTCAGCGTACAAGGACACGCCGCCGAAATGACCGTCAAAGGCGACACCATTGAGTACAACACCGCTGCATACCAAGTCAGCGAAACAGCCACCGTGGAAGAACTACTCAAGAAAATGAATGGAGTAGAAGTGGACAAAGAAGGCAAAGTAACTATCAACGGCGAAGAAATTAAAAGCGTCCGAATAGACGGCAAGAAATTCTTTGGCGATGACGTACAAACTGCCACAAAAAACATTCCCGCCGAAATGATTGAGAAAATACAAGTCATCGACGAAAAAAGCGAAATGGCTAAACTCACTGGTTTCGAGGACGACGACACCGAGCGTATCATCAACCTCAGCCTGAAGAAGAACCGCAAACAGGGTGTGTTTGGCAACTACTCTGGCGCATTAGGTATGGACTTGGTGGGCGATAACGGGAATTGGTTTGACTACGACCAGCAGTTCCTATCCAATGACTTCCGCTACGGAGCCAACATCTTCACTAACTTACTCCTTGGCGAGAGCCAAACAACCATCATCGCAGGCGCCAACAACACCAACGAGATACGCTCTGGACGCGGACGAGGCAACTGGGGAGGAGAAAACGCAGGTATCACCGCCTCAGAGAACATAGGCGTAAACACCAATATCGACCTCACTAACCACATTACCAAACGAGACAATACCACCTCGCTCCTCCTCGGAGGCGATGCTACCTTCAACCACGCACAAAACGATACACGTACACGCTCCAACAAAGAGAGTTACACCGACGAATATACCTACATCAACAACGACTCCACCAGCAAACTTTCGCACTCATGGAACGCGCAAATGCGCCTGGAATTGGAGTTCCAAATAGACACCCTCAACAAACTGATTCTCCGACCCACTATTGGTTACACCAACAACGAGGGTAACTCCTACAATATCTACACCTTCGACCGCGATACTGTTATCGACACACTCAACAATGTCATACGCATCAACGATGGATACCAACAACAGTTCTCCCTATCCGAAAACATCAATGCTGGACTGCGAGCCATATACAACCACAAGTTTCTGCGACCAGGACGTTCGCTCACTATGCAAGCCAACATCAATTTCACCAACACCAAAGGCAATACACAAACCTATTCCTACGACCAACTGCAACAAATAGCCACAGTGGACCAACGCACCCTATCAGGCAACAACACCTATAGCTACTCACTGCGCACCTCATACGTTGAACCCATATACGAAAACAACCACCTGTTGGAAATGGTACTATCCCTATCAGGCAACAACCGTATCTCCGAGAAAAATCAATACACCAAAGACTCTATCACAGGCGATTACTCCGTCTATGATAGCATCTACAGCAACAACCTACTCAATAGCCTCTACTCCGAGCAACTGGAACTCAACTACCGATGGGTACAAGAGAAATTCGACTTGATGGTCGGCGCACGCGCTATCGCACAACAAACACACTCACGCACCTACTATGGCAATACCCTCGCGCGCGATACCCTATATAATAATTGGAACTTCTCGCCTAACCTGAACTTCCGCTACCGATTCGAACGCAAGAAATTTGCACGTATCATCTATCGAGGCACTACCCAACAACCCTCCATCACACAGATGGAACCTGTGCGCAACAACTCCGATGCACTCAACGAGACAGTCGGCAACTTAGGACTGCAACCCGCCTTCCGACACAACATCTTTATGATGTACTCCAGTTTTAATCAGGAGAAGTTCTCCAGCTTCATGACGGGCCTGCGTGCCACCATTACCGAAGATGCACTTACCAACAATACCATCTACGACCAAACTGGTAAACGCTATATGCAAACCGTGAATGCAGACATTATCCCATGGAACATAGGTTGGGACATGATGTCCAACACACCATTTGCCAACAAGATGTTCCAACTCCACACCCGCACCGCCATCAACTACAACGAGCGCGTAGCATATATCCTCCGCGAACAAGATGCCGCACAAATCGAGCAGATGATTGATGCAGGCACCATGCCATTAGGCAAAGCCTCCCACACAGGCAACCTGCGCGTGAGCAGCGACATTGCCCTCCGTTTTACCCACAAGATAGTGGACATAGGTATCAAAAACACCAATATCTATTCCCTCACGCGCAACTCACTCAACGACCAAAGCAAAAGCAGCGTAGGCGATTGGATTATCACAGGCGATGTAACCTTCCACCTACCTAAACAATGGAACATCAGCACCGACATTGGTTTCACTGGACGATATGGCTACACAGGCATCGATGACCCCAACGAGATTATGTGGAACGCCTCCATCGACAAGACATGGAACAATGCTACCCTTACGCTCAAAGTGTATGACCTATTGCACGACAAGAAAAACATCGTACAAACCATAGGCGAAGACTATGTGAGTTACAAACGATTCAATACCCTACCCACATACGCTATGTTAACCTTCACCTACAAACTCAACCGCATGGGCGGACTGAAAGCCACAGGTGCCGCCGCATGGCAACAACAGATGATTGAAAGCGGGGGCAGACCACCAATGCCCCCAAGATGACGTCACTAATGCCGCACATTTCATACATCGATCTGCACACGAAAACTTTTCTACAAATACCCACGCGGGAAGCCTCACAAGACTTCCCGCGTGGTGTATATACCCTTCACCTACTTTATCGCACCAAGTACTGCCTCTGCAATCATGCGTTGCCCACGCTCATTCGGATGGATACCGTCATCGCACAAATACGCACGGAAATTATGATCCCTCAACAGCCCACTCGTTACATCAATCCACTGTGCACCAGTATGTTGCGCTACACGCATAGTGGCAAGGTTATACAACTCGTGCCCCGACATAATCGTATTAGTAGAACCTCCTAACCAGCGCATCACGTTCGCACGAAATCCATCTTCCCACTTCTGAGAAAAAAAGGCAAAATACCGCTCTGCATCCATGGGCGGTAGGGATAACACAAGCGGTATTGCCCCCATCTGTTTGATCTTACAAACAACACGTTCATACACCTCCTCAAATACTTCTAATCGAGTACGTGGAAAGTGCTCCTTCTCAGGTGCCTCGGCTATCTCCTGCCAGTTGTAATCACTATCGTTACCGCCATACTCCAGCAGCACGTATCGTGCGCCTGACATCTTATCCAAGTACCTATCTAATATACGCTCGCCTGCTTCTATCGTGCAACCCATCTTGCCCAAGTTCAGGCTCTCGCCACCCAACTTCTCGGCACAGCACTCTACAATGCTCTTATCTGCAAACGAGTAACGACTACGCTCGCCCTCAGACTGAACAAGCACACCCTTAATAATAGAATCACCTAAAGCAACTAATTTCATAATATTGTCCTTTCTTTTTCAAAATCCGCTGCAAAATTACTGACAATTTTCCACCTACCAAAACTTTTGTGATAGTATGGCACAATTTTTGTTGAAAACACCAATATAGTGACAAAATAAGCATATTTGTGACAAAACACCCGCAATCTGCCATTTCGTCACACCAAATAAATACACTAAATTATGGACAAAATACCTGCTATTTTCGGCAAACTGAGCAGCCAATTGCTCTACCTATTAGGCATACCTGCCTTCTTCCTCTGCTTTATGCTAATCTACCAACCTGCCCTTGCTACACAGTTATTGGATATGGGAAAAGACATGCTCAGTTTCAATACTACTATTATCATGTGCATTCTATTGGGCGTGATGATTACCTCGCGTGTGCTGATGATGGTGCTCTTTCACCAGATGCGCCTCAATTGGTGGCGCTATGTGGTATGGGAAGTAGCCGAACTCATCACCATGAGCCTATTCATGGCACTATACCTCACACTGATGTATAAAGGTGCATACCCCTATTTCAATGTGGTAGGACAATCGTTATATGCGCTACTCATCATTTGCATCTATCCGTATGTTATTTTCAATATCGCCCTGATATTTGCAGCACAAAAAGAAGAGCAAGCCACCTACGATGACTCGCTCATGCGCTTTGTGGATAGCACACAACGCGTGAAACTAATGATTGCCTCCTCTGCCGTCTTATACGTTAAGGCAGAAGAAAACTACGTACATATCCGATATATGGAAGGAGACCGCCTAAAAGAATACGCATTACGCGCATCCATGAAGTCATTAGAAGAACTAATGCACAAACACGGACTCATTCGCTGCCAACGCAGTTATTATATCAACCCGCAACATATCAAGGTCTTGCGCCGCGACAAGGAGGGTATGATTTCTGCCGAACTCAACACCCCACAGGCACAACCTATCCCTGTATCTCCCCGCTACTACGAGGAACTGGCTAAATGGTTATAATATATAAATGGTTATAATACAATAATGCGCGTGGGTGTTCCCACGCGCATTATTGTATAAAGAGAAGAGGTGCTTACTTCTTCTTTTTCTTCTGTATTTGCTGACGATCTGGCGTTTGCAATGGGCGCAATGCCAAACGCTTCATCATCTCGTCAAACTCAGGGAAATCACATTTCAGTACACCATGCGATAATACCCTAATATCATCTTTCAATCGCTCTATGCCCGATTCCTGTTCTCTATTCCATATCGCATTTTTCTGACGCATGCACTGAGCAATATACACAATCATGGATTGCTTTTTCTCTACATCCACTTCATTGACTGCCAACTGCACCATATCTTGAATAATACGTCCGTAGTTACGCATACGCACGTTGCTTGTCTTTCTCAAATTACCTTGTTCCATAAAACTCCAGCCTTTAAACTATAATCTTTACTTTAAACTATAAACTATACACTTTAAACTATAAACCACTATCACTTGCGTTTTAGCAGATAAATCATCGTTGGATAGTGGTCGCCATAGCCATTTTGCCATACGCCACTCTTCACGGTACGGAATGGTGTACCCTTATCTTTGCCCTCTTGCACAGTCAAGAATGGCTTGTTAAAGATTTGGGACTTCCAATATACCCATTTTCCGTCTTCCACCTTAGTATTCATCAGTGGCTCTGAAATAATGATTTGGTCAAATAGGTTCCAACTACCTTGATATGCCAAACTGCCGATGCCTCTATCCAATTTCTGCCACATGGTATTGAAGAATCCTTGTGCAGGCACTTCCTCGCGTGTCTTCTTCGCGCCCAGAATCACTGCACAACTATTATTGAATGGGTCATCATTCAGGTCGCCCATTATAATAATCTTAGCGCGAGGCTCTCTCATGTAAATACTATCTGCCACCTGCTTGCACAACATCGCTGCTGTATCACGTGTCGCACGACTACTCTCTTCGCCACCCGAACGACTGGGCCAGTGATTCACACTGAAGTGCAGTTTATCCATCACTATCTTGCGATTATCATCCAGCATGTAACCTGACACCCACAACTGCAAACGGCTTCTTACCACGCCTCCATCAGCATAGTGCGCTTTCAGTTCGTAACCTTTGGGCTGACCTACTGGCTTAAACATATCGGGATTATACAAGAATCCCACATCTATACCACGGCGATCGGGACCTTCCAACAGAATAGGCACATAATTGCGATTATGTTTCTCCTTCAGTTCTTTGCATAGGTCATGCAAGCAGCCGATATTCTCCACCTCCGAAACGCCCACACATGCTGCACCGCGGGGATCTTCATCAGTTCCTAATTGTGCAATGGCATATGCCATATTCTGAATCTTCTGCTCATACTTGAACTTTGTCCACTTCATTCCACCATCAGGCAAATATTCATAATCATTCTTTCCCTCATCATGGATGGTGTCAAACACATTTTCCAGATTATAGAATGCTACGCAGCGCACTATCATTTCCTCTGCGCGCAGAGAGATAGGATGACATGCCAAAAATGCCAATAGGGCTACTACTACAAATCGAAAATTGCTTAGTTTCATACTATTTTATTTATTTGTGTGCAAAATTACTGCTTTTTTTTGGATTGTCCAAAAGTTTTTTGTAATTTTGCAGAGAATTTTACACAAAACTAACAAAAACATACAAATTAACTACATTTAAACATTATGTCATCAGTAAACAAAGTTATTTTGGTAGGCAATGTAGGTAGTGACCCAGAAGTTCGCTATTTAGACCGTGGTACTGCCATTGCCAATTTCAATCTTGCCACTACCGAGCGTGGCTACACCATGCAAAACGGCACACAAGTCCCTGACCGTACCGAGTGGCACCCTATCGTACTTTGGCGCAATCTCGCTGAGTGGGCAGAGAAATATGTCCGTAAAGGTATGAAACTCTATGTAGAGGGCAAACTACAAACCCGCACATGGGAAAAAGACGGACAAGTTCGCCGCAAAACAGAGATTATTGCAGAGAACATCCAAGTGCTTTACCGCCCTGCAGAGTACCGCACACCTGCTGCACACACAGAAGAAACGCAGCAAGAAACACAATTGCCAGAAACGACCAATATCCCCACATTGGAGATTGAAGATATTTTCTAATCGGATATCGAGTATCGGGATTCGGGATTCGTAAATATAAAAAAGAGATGGGAAGCCATCTCTTTTTTGTTCTGCGTTCTATCCGATAACCAATATCCAATATCCGATAACCGTTATCACAACGGACTCACTCCCGTACCTGGTTTATTCACCAATGTCAGTTTGCCATCTCCAATTTGAATACCATCATAAGGATCATTGGCAATCAGCACATGACCGTCCAAGTCGGCATAATCCACCAACGGACTCAGCGTTGTAGCAGCAGAGATAGCCGCACGTGTCTCCGTCATACAGCCAATCATAACTTGCATGCCCAACTCACGCGCCAATGTAATCATCTTGCGCGCCTCTGCCAATCCGCCACACTTCATCAGTTTGATATTGATACCATCGTAGTATGGTTGTAGTTTTGCCACATCATCGTATGTCTGGCATGCCTCGTCTGCAAGAATAGGCAGTTCCACCTGCTCGCAGAGCCAAGCATGCTCCTCGTTCATGTATTTGGGCATAGGTTGCTCAATCATCACCACACCCTGCTCTGCCAACCATTGGCACATCATCAGCGCATGTTCCTTGGTGGGCCAACCTTGGTTGGCATCCACATATATGGGCTTATCGCTAATACTACGTATAAGGCTTATCATACGCTTATCCTCCGCTTCACCACGACCGAGTTTTACCTTCAAAATCTTCGCCCAGTCAGCCTCGCGCACTTTGAGTAGTACAATCGAATCGCATGCATCATAGCCTATCGTATAACTGGTGCAGGGCGTAGCATTAGGGTCAATACCCCACAGTTGCCACAATGGCTTACCTAATAGTTTACCATACAAATCGTGTAAAGCAATATCAATGCTCGCTTTCGCCGCATGATTGCCAGGCGCAAGGGCATTGACCACTTGCATGATACTATCCACATTCAGTGGCTCTGTACAACTATTAATGACAGGTTCAGCCAATTGGAGAAAAGCACACACTGATTCTTGTGTTTCTTTTAGATAAGGAGGGAGGGCTGCTTCGCCATATCCCGTCTTATCACCAAGAGTGATACGAGTGAGTACGATGGGCGTAGTGGTACGCGTGTTGGTAGAGATACCAAAGGCATGGCGCAACTCACCAGTAAAAGGTTCGTAACTCAGTTGTGCAGTCTTTTCACACGACTGGAATAACAATGCCAATACAATAATGGCTGGGAATAGTAAACGTTTCATAATTCTATTGTTTTTCTAATGGTTATATACTTACGGAGCAGCCAACAGCCATATTCAGCTTTTGGTCTCCAGCTTCGGTTATCGGACGTATTAGGTTATCTTTTGATAGTTGCCAAGGTTGCAACATCACGTGTGCAAAAGCCTTTACATTTAGTCCCTTGCTCACTTCTTCCTGCTGCCCAAGTTCCCATGTCTTATGCAATTTCAAACCTATCATTGTTACTGCAAAGTCGCCCTGGAAGCCTGTGTATAAACTCTTGGCTGGTGTCATTCCCAAGCGCGCATCTAATTGCCAATTCTCGCCCAACGCGAAGTCATAGCCGAGTTCAATGTAGGTGGAATAGGCTCGCTTCAGTTCACCATCTACCATATATCCATCACGGCTGAATGTCCGAACTCCGACCAAGCAACTCAGTGGCAATCTATCACTTACTCGATAGGCCACACGCCATTCACCAGTGGCACCTCCGCCACCTTTAGGATGATTCTTAAAATCGAAGAACTTAGAAGGACTACCATCGGGATATTGATCAAAATAGAAGCAGTGGATATAATACAGACTCAATCCCCAACGACTGAAGCCAATGGAAATATCTACTTCGGGGTTAAACTTCGCCCAAGTCCAGTCTGTTGCACCCACGTTCCACCACATATTGGCAAAGAAGCCCGCATAATCTATTGTAGCATCTACCTGCAAACTTGGACCACCACAGTAGAGACCACGCCAAATATAATTGCTTGTCATGGTGGCATTTGCCGACCAAGAGAACGCACTCTTCTCTGCGGCATTCATAGACACCGAACAGCACATACAACCGAGCAACAGCCAACTAATCGCTAAAAACCTCTTCATTCTTGGTAATTATTGCTATATCGTTATTGCTTAATAAATCGTACTACCTGCGTACCTATTTGCAATAGATACGTGCCAGTAGGCAAGTTCACTACACTCACCTGTGTGCCTTCTGTAGTCTGCAGCACATGTCCTTGCAGGTTAAACACGCGAAGGGTTTGTGCTTCTATACCCTTAATGTACAACATGTCTTGTGTTGGATTAGGATATACAACAATACTACCTACCTCCACATTGTCCACTGCGGTTGATTCATTAGAGAAAACAATCTTACGCACATTTGCCAATGGTTCGGTAGCCAATATGTTACCCTCTTTATCTAATAGTTGCAAGTCTGTTTCCACAAACACCCATTTGCCTATCAATGCAATATCTTGCACCATTTCTGCACCCGCATAACGTTCAATCACCAAATTGGCTGCCATTACTTGTATGCTACACAGCAACACAAATACTGAAAATAATACCTTCTGTTTCATTATTGTCTATCTTTATGTATTTTAATTCAAGCATTTACTTCCTTTCTCGCACACAAAACCGATCATACACTTTCATCAGTCCTCCCGAAAATATACCCAACACTTTATCCACCCCTATACTCAAGAGCAGAAATGCCATACTCACCCCTAAAAGTGCTAACACTCGCCAACCATCAGGTACTGCCACAAACAGCTCTCGCATCTGAGGATAGAGCCACTGGTGTCCCCAATAACTACTCTCCTGCAATAGATATGCTGCAAATACCGAACTTGCCAACCAATTGATTGCCTTGCTTTGGAAACTCCAAGACAAGAAGAACAACAACAGCATTATTGCAGCCACCACCACAAACGGATTATTATAATCAAGCGGATAGTGCATCTCCCAAGCGCAATGATAACGCAGCATAATCATGCCAAACAATGCCAAGCATGCTGCCACATATCCACCCAACCAACACCAACGATAATTGCGAATAGCATGTAACGATATATGCTTGCCAATATAGCGTCCTATCAAATAAATCCATACGAAACTTATCAACGAGCAACCACTGTTAGTAGGTTCTACTTTCTGATACCAACCCAAATAGAGTATTACCACCGAAAAGAGCAATACACTATACAATAATTGTTTGCTTGTCATATTCTCTACTGCTTTGTTCAGTAGTGGAGAAAGCAACATCAATCCCACGTATGACACCACAAACCACCATCCATTATGGGTGAATGCCAACAATCGCTCCGCTAATGTTTGCCATGAAAATAGGCTCTCGGCGCATCGCGACTGGCAGAAGCCACCATTTATGCCCACATATATCAAATAAGAAAGTAATCCTATAAAGAAACATTGCAGATAGAATTTGAGCAGTGAGCGCATTTTGAGATTGATGCCAAAGTATCCCGAAATGAGTACAAAGCAGTTTACTGCTACAATACAGAGTACTTCAACCAAGAATCCCCATGTTAGGCGAGTAGTTAAAACCTCAGGCATATTGACTATGCCCGTGTTGGCTCCATTATTATTAAAATGTAGCACAACCACCATCAGCATACAGAGGATACGTAGGAGTTCAATATTGGAGTTCCTGATTGCTTTCACAGTATTCTTAAGAATTTATGTGCAAAGGTACAACATTTTTTTGGATTATGCAAATTTGGATAACTTTTTTGGAATGCAAATTCATATACTTATGCTACAATACTTGCACATATCAAAAATTATTTGTAATTTTGCAGGCGAAAATACTTTGCCTCCCTACGACGTTAAATTAGGAGAAAAGGAATATATGAAACAGTTTATTACATCCCTTCTTGCTATTGCGCTAAGTATAACAATGGCGCACGCCGATATTCTTCAACAAGTACAAATCGGAGAATGGTATTATAATCTTGACACAGAGAATCTGACGGCAGAAGTCAGTTCACCTGTAAACAAAACACTGACAGAGATTACTATCCCTGCCTCTGTGGATTATGAAAGCACCACATATGGTGTAACAGCCATTGGAGAACATGCGTTCTATAGGTGCGACAGTTTACGCACTATCTCTATTCCGAATAGTATCACACGTATTGATGAAGGTGCCTTTTACATGTGTTGGAATCTACAATCAATCACTATCCCAGCGAGTGTTGAGAATATTGGGAAGTATGCCTTTCATGGTTGCTTATCACTACTATCTATAAATGTTGCTTCGGATAATACGACGTATTGCTCTATTGATGGCATTCTATTCTCAAAAGACCGAACTACACTTATTTGCTATCCCAATGGAAAAGAAGGTGCATACACAATTCCAGACCACGTAACAGTTATTAATAGTGCAGCGTTTATGCTCTGTTTCCAATTAACATCAATTACCATCCCTAATAGTATTACACGTATAAGTGAGCACGCGTTTTACCAATGTATCGCATTGACTTCTGTTACTCTACCAAACCATCTCACGCATATTGAACAATGGGCATTTTCAGATTGTATAGAATTACAATCCATAGTTATTCCTGAAAGCGTTATATCAATTGAGAAACATGCATTTGGTCACTGCGAAAAACTCACCTCGGTATATATTCCAGCAGAAGTTACTTTTCTTGGTACGGAAGAAGGAGATGCTAACGGAACAGCATTCTGCGCCTGCCATAGTATGACCTCAATAAATGTATCATCAGAAAATCCTAACTTCTGCTCTATTGATGGTGTGCTATTTAGCAAAGATCGAAAAACGCTGTATCAATTCCCCTGTGGAAGAAAAGACACATATATAATCCCCTACGGCACGAATACTATCAGCAGTTATGCTTTGTATGAAAGTGATAGTCTTAAAGCCATCACCATCCCTTCCACCGTCACGCGTGTGGAACCCGCGTCTATGGGCTATTGCAACACATTGGATTCCGTTACTTGCTATGCAGTCACTCCGCCTGCTACAGGATCAATAGAACATGTTGGGACTAACATTTTTTCAGGCAGTCCGAATGTAAAATTGTATGTTCCAGAACAAAGTGTGGATGCATATACAAGTGCCTACTCATGGGGAGGGGCAACAGCCATTTTTCCCATTAGTGCCAACGATGTGGAGGTTACGGAAATAACGCTTACACCGGGTACCAATTCGGTAGATGTGGTGTGGCCTGCAATCACAGGTGCTGATAGCTATGAATTAGTGATTCGTGACGAGAATGGCAACATAATCTGCACACTCATTTTTGATGCTGATGGTAGATTGCGTACTATTGCCTTTGGTGCACCAAGCAGGAACGGTGTTCATCAAACTGCCCAACAAAATGGTTTCTACTTTACGGTAACTGGTTTGTCAAGCGGAACGACATATTCCTATACGATGACTGCCAAAGACAGTGATGATAACATCTTGGATACAAGAAGTGGTTCCTTCACCACTCAAGCAGTAACTGGTGTAGAGGAAGTAGAAAGTCAAATCCACAGAGCAAAAATTCTCCGTGACGGTCAAATCTTCATCCTCCGCGGAGATAAGACCTACACGATTACTGGCGCAGAGGTTAAGTAATCTGTCCTCTCAATAACACATCAGTCTATCCTCTCAATAACACACAAGCGTCACGCCAAACAGCGTGACGCTTACTATATACGATATATGCCTAACTACCAACTCGCACCATATAGATGTAAGGTGTAAAGGCTGGAGTAAAAACAAAGAACCCCGAAGATTACTCTTCGAGGTTCTGAAAATGGCGGCTACCTACTCTCCCACAAACGCAGTACCATCGGCGTTGCTGAGCTTAACGACCCTGTTCGGAATGGGAAGGGGTGGGACCTCAGCGCTATAACCAC
>JAZNMH010000019.1:0-3584 GCA_045579505.1 Paludibacteraceae bacterium
ATCATCTGCTGCTTTTCTGGTAATGAGTAAATCTTTCTTCTGCGATTTGACAATAATTTTTCCTGTTTACACATAACACTAAATCTTAATATTTGACACATTTTTATTGTTTTATGTGTAAACCTTTTTCAGGACGGGACAACTTGCAGTGCTATTGAATAGTTGATTAAGCGTTTTGTACCAAATAAAAAACTACTCTTGCGTTGCTCTAACGCAAGAGTAGTGAAAAGCTATTAAGCGTTCTTACTGTATTTATTGAACATGATTAGCTAATAGTTCAGGTACATCTTTAAAGATTCTTAACACTCGATTCCATTCTCTATAGTCTTGATCTGATGGATCTGCCTTATCTGTAATTTCGCTTCTGATTTTCAATTTGAATTTCAATTCGCCATCTCCAGAGTTTGGAATTTCTTTAATACTTGCTCTAGTACGAACAGATCTATTTCCAAAAGGTTTTACTACCCATATAGTACAATAATATCCTGTTATATTGTCTCTTTCTGTTAATTCTCCAAATGCGTCATCAAGATAATACGATAAATTTTGAATAGCATCATCTCTTGTCATATTTTTATTGACATGAATAATTATATCTTTATTTGCAATATCTGCACCTGGAATAGATTGTTTAAACATTTCATCTTCTTTTAGCTCATTAGTTAAATTATACACTGATTCCGTATGATAAAAACTGATATTTTTCTCAAAGTCGTGATAACCTTCTGCCTTAATTGTCAATTTAACATCTTTGCCTTTATGCACATCGAATTTAGCACGGTTTGCTCCTTTGGCAATCTCTACGCCATCTACCAAAAACTCTGCAGCAGGAACATTATCAAGTAACACATTTATTTCACGACGATTTTGCTCTAACGAAACATTATATGACATTTTTATATCTGATTGGTCATTAAAACCAATTTGTTTAATATAAGTATCATAGCCATCCTGTTCAATTTTGACGGTTTTAGATTCATGTTTGTTAATAGAAAAATCTACAGTTCCTTTTCCCATCTCTTTACCATCTACATAAATTGTTGCTGTATTAGGGTCACTCGAAACCGAAACTTGTTTGCGATTAGGTTTCAGATGAACTTGCATTGTTGCAGGTGATTTCAAATTAATGATAAATTGTTGTGCATCATAACCATCTGCTTGAGCAACAAATACCAAGTCCACAATACTTACATTTAAACTGTAAACACCAGGTGTCACGGGTTGAATTACTTTACCTTTTTGCATTACGGTTGCAGTAGCGGGATAAACTGTAACAGATACATTCTTTGCAAACATTGTTACTGTCACAAGCAACACTGAAAGTAATAATAAAATTCTTTTCATAACTTTTTAAATTTAATAGTTAATATTTTGTTATTGTTTGTTTCCAATTTATCACCAACACAAAAAAGCGCAGACCTCATGTTGCTTATTCACAACAAGAGGCCTTCGCATTGCCTTTAAGGTCAAATAAACAACAGGAAACCTACGCTGGTATGAAAACACACTACACCCTATACAAGTGCAGCATGGATATTATCATACCCATAGGCATCTACTGATTACTTTGATTTTGACCTTAATATGAAAAGTTGCGAAGTTTTCTTGTTGTCAAATGCAAAGCGTCAATAAACGCTATTCAATATGTCAGAAGCCTACCCTTAGAAGAACCATAGCGAAACGCTTTTCGCAGGACATACACCCTCCAGCGTAGGATTCGAGTGCAAAGGTACAATATTTTTTTGAATTGACCAAAAAAAAATGTCATTTATGCAAAAAAACATAAATGACACCTATTCACTCCTATTTTCTCTCTTTTCTTTTTTCCTTTTCTTTCCTCCTATTAGGTTGTATATATACTCCATAAAAACAGTGCTTCCGCTTTTGGGAAAGCGGACGGGAGGGGGCGCATGGGGCGCCCGTTTTTAGGGGTATATATCAACCTTCTCACCTTATAGCCTTATAGCCTCTTCGCCTTATAGCCTTAATAACTGCATACGCCATCGGTGTACCGAACACTGCCTCTATCAGCAACTTCGACACATACTGGAATGCTATCATCAGCAACAAATCGTGCGTGGAGACGGTTCCCGCAAAAGCAATCAGCACAAATGGCAGAGAATCAAACACGTATGCCACTGCTGAACTTCCTATTGTGCGTACCCATAGACGTTTGCCCGCTGTCCATTTCTTGATTTTCTCCATCAACCACGCATTGGACAATTCACCCAAGAGGAATCCCGTCAGTGATGCAAGTACTATGCGAGGCACGTATGAGAACATCGTGTTGTAGGCTTGTGCTGTAATATCCAGATAATCTGGCGATGGTAGCCATACACCAATCTGTGTGCAGATTACTACAACGATATTGCATAGAAATGTAGTAAAGATAACTTTGCGAGCGGTCTTGTATCCCCAAATCTCAGTCAGCACATCGCCCAACATATATGCAAATGGGAAAGTGATAGTACCCGCATCAAAATAAAACAGATTCCAAAGACCAATCACTTTCACTGCCATAATATTGGACACCACATATAGTGTCACAAACAATGCAGTTACCACAATAAAGGAAGTATTCTTGCCTCTTGCCTCTAAACTATAGGCAGTTCTACTGCCGTCCCCTAAACTATTGGCGTCCGCCAACACGCGGTTTTTGAAAGGGTTCTCCGCTACCTTATCTTTCATAAAATGTATATTTTCAAATTTTGTGCAAAGGTAGTATATTTTTTTGAAATATGCAAATTTAGTTTACTATTATAGAATTGATTGTTTTTTGTAGATTATTTAGAAAACGAGAAGCATGCATGCCATCCATTTGTGCGTGATGGAATTGGAAAGAGATATTCAAATAATACTTGAAGAAATGCTTTGAATAACACCCCCAAATAATAAATGGATTGTTATATATTCCGCTATACATACCACCAGCAAATTCCAATTCAGTATCAACGATAGCAGACGTACCTATCACCATACAGTCCTCCGACAAATCTCTGTCCATACAACTATTGGCTACTTGAGAAGTATATGTTAGATAATCATGATTATACTTTTCAAAGTCTTCTGAAAATTCTATATCGCAGGAACTTGCCTCACCAGTATGATTTTTGACAATGGTATTTATAGCTATCTTATCAAACTGCATAAGTTTATCGCCCACAGGTAACAGATAAAACTCTTGCTGATTAATTGCTGCTTTACCAATACAATAATCCAATAACATATTGAATTTCAAATGTTTTCTTCTACAAATTTTCATCAAGTTTGTTACATCCATCTTTTTGACAAAAACAAGCATAGGATTAGGAGCATTCTTCCAAATCTCAAATTGCTGCGCTCTATTAGTTGTTTGAGGATCTATTTCTTTCATATCAAATATAGGGTTAAATTTATATAATAAAATGGTTGATATATTAGGCTAATATATTAGTAGCAAAGCGACAAAGAACCCCGAAGATTACTCTTCGAGGTTCTGAAAATGGCGGCTACCTACTCTCCCACAAACGCAGTACCATCGGCGTTGCTGAGCTTAACGACCCTGTTCGGAATGGGAAGGGGTGGGACCTCAGCGCTATAACCAC
>JAZNMH010000020.1:0-45829 GCA_045579505.1 Paludibacteraceae bacterium
GATTGCCGTTCGCAACACTTTTGTAATTTTCCTCTTGAGTGGCTTCTGGCACGGAGCGAACTGGACATTCGTATTGTGGGGAGCATACCATGCATTGTTGTTTGTGCCTTTGCTCTTGCTGAACAAGAACCGCCGCAATCGCGATACGGTTGCTACAGTCACTTTGCCCGATGGCACAGTCAAAACCAAATGGATACCCTCTCTCAAAGAAGCAGGACAAATGCTCTTGACTTTCGCCTTGGCAGTTTTTGGTTGGATCATATTTAGAGCTGAGAATATAACACAATTAGGAGAAATAATTGTTCGAATATTTGACTTGTCGTTATTCACTATTCCATATATTGTTAGTCCTACTTATTTCTTACCCATTCCATTATTGATTAGTATTATGTTGCTTTTTGAATGGAAGAATCGTTCCATGAATCACGGATTATATAACTTAGCGTGGAAAACGTGGCAAAAATGGATTTGCTATATATTTCTATTAGGAATGATACTGTTATTTACAACGCAAACAGAATCATTTATTTATTTCCAATTCTAATGCCTATGAAAAAGTTTTTACTGCGATTAATACTATTTATTATAGTTGCTTACTTAGTAGCTATAATAATAGATATAATAACTAGCAAAGGATTGCAACGTGTACCTAAAAATCACTTGGAAACACTTAACACAATCATGCATGATACCTTGAATAATGACGTATTAATATTAGGAAATTCAAGAGGCACATGTGCATATAATCCATTATACTTAGATTCTATTTTATGTTGTAATAGCAGAAATATAAGCATTTCTGGACAAACATATATAGTCAGTAATCTACGTTATCGTATTTATCGAAGAAATAATCCAACTCCCAAATTGTTGATACTTAATATTGATCACATTGAATTAGGTTCTGGTACATTAGGATTTGAGCGGTATCAATACTTTCCATATATTCAAGATACACTAATTCAAGAAATTTTAGATTCACATTATTTTACTTGGATGGATCAGTACATTCCTATGTGGCGCTATCAGGGAAATTATAAGTATGTTGGACTTGGAGTATTAGATTTTTTTGGAATCTATCATACTAATGGAAAACAATATAAAGGATGGAGTAAAAATGTAGGCACATTTGATGGTACAAATATGAGAAATTTGTTAGCAACTGATAGAGAAATAAAATGTTCCATATATGATAGTACATTGATTGCTTTCGAGCAACTGCTACAACAAGCAGAGTTTGAAAGGACTAATGCAGTTATGGTATATTCTCCTGTTTATTATATAGCACAAGAAAATATGTCAACATACTTTGACACCATAATGTCAACCTATCAAGAATTAAGTGAAAAATATAATATTCCAATACTAGATTATAGAACTTTACCAATGAACTATGATTCGACTTATTTCATTGATGCAACGCATTTAAATTATATTGGAGCACGCGAATTCTCTATAGAATTAGCGCATGATATTGATTCGTTGGGATTGCTAAAAAATTAACCATTCACTAAATATCCACCCATTTAACGTCGTAGTAGTAACGAAGTGCTTTCGAAGGGTACACTCAGCCAAATTTCTCCCACAGATAGGGCACAAATAGGCCATAGATGGGCTACAGTGATCGCGAAGTGGTCGCGTAGCCTGCAGGAAACCTATGTTACTTTCGGGACACAATCTTCGCGCGAAGAAACTTTTTTTCAAAAAATACACCCAAGCGGAAACTCTTGTAATACAGATGTTTCCGCGTATTGTACATACCATTTTACCCTCCAAGTTCTTCCATCTTCGGCACAAAACCCCTTCCGCGCCGAAGATTTTTGCAGCACTATTATAGAAGCACAAATATTTGAAACACAAAAGCCACAGAAAGCCCACAGAAGTCCCAGAGATGTCCTATCGTGGTCGCCTAACCCGCAGCACATCTATTCCGTTAAAAATAGCAACAGCCAAATGACGGATCATAATTGTGCCAAGTGCACGATTTTTGACAAAAATACATGCACGAATATATACTCAAAAGAGACATTTTTCCATACAAAATCATACTGCCGAACGATTTTATTTGCATATATGCAAAAAAAATATTACCTTTGCGCGGAATTTTGTGTATATAGGCGAAAGAGAATTAAGGGTAAGATACACGACCGATAGCAAAAACAAGTATTAACCATAAAAAAACAACTAATTATGTTTGAAAATCAACCTAAAGGTCTGTTTGCATTGGCACTTGCCAACACAGGCGAACGATTTGGCTATTACACTATGTTAGCCGTATTTGCGCTATTCTTGCGTGCGAACTTCGGATTAGAAGCTGCCACCGCAGGACAAATCTATTCTACCTTCCTCGCGTTGGTATATTTCTTGCCACTCGTAGGCGGTATCTTGGCTGACAAGATTGGCTACGGCAAGTGCGTAACCATCGGTATCATGGTGATGTTCCTCGGATATATCCTGCTGGCTATTCCATTGGGCGCAGGCGGCACCGCTATGGGTGCGATGATTGCAGCGTTGGTACTCATCAGTTTCGGTACTGGCTTGTTCAAAGGTAACTTGCAAGTAATGGTAGGTAATCTCTATGATGATCCTAAATACGCAGACAAGCGCGATGCAGCTTTCTCACTCTTCTACATGGCTATCAACATTGGTGCAATGTTCGCTCCTACAGCAGCCGTGAAGATCATGGATTGGGCACAAACCAGTCTGGGCGTGAGCGTAAACGACAGTTATCACTTTGCCTTTATGGTTGCTTGCGCATCATTGATACTCAGTATCGTCATCTACTATGCTTGCCGTCCCTGGTTCAAGCACGTTGAGAACTCTGCTAAGCAAGTAGCTGCTACTGGTGCAAAAGTAGAAGAACTGACCCCAGAGCAAACCAAAAAGCGCATTGTGGCTCTCTGCCTCGTGTTCGCTGTGGTAATCTTCTTCTGGATGGCATTCCACCAAAACGGTTTGACACTCACCTACTTCGCTAACGAGTTCGTGCAACCACTCTGCACTGGCGTACAAACCATGTGGTTCGATATCATCAACCTCGTGATGATTGTCATCATCGTATATGCTGGTTTCTCATTGGTACAAAGCAAGACTGCTAAAGCAAAAGTATTCTCTGGCGTGGCTATCGTTGCTGCATTGGGCGTATTGGCATACAAGTACCTCCATATCTCTCCAGAAGGAATCACTTTGAGCGCACCTATCTTCCAACAGTTCAACCCATTCTATGTAGTGGCACTCACTCCATTCAGCATGGCACTCTTTGGTGCACTTGCTAAGAAAGGCAAAGAGCCATCTGCACCACGCAAGATTGCCCTGGGTATGGTGGTGGCTACTATCGCCTATATCGTGATGGCTGTGGCTTGTATCGGTCTGCTCACTCCTAACGCACAAGAGTTGGCTCGCGTAACGGGCGACCCAACCTTCGTGAATGCTAACGTACTTATATACACTTACTTGATCCTCACCTTCGCTGAGTTGCTCCTCAGCCCAATGGGTATCTCTTTTGTTACCAAAGTGGCTCCTCCTAAATATAAGGGTATGATGATGGGTGGCTGGTTCGTGGCTACCGCTATCGGTAACTACCTCGTATCTATTGGTGGTAACCTCTGGGGCGACATGCCATTGTGCGGCGTATGGAGCGTATTCGTAGGTGTTTGCGCTGTGGCTGCCATCTTTATGTTCGCAATGATGAAGAAACTCGAAGATGCAACAAAGTAATCTATGAACAATCTTATTCAAGCAATAACCGACTACACGACTACTCTGGAGCAGAAACTTTCTGCTCTGGAGGCGCGTGTAGCGCAATTAGAGGCTAGCAATGAGGCGATGAGGCAAGAAGGCGATGAGGCGAAAGCCTTGATAGCCACCTTGCAAGCCGAAGTGGCTACATTAGCTACTGCTGGTGCTGTAGTCGCACAAGCTACTGAGCCCGAAGTGGAGATAGAACTCATCGTGGAAGAAGAACCACAAGAGGAAGTAAAAGAAGAATTAGAGAAGCAAGAAACTATAGAACCATTAGAATCTATAGAACCAATAGCGTCATTAGAGATTTTAGATGAAGTAGAGGTAGTTGAACCAGTAACAGAGCCAGCACCTGCTCCACAACCAGAAGCAAAGGCAGAGCCTGTGGCGGAACCTACACAACCACTACACAATGCTACACAACCTCTTCAGACTTCGCTCTTTGGTACAGCCGTAGAGGATATCCGTCAAGCCATCTCTTTAGGCGACCGTTTCCTTTTCCAACGCGAACTCTTTGCAGGCAACGGCGAGTTGATGCAAAAGACGTTGGATGAAATTAATGGTCTCGGTTCGCTAAGCGAGGCCATGGATTATGTGCGCAATAATTTCGATTGGGACAAAGAGTCCACTGCAGTGCAACTCTTCGAGAACGTACTCAAACGCCGCTTCTCATAATTCATAATTATGCTATATGTAGTTCCCACACCCATTGGCAATTTGGAGGACATCACTTTTCGTGCGCTCCGCGTGCTGAAAGAGGTGGACTTGATTCTTGCTGAAGATACGCGCACCTCATCCGTGCTGCTCAAGCACTACGATATCCATACCCCGCTCAAGAGCCATCATAAGTTCAACGAACATGAGACGAGCGACGATATGGCTAATCGCATTGCTGCGGGCATGACCGTGGCACTGATCTCCGATGCAGGTACACCCTGTATCTCCGACCCTGGGTTTATGTTGGTGCGTGCCTGCGTAGAGCGTGGCGTGGAAGTACAATGTCTGCCTGGTGCCACAGCCTTCGTGCCCGCATTAGTCGATTCGGGCTTGCCCAACGACCGCTTCTATTTCGAGGGCTTCCTACCACAGAAGAAAGGTCGCCAGACCCGCATGAAGATTCTTGCCGAGCAGACCCATACGATGATTATCTACGAATCGCCCTTCCGATTGGTAAAGACATTGGAACAATTGGCAGAGGTGATGGGTGCTGGTCGCCGAGCAAGCGTCAGTCGCGAGATTAGCAAACTGCACGAGGACACCCAACGTGGCACCCTATTGGAACTCGCAGAACACTACAAACAAAATCAACCGAAAGGTGAAATCGTTTTGATCGTAGAGGGAAAGAAAGAATGAGCAGTAACCTGCAAATGAAAATACTCGCTAAGGAGACCGCCATTTATGGTGTGTCATCCATTGTCGGCAAGTTCCTCAACTGGCTGCTCGTTCCGCTATACACCTACGTGCTGCAACAGCAGTCCGACTATGGTATAGTCACCAACCTCTATGCGTGGACGGCACTGCTTTTGGTGATCCTCACCTACGGCATGGAAACGGGCTTCTTCCGCTTTGCCAACAAAGCCGAAGAAAATCCCAAGACGGTTTATAGTACTTCGCTCATTGCGCTTTTTACCACTTCCTTACTCTTCGCCGTAGCGTGTGTGGTATGGCGAATGCCTATAGCCAACGCATTGGGTTATCCTACACACAGCGAGTTCATTGCACTGCTCGGTATAGTAGTGGCAATGGATGCTTTTGCCAGCATACCGTTTGCGTACTTGCGCTACAAGAAACGCCCATTGCAGTTTGCTGCACTCAAACTCCTATTTGTATTCCTCAATATTATTCTTAATCTCTTCTTCCTCGTACTCTGTCCGAAGATTCAGGATTGGGCAATCATCTCCTCGTGGTACTATCCCAACTATGGAGTAGGGTATGTCTTTGTGGCAAACATTATGGCTACGGGCATACAGACACTGTGTTTGTTGCCAGCGATTCTTGAAGGTTTTCGCGCAGATTACGGACTCTCGACTCCCGACTCCCGACAACTATTTTCAGGCAAATTGCTGAAGCAGATGCTTCGCTACTCGTTGCCTCTCTTGGTGTTGGGTGTATGCGGTATCATGAACCAAACGCTGGACCGTATCCTATTTCCCTTCTTCTACGATGGAGCCGATGCACAAGCGCAATTGGGCATCTACGGCGCATGTTTCAAGGTGGCAATGGTGATGATGATGTTCACGCAGGCTTTCCGCTATGCCTACGAACCATTTGTCTTTGCCAAGCACAAAGACCGCGAATCCGTGGCTGCCTACGCTGATGCAATGAAATACTATATTATCTTCTCCTACATGATTTTGTTGGGGATGATATTCTACCTTGACCTACTAAAATTTATTATCGCCCCCGCCTATTGGGAAGGACTAAAAATCGTACCTGTTGTCCTCTGGACGTATATCTTCCAAGGCGTATATTTCAACCTCAGTTTTTGGTACAAACTCACCGACAAAACGCAATGGGGTGCCTACTTCTCCATTATCGGAGTAGTCATTACCTTTGCGCTGCAAGCCATCTTCGTACCTCGCATAGGCTATATGGCTTCCGCAGCCAGCAGTACCGTATGTTACCTTGTGATTATGTTGCTCTCTTATTTCGTGGGACGCAAACACCTCGAGATACCATACGATTTGCGCCGAATTGGCATATACACCCTGCTTGTTCTGACACTTTTGGCAGGATATTACACTTTGGCACACTTATTGCCAATCAACGAATGGATTAAAATGGGTATAGGCACTATACTCCTTATTATATATTGTGTCATTTTCTACCGTTTGGATGGAAAGGCACTCATTAAGAAAAAATAACATATGTTTTCAGGAATAGTAGAAACAATGGCTCAAATCGTACAGATTGAGCAAGAACAAGGCAATAAGCACTTCACGCTGCGCAATCCATATGGCGAACCGCTGAGTATTGACCAGTCTATCGCGCACAATGGCGTGTGCCTCACGGTGGTAAAGATGGACGGTGACCTTTATACCGTTACTGCCATGCAGGAAACCCTCAACCGCACCAATCTCGGCGAAGCCAAAGAGGGTGATTGGGTGAACCTCGAGCGCAGTATGTTGCTTGGCGAACGATTAGACGGACATATCGTACAGGGACATGTGGACCAAACGGCTCGTTGTATTGAGGTGAAAGAGACGGAAGGCAGTTGGTACTACCGCTTTGAGTATGAGAGTACCCGTGAGATGGCTATGCGTGGTTACTTCTGCGTGGACAAAGGGTCGGTCAGCATCAACGGTGTGAGTCTTACCGTCTGCGAACCCGATGTGGTGGATGGTAAAGGGTATGTGAGTGTATGTATTATTCCTTATACCCACGATAATACCAATTTCAAGTATATTGAGGTAGGCACACAAGTGAACCTTGAGTTCGATATTATTGGCAAATATATCACCCGAATGAATCAATTAATACAATAACAAGAAATGGATAAAATTAGTTATGCAATTGGCCTGAGCATGGGTCAAAACCTGATGGGAAGTGGCGTTACTTCCCTCGAATATGCTGATTTGGCAGCAGGTATCAAAGATGTACTGGAGAAGAACCAACCACAGATCTCTTATCAAGAGGCGCAACAGGTGTTGGGCAAGTTCTTCAGCGAACTCGAAGCAAAAATCGCAGGCGAAGCCAAAGCAGCAGGCGAGGCATTCCTCGCAGAGAACGCAAAGCGCGAAGGTGTCAAAGTTACCGAAAGCGGTTTGCAATACGAAGTATTGGAGGCAACCATCGGACAAAAACCTAAAGCCACCGACAAAGTGCGCGTACACTATGAGGGTACCCTCATTGATGGCACCGTATTTGATAGCAGCTACAAACGTGGCGAGAGCATCACTTTTGGGCTCAACCAAGTAATCAAAGGTTGGACAGAAGGTCTGCAACTCATGTCTATTGGTAGCAAATACAAACTCTACTTGCCATACCAATTGGCATATGGCGAGCGTGGCGCAGGAGCCAACATCCCTCCATACGCAGCCCTTATCTTCACGGTAGAGTTGCTCGGAATCGAATAAAAACCAACAAAATATACAATTAACAATGAAAAAAGTATCTATTCTTCTCATTGCTGCTATGGCAATGATTTCGTGTGGCAACACCTATCAAATCAAAACAGTTGCCCTCACCAACCAAAACGACAGTATGAACTATGCACTTGGTTTAGTGAACGGTGCACAATTGAAAATGTATCAACTCCGCAACGATACCTCTATGGAGACCGTTACCGAGTTTATTGATGCGCTCCAACGCGGTTACGATGGCGCTGTAGAAGAACTCAGCGAGGCTGGCAATGTTGGTCGCAATATTGGTTACGCTATCAAGCGCGCTGAAGAGACAGGTTTGGCAGACAACCCAGCATGGGCTATTAACCAAAAGATTTTCTTCCAAGGTTTGGTAAACGGTTTGCGCCATGACACTACTGTGATGAAGGCTGAAGAGGCACGCAACTACTTCCAAGCACAATATCAAGCAGCATCTGTGCTCAACGATAGCATCGAGCCAGGCAAAGTGGTAAAAGCAAAATGCGTTTATAAAGTGCAAACGATCGCCCTCAACAACCAAAGCGACAGTATCAACTATGCTTTTGGTTATCTCAATGGAGATGAGGTGGCTCGCTATGTGTTGCTCATGGACTCTACAGGTCAGCTCACCAAGGACTTCATCACCAATATCAACAAGGGTTTGAAGAGCAAAGTGAAGAACCTACAAATCGTTAATATGGGTGAGCAAATCGGTAAGAACATTAAGTCTCAAGAGGCACAAGGTCTCATTGGCGAGCCAAGTCTGGCTACCGATTTCGTGCTCATTAAGCAAGGTTTCATCAATGGTTTGCTCGGTGACACCACTATGACGGGCGAACAAGCAGGCGAGTATATCCAAACCACCATGAACAACATTAAGTACGGTACCGTCAAAGAAGATGGCGAAAAGTTCTTGGCTGAAAACGCACTCAAAGAGGGCGTAAAAGTTACCGATAGCGGTCTTCAATACGAGGTACTGAAGATGGGTCGTGGCAAGAAACCTGCTGCTACTGACCGCGTGAAAGTACACTATCATGGTACTTTGATTGATGGTACTGTATTCGACAGTAGCGTGGAGCGTGGCGAACCTATCGTGTTTGGTTTGAACCAAGTTATCAAAGGTTGGACCGAAGGTGTACAACTCATGCCTGTAGGTAGCAAGTTCCGCTTCTATATCCCACAAGAGTTGGGTTACGGCTCACAAGCAGCTGGCTCTATCCCTCCATATTCTACTCTCATTTTCGAGGTAGAATTGCTCGGCATTGAGAAATAAATTTCTTTTACTAAATAGTAAATTGTACATTACTAAATAGTAAATCAAAGTGGGTATCATCGCCAAACAGAGTTTTCAAGGCACCATCGTCACCTATATTGGGGTGGCGGTGGGCTTTGTTACTACGTTCTTCGTACTCACCCGTTTCCTCACAGCCGAGGAGATTGGTCTGGCGCGCGTATTGGTAGATGCTGCCACACTCTTTATCGGACTTGCCCAACTGGGAACGTCCTCCTCTATTATTCGCTTCTATCCGCATTTTAAGGCGAAAGGCGAGAGGCAAGAGGCGAGAGGCGAGGATACCGACCACGGTTTCTTCTTCTGGACACTGATTGTCCCACTCGTAGGTTTCGCCCTATTCACCGCTATTTATTGTGCATGCCACGAACCACTTAGTCATTGGTTTGGGGAGAAGTCCCCTCTCTTTGTAGAGTACTACTATATGGTACTGCCGATGGCATTCTTCATGCTCTATCAGACTGTTTTTGAGACCAATGCTAACGTGCGTATGCATATCGTAGTGCCTCGCGCTGTGCGCGAACTCATCACACGTATCGGATTGCTCCTTGCTTATTTGCTCTATGCGTTCCGTGTGGTGGATATAGATGGTTTCGTGGTAGCCTTGTGTGGTGTATATGCTGTGGCTATGTGCTGCAATATGGTCTATCTATTCTCGTTAGGTGAAGTGTCGCTCCGCCCCGATTGGGAGTTCTTGCGTCAGAACCGTCCATTAGTGCGCCAATATCTGCTCTACACAGGGTTTTTGCTTGTTTCCGCAGTAGCCAGCGTGCTTGCACCAACGCTCTCTTCCTTCTTTATTACCGCTGAAATGGGACTAAATTATACAGGTATCTTTGCCATTGCCACCTATATAGCCGTAATGGTCAGCATACCCTATCGCTCCATGACAGCCATTGCCTCACCACAATTGGCAACGGCCATAAAGGAGAATAATCAGCGTGAAACAGCTCACCTTATGCAGCAAGTCAGCAGTACGCTCTTGCTCATAGGCGGGATGATTCTCTGCCTCATTTGGCTCAATATTGATCTCATCTTCCATATTCTGCCTAATGGCGAGACATACGCTACTGCCCGCCAAGTGGTATTGATGTTAGGCACCAGCCAACTCATTATTGCCGTTTGCTCGTTTAGTTCATCAGCACTCAACTACTCCCGCTTCTATGCCTTCTCATTATTGTTTTCCTTTATTCTAACGGCTCTATCCATAATGCTCAATAATCTTCTCATTCCTCATTTTGGTATGAATGGAGCAGCAGTTAGCAATCTCATTGCTTATGCAATATATTTCCTATTAATCACACTGACAGTGCGTTACACGCTCCATGCACCCACTTTCACGCGCCAACATCTGAAGATTCTTCTTCTAATTTTGGTGATACTCAATCTGAATTTCCTGTGGCAAGCCTACTTGCCAATCAATAATATATGGTTAAGTAGTATTATTCGCACCATAGTCCTCATCGGAGGAGGTTGTGCCGTAGCATGGTTCAAAAACCTCTCCCCCGAAATCAACCAGCAAGTGCGAAATGTTTGGTTAAAGCTTAAAGGTTAAAGGCAAGAATTATGCGTTATTTCATTCGCTTTGCATATGATGGCACTGCCTTTCACGGCTCGCAACGCCAGCCCAATGGCATTACTGTTCAAGAGACGATGGAGCAGGCGTTGGCTATGATTTTCCGCGAGGAGATACCACTCACTTTTGCTGGTCGCACAGATGCGGGTGTCCATGCGCGCGAGATGTATGCGCATTTTGATATTGGCTGCCAGCTTCCGGATGCCGGTCATATATGTTTTCGTCTCAACGGCATTTTGCCCGATTCCATCGCTATTTTTGACATATATCCTGTAATGGATGATGCGCACGCGCGGTTCTCTGCCGTGCGCCGTACCTACGAGTATCATATCGTGGATCACAAAGATCCTTTCCTCTGTCAACAAGCCACACGCGTTCGCCCAGGATTGGATTTTGCTGCCATGAACGAGGCAGCGCAATTGTTGATTGGCAAACAGGACTTCGCTTCATTCTGCCGCACGAATACGGATGTCAAGACTACTATCTGCGACCTCACGTATGCCGAATGGCGAGAATTAGGCAACGGACACGCTGTGTTCACTATTGCAGCCGACCGCTTCTTGCGCAATATGGTGCGTGCCGTAGTAGGAACATTGTTTGAGGTGGGTCGTGGTAAGATGACCAAAGAGCAGTTTGCCGAGGTCATTGCGCAACACAATCGCTGCGCCGCAGGAGATTCTGCCCCTGCCGAAGGCCTTTTCCTCACACACATCGACTATCCACAAGAAATATTTTTACTATAAACGTACAAAATTATTATACCTATGAAACAACGATTCTCCTTTCTTTTGATTGGCATTTGTTTGGCAATCTCTTCGGCAATAAGAGCCGATGTTACTTTTCGCGTAAATGTTCCTACTGGCACTACCCATTGCTACGTTGTAGGTGCTCTTCCCGAACTCAGCAGTTGGGCTGCAGGGGCGGGTGTGGCCATGAACAAAGTGGAAGGAAAAGACCAATTCACCGTTACGGTAGCAGGTATTACTACTGCCGATATTAGTGCATCCGATGGATATAAATACATTTGCGGACCCGATTGGAAATATGTGGAAGTCACTGCTTCCAATGGCGAGGTGTCCAATCGCAAAACCGTTGGCAATCCCGATGTGGTAGCACGCTGGCGAAACACCTATACTGCCGTTGGAATCGTAGAGAATTGGACATTTGCAGGCAAGGATTATCCTGTACAAATCCTCTTGCCTACCAACTATGACAATACCAAGCAATACCCCGTTACCTATATGTTTGGTCGCCACCAACGCTACCGCGATGCAGGTTCTGACACCGAAATGGGCGACCGTATGCTCTATTCCGACTCATGGGGCGTAGCAAAATCGGTGGCTGAATTGGAGGAGCAAGGATTTGAAGTAGGCATCATAGTCGTGATTTATGCCCAATTACCTGAGTTTACTCCTTGGGCGAACGAGGACTTCGCAGGTACAGGTCAAGCGGATGCTTTCCTCAAAGGATTCGTAGAGGACTTTAAGCCTGCTTTCGAGCAGAAATATGCGATTTCATCGGATAAATCAGCATGCACCATCATGGGTGCCGATGTGGCAGGACTCTTTGCTTTCTATGCCACCATGAAGCATCCCGAACTATTTGGCAAATGCGCTATGTTCTCTCCTGCTTTTTGGTATAATAAATACGAAATGCGCGATTTCATCGAGAACGAGCGGCTTACGCCAACCGACTCTCGCTTTGCTTTTGTACAAACATCGGCTGATACCCATTGGACAACCGATGAGATTGATTACTACAATCAGTGGCTCAATAACCGAGGTTATCTCTCATACGTCTTGGATGTCGTGGGCGAGCACGATGACCGTACATGGGGATTAGTCTTTGGAGAAGTAGTGCAAGGTCCACCAAGCGCAGTTCCTACTATGGGAGCGAGAAGAGTCAATGCTCAAAATCAAACTACCGATTATACCGCCCACACATGGTATTTCATGAAGGGCGAGGGTACTACATCTCTCACCTGCGATGGCACACCTACACAAAAGGGCAATTTCTACCGCGATGGCAAGACTGCTACTCCCGCACAACTCTTAATCAAAGAGATTCCTGTGGACAAAAAGAAATACTCCTACTACTGGAACCTCAATAGTGGTAGCAACTGCGATGGCGATTTACTGATGACTACGCCTAAAGATATTGGTTTCAAGGACTCGCGCAAGACTACCTCTTGGCAGCGTGTGGCTGTGTTTGCAGACGGTAGCTACGAGCAGTCTGCTGCTTCTTCTGAGCACTTCAAGGTCAATGGCACCACCATGACCAAGGGCAGCAACTACGAACTGACAGCCTCTATCTCCCTCACCGATGACAAGACCGTTTCCGTGCACTATGGTAGTGTGAACTCGGGTAGTGACATGGGCGAATTGGTCAGCACCACCGTATCGGCCAACTGCCTCAAAGCCAATGTCCGTTACTCCTATCTGACCAACCAACTCACGGTGGAAGAAACTGCATGGGGTAGTTCGGATATTGATTTGGAATACTTTAAGGTAGAGCCTGCTGTCGTACATCCAGGTACACCGGTGAAGATGTCCGTTAAGATTGCCAACAAGAATGGCTATAATGTCCATTTCCGCATGAATCATAATAACCAACCTTCTTCTGCTATCACCCTCAGCAAAGGTAGTAACGGCGAAGAGTATTATACGATTTCATCGCCAGAAAGTGGCATTTATGGCTTCTATTTAGACATCGAACTCAACGGCACTACCACCAAGGCGCACCGTGCGGTATATGTCAAAGTGGTGGACGGACAGACCATTAATACTGCTATATCCAACAACCCATACGCCGATATTGATTGGGCTACTATCAACCAATTCAAGGGCAACTTCCATACCCATACCACCCAGTCCAACGATGCCAGCGATGGTTTCACCACCGCCTACGTTGTGGACAAATACCATGCTGCGGGCTATAAGATTCTCTCCCTCACCGACCATGACTACAACCCTTATCCATGGGAGTTGTTCCCCCAATATATGAGCACCGTACCTGCACGCGACCCTGCTGCATTGGGTATGTTGGCTGTTCCAGGCAATGAGCTCAGCAAGGACAATACCAACAGTTGGAGCGAGCGCACAGGCGGACAATTCAACCACCACAACGATTTCTTCACGGGGCGCCAAGGACAGGAGTTTGCTTCTTTGCAGGAGTCATATGCCTACACCTATGCCCTCGGCGGTATGCAAATCATCAACCACCCAGGACAGTATTGGAGTATTGACAATACCTATAGTGAGACCCAAAAAGATGGTCCAGGTTGGCATGCCAATAACTTCCTTACCTTCCCATCATTGATTGGTTTGGAGGTGTACAACCAAGGCAATCGTCGTCCTAACGACCGTATCCTATGGGATCAAATCTTGCAGCGCACTATGCCTCATCGCCCTGTTTATGGCTACTCATGCGACGATGCGCACAACAACGACCAACTCTTCCGCAACTATAATTTCATGCTCATGGAGGATCTTACTACCGACGAACTGAAAGATGCTATGCGCAAAGGTGAGAGTTATTTCTGCTACGAACCAGCAGGCACGGGCGAAGGCAAAGCCCCACGCATCAGTGCTATCCATGTGGATGAAAGCAATAAGACCATCACCATAGAGGCCAATGGATTGGTACATTGGATCTATGCCACCGACAAGACTTCCAGCGCGGCATCATCTGCCCGCAGCACTGTGGTGGGTATAGGCAACACGTTCTCCTACGCAGGCTATCAGGGCTCGTATGTACGCGCATTCATCACCAATATCTTTGGCGAGACTTGCACCCAACCTATCAGTTTTGCGGACAAAAGCACGGTGGGTGTAGAGAACCTGCCAGTGGACAACCGTTTGGCACTCATGCTCTATCCTAATCCTGCTGCTGCGTATCTGAATGTGTTTATGAACGAGGCGGACACAAGGCAAACCATTGTGGTCTATAACCTGAATGGCAAAGCGGTGATGAGCCATGCGGTAGAAGGCGCTGTTACCACATTGCCGGTAGCCTCACTGCCTGCTGGTATGTATATCGTACAAGTCGCTACGCGTATTGGCAAGTTCTTTAAGGAATAAATCAATAAGCAATAACTATGGAAAAAGCATATTTCTTTGACATGGATGGGGTGTTGTTTGACTCAATGCCCCACCATGCTGTGGCGTGGGAAGAGGTGATGAAGGCGCATAATCTTTCATTCACTGCCCGCGATTGTTATATCAACGAAGGGCGCACAGGCGAGTCTATTATCCGTGAGGCGATGCTGAAGGAACGCCATCGCGAAGCGACACCCGATGAGGTCGAGCAAATCTATGGTGAGAAGTCTGCGCGCTTTCACATGTTAGCGGATCAAGTCGGTGGCACGGTGGTTATTGATGGTGTGGCTGATGTGCTGCGCTATGTGCAGTCGCAGGGGCACCAGATTTGGGTGGTAACGGGTAGCGGTATGCGCACGCTGATTGACAATCTGAATACGGCGCTACCTCCTGTTTTTCAACCCGATAGAATGATTACGGCTTTTGATGTCACGAAGGGCAAACCTGACCCCGAACCTTATCTCAAGGCATGGGAGCGTTCAGGTCTTCCTAAGGAGCAATGCGTTGTGATTGAGAATGCCCCCTTAGGTATCCGTTCGGGTAAAGCCGCAGGACTGACTGTTTATGCGGTGAATACGGGTATTCTTACGCGCGAAGACTTAGCCCAGGCGGACCAAGTCTTCGATTCTATGGCAGAATTACTGACGTTTCTACAAACCCACTAATCGCTACAATTGCTCTCTGACGGCTTTCAGTATGGGCTCTACGCTCATCGGTTTGCCTACAGCACCGCGCATCCATGCATTTGGTGTAAGGCAACCTTGTTGATAGATGCGCGTATATTCTTTTGCCCATTCCTCTGGGGTGGCGCACTTCGCCAAATGTTCCTCCAACTGATATTGCACTAAGTTACCAATAGGGTAGGCAGGTAGGTACAGAGCGTAACCTACCATGTGCGAGTAGATACCCAATAGTGGGCTATCTTTTTCACCCAAAATAGGGTAGTAATATGTGTTCCAAACATCGGCTGCAATCGCTAATACCGCTTCGCGCAAATCGGCTGCGGTGGCTTCGGGATGAGCGTATAGCCATTGCCACATACGCATGTCCACTAAGCTCACACCCATAATCTCGTACATGCCCCAGATCATATCAAATATACTCTCGCCTTTCGCCTCTAATCTCTCGCCTTTCGCCTCAGCGGGGTCCCCGACGACACTTGTGTCGTGGGGTGCTCTATTGCCTTTCGCCTCTTCGCCTAACAACTCCAAGTCTCTCTCTTGGAAGAGGAACGCACTTGCCTCAGTAAAACCAGTGTTAGGGATACCTGCCAGCGTGTAATAATCAATATCGTAGAGCGAAATCACTTCTTCTACATTGTGTCCAAACTCATGCACGGCGATATTGTAGCCCTTGTAGTCCATACCTTTCTCACTAATGCGTGTGCGTAGGCGTGCTGGCTGCTCTCTGCCCACGCATGGGCGTGCATGCCCCGAACCGCGTGCCGCCTCTACCACGATATGCGAAGCAATAGCATTTGCTTTGTCGCTCGCAAAGCCCAAGTCCATCAGCATGCGGGGCATGTCTTTCTCAAACGCTTTGGCATTGGGGTAGCGTTTTTGTGTTTCTGCGGTCAGCACATCTTCGGAGATACTGCTACGGCTCTTGAATCCGTCGTACCAAATATCATACGGACGCAACTCACGACCCAATCGCTCACGAATCAAGGCTGCCACCTGTTTGACCTCATCGGACATAATCAGTTGGGTAAACAATGCCTCTATCTCTTCCATAGGTATCTCCAAATCCTCATTGAAGGTGCGTAGCACATGCGTAGGCGCATCTGCTCTATAGGCATCAATCTGCTGCCCTGCACGGAAGATATTGATAATCTGCTGATAACGTGTGTCGGGCTCGCGACTAATATCTACTTTTAGTTTGATTCCAGAATCGGGATTCCCTCCTACATAGTTGGTAGTAGGACACCATAGCAGTTTGTCATTATTTACCACCACTGCGGGTATTTCTTGGCGAATGATACGCAGCATGACTTGGTAAATCATTTCTTGTTTCTCCCTGCCTTTCGCCTTAGCGGGGTCCCCGACGACACTTGTGTCGTGGGGTGCTCTATCGCCTACTGCATAATTGGACTTCAACTCATCCCTCAGATTCCAATGCGAGAGCAGTGCCATAGGCTCATTCCATAGTTGCTCGCCTTGTTCGTTGCGAAGGCAATGCATCATGATATTGTAGCCCGCGATATAGTTCTCCGCTTCGCTCAGTGCTTGCGAGTAGTTGGCTACCACGCTGCCGGGCACACGACTGCTGAATACATCACCCAAGCGGGCGTATGCCCATTCTTGGCGTGTCCATTCTTTGCCCAAGGTGTTTTTCTCTTCTAATGTATAGTGTGGGAAGTTCAGCACGCAGATATGGGCTATTTTGTTGGCGAACATATCTTCCGCGAAATGTGCCATCGGACTATAACCGCTGATAATCCAATCCACTTGTGTGGGTTCGCCTTTGCCCAATAGGGTAGTAGGTTCTTGCAGCGTATTATTCAGCCTATCAGCACTTTGTCCGCATTGCTCCAGTATGAAAGCCATGCGGTCGTATAGTTGTTTTTTCTCTTCGGCGGTACTTATATACGAGTTGGCTACCAATGCTTTGTAGTCTTCTGCTGTACCATCGCTTTCTCGCCATAGTGCAGCCACTTGTTTGGCACCTCGTTCGACCATGTTGGAGTCGGCATCAGGCTGTGCAGCCAATACGCTACTCACTGCTTGCTGAATGGTTGTTTCACTAATCATTGTTGTTGGTGTCTTTGTTTGGCATGCTATCAACATGGCAGCCATACCTATTAAAATCCATTGTTTCATTGTTTCATTGTTTTGCTCGACTGCAAAAGTACTGCTTTTTTTTGAATTATGCAAATTTTGACTATGTTTTTTTCGAGCGAACCGATTTCATTTTACAATTTGGTTCAAGTAAAATAATGTTGGTTAATTTTTGGCTTAATTTTCTATAATTTTTGTTTTTAATAAATACCACATCCGATCGGACATAAATCGGATATGGTGTAATTATTTGTTTGTCAATCGGTTACAAAATTAACTTCCGATAATGCCTGCAAAGTATGGAAAAAACACGTTTTTGTACTACCTTTGCACTCGATTTCGAAATCCACTACGAAAATTAGTGAAACAAAAATTATAGACGATTACCCCAAAAATTGTCAAAAATTACTTGAAATTTTGGATAATATACTATAATTTTGAACAATTTTGGTAGTGCAATAATATTAACCTTTTAACACATTATTTATTTTATGCTTCAAAACACCTTAACTCCAGAGAAGCAAGACCTTCTCATTACCCCTCACTTGGTTGAGGGACAGTTACCAACCCTATTGGCTGAGGCACTCAGCGTTTCACCTGAAGGCGAGACACGCGACATGCTGCTACTCTCCTTACTGACTAACTGCGCCTACGCTCTACCCGCTATGCGTATGCTCCACGGTCGTCCTCATCACACCTACAGCCCCGAGTTACTGACCATGATTGTCGCTCCTGCTGCCTCGGGCAAAGGTGTCATGAACTACGGACGACTTTTGCTTCAGGCAATCGAGGGTTGCAACGGCAAACAGGTGTATATCCCAGCCAACTCGTCCGCCTCTGCTTTGCTGAAGATGATGGATGAGTATAATGGACGCGGTATTGTCTTCGCCACAGAGATGGACACCCTCACGCAAACACTCCGCGCTGCCTATGGTCAGTTTGGCGATATTGTCCGCTGTATCTTCGAACACGAAACCGTCAGCCAACTCCGTCGCCAAAACAACGAGTTCATTGAGATTCGCTCTCCGCGTATCGCTATGCTTCTTTCAGGCACGCCCAACCAAGTGTCGCCTCTGCTGCGCAACCGCGAGAACGGACTCATGTCCCGCTTCGCTTGCTATGTGGTCAATAACCGTATGGACTTTGATGACCATGTGTGGGACGTAGAGGAAGAGGGCAATATCCCTCACGAAAGTATGCTATATGACCGCCTTGCTACGGAATTAGGCGACCGCTACTTGTGGATGGAGACCGCAGGACACGAATGTTACTTCTACCTAACGAACACCCAACTCAAGACCATTAAGCGTATGTTCCGCAGCGAGTATGACAACTATAGCGCAGAGTTCGGCGACTTGTTCGATGCCTCACTCAAGCGTATGCCTGTGATAATGAAGCGTATTGGTATGATTCTCGCGGGCTTGCGTTTGGATATGACAAAACCACTGCCTGAGCGCGTAGTCTGCTCGGAGGAAGATTTTCAGACGATGCTGCTGATGGGTCACAAACTGCTCATGCACGCAGCGATGGTGTTCCAGATGATGCCCGAGTTGAAAGCCACGCCTGTGGGTGAGATAGGTGGGAATATGTTGCAACGTCAGTTCTTCCAAATGCTTCCCACGGACTTTACGAAACAAGATGCAGTGAAGCAAGCCGAAGTCCTTGGAGTGAATCAACGAACGATGGAAAGATGGTTGGTGAAACTGATTCAATCATCAAATATTCAGCATGTTGCTCATGGCGAATATCACAAGGTATCATAGAAAATTGTATATGCGTAAATTGTCGTTTTTGTCATTTTGTCGGTTTGCAGAAACCGACAAAAACGACAATTCCGACAAAACCGACATTTCATTGGTCATGTGTTCTCTGTTGGTTCAGCGAGTATCCCCACCACATGTTCAGACCTCGCGGATTTTCCCGCGAGCAATAGTCCACCAATCCCCTATCTATACTATGACATTACTATGTGATTACTATGATATTACTATGTCATTCAAAGCACTTCATAGTAGAATCATGCTTTTAACCTTTAACTTCTAAACTTTCAAATTATGGCAGAATATAAAACCATTGCGCCCGTCGATTATGTAACGGGCAAACTCAACAAAAAAGACAAAACAGTCTTTCGTCAAAAATTCGCACGCGACTCCCATGGCGCGGTTATCCGTGCCATGAAGAAGGAGGTGTATGTTATTCGGAACCCACGCGACTGGAAGAAGAATCCAGCCAAGGGCGCAGAAAAAGTGAAGCAAGACCGTTGGGCAGAAGCTTGCGCGAAGACCAAAGCTATCTTGCATGACCCAGAGCAACGCGCTTTGTGGCAACAGCGTTGGCAATCGCAGCTCAAGAAGGCAGAACCTGATGCGCCGATTGATCCACATACAGGCAAGCGCAAGATCTACGCCAAGTTCGACTGCTACGTTCGTGCAAAAATCTGGTGTGAGTTGTGTCTAACAGAAAAAGGCGGGTCTTAATCCCGCCTTCCCTCTCGCCTCATCGCCTCTCGCCTACCTAAAATGCTTCGAGAAACTATCGTACTTCACATTGGAACTACATACCTTATTGACCGCATCAACGAAGTGGGTTAATGGGCGCAGTTCGCTCTTGAGTGTACCGTCCTGTTGCAGCTGTCTGACTGTTTGAGCCAGAGCTGCGGCAGGACGTTCTTGTTTGACTGCTGCTTTGAGTTTGCGGATTGCAGCTTGCTGGATATAGTCGGGCGTGTTGGGAGACCAATACTGCGTGAGCGAAAGGCTGCGTCCTTTGCTTCGCGACTGCGAGTGGTCGGATAGATACTGCTGGCACTCTGTCAGATAGCGTTCGTATGCTTTGCGTTGTTTGTCTGTGAGGAAGGGCGACAAAAGGCGAATGGCTATATCCGCTTCTTCTTGACATTGTTGGCGAAGCGATGCCATGAACGTGCGCAGTTGAGGAGGGGTGGGGTGATAGTGCTTTTGGCTGTCCGCTTCCCATTTGCGTTTCTCTATCTCCAAGTAACTGGCATAGAGAGCATAGACATTCGGTATATCAAAACGGATATGGGAAATATCAATAGCAGAGGGCGATTGTAGCCAATTACTCATCATATCTACCCATTTCAATGGGTCATCAAGCCCCTGCACTTCAGTCATAGTGTCAATCGTGGTGCAGGCAGCGTAGGTGAGCAGTTGGGCAGGAAAACCATGAACCAATGTCGTGAAATCGGGTCCAGTTTTTTTGTCAAAGAAAACTAAATCGTCGTTGATTTTATAAAGATACTTTTCTTCATTAAGAAGGATAGACATGTCGGTGGTGAGTTTGTCGGCGTCGGAGTCAGGCGTGAGTAACTTGCGGGCGCAATCAAATAGGTAATAGACGCCTACGCTCAGGAGATGTTCTTTCTCGGGATGGTCTTGTATGAATGAGGTTTCATAGGCATCAATCCACCAGTATATTTCTTGCTGGAGTGCTGCACTGAGATCCATGCGAGCATATTGTTGTTGGTGGTAGTCGCGTATGTCGGCTTCCATGCAGCGATAGTCCCAATCCTCTCCTTGCTGGAGAAGAAAGGCAATAAAACCAGAGATGGTAACTTCTTCGTTTTGAGGAGTGTAGGTCAATGCTTTAGCCATGGTAAGGAATTTAGACTGCAAAGGTATAAAAAAAGTGTAATATATGCAAGTGTTTTTAAGATTTTTCTTGCGTAATCAAAAAAAATGTAGTAACTTTGCATTAGTGGCATTTTTTTTGCCATTTTTTTGCAATTATCCAAAAAAAGTAGTACCTTTGCGCCAAATATACAAAAGCGTAATATACTATGGCAAACATCAATACAGCAGATATTGGATTTGAGAAAGAGATTTGGAAAGCAGCCGACCTCTTGCGTGGCAATTTGGATGCATCGGAATACAAATCGGTGGTGCTGGGCTTGATTTTCCTCAAGTACCTCTCCGACCGTTTCGAGGCGAAATACAACGAACTGCTTGCTGAAGCCGAGGGCTTTGAGGAGGATAAGGACGAATACACCTCCGAAAACATCTTCTACGTGCCACAAGACGCGCGTTGGTCGGTTATTGCCGAAGCAGCGCACAGCAGCGAGATCGGTATGGTCATCGACAACGCCATGCGCCAAATCGAAAAAGAGAACCTTCGCCTAAAGGGTATTCTGCCCAAGAACTTCGCACGCCCAGAGTTGGACAAACGCCGTTTGGGCGATGTGGTGGACCTCTTCACCAATATCCAAATGCGCGAGCAGGGCGACACGAAGGACATCTTAGGTCGCACCTACGAGTACTGCCTCTCTAAGTTCGCCGAGGCGGAAGGCAAACTCGCGGGCGAGTTCTACACGCCTGCATGTATTGTTCGCACATTGGTAGAGGTGTTGCAGCCCTACCACGGTCGCGTCTATGACCCTGCTTGTGGCTCTGGCGGTATGTTTGTGCAATCGGCTAAGTTCATCCAACGCCACCAAGGCAATATCAACGACATCTCTGTTTTCGGTCAAGACAGCAACCCCACCACATGGAAGATGGCGCAGATGAACCTCGCTATCCGTGGCATTGAGGCAGATCTCGGTAAGTTCAATGCCGACACGTTCTTTGATGACCAACATCCTACGCTGAAAGCCGATTTCGTGATGGCTAACCCACCGTTCAACCTCAGCGATTGGGGCGGTAACCGCTTGACAGGCGATGTGCGTTGGAAGTACGGTACGCCCCCTGATGGCAACGCCAACTTCGCATGGATTCAGCATATCATCCACCACCTCGCCCCTTCGGGTCGTGCAGGCGTTGTGCTGGCTAATGGCTCACTCTCCAGCCAGACTGGTGGCGAGGGCGATATACGCCAACGACTGGTAGAAGCCGACTTGGTGGATTGTATCATTGCTATGCCTTCGCAGTTGTTCTATACTACAGGTATCCCTGTGTCTATCTGGTTCTTCAATCGCCGAAAGAAACAGCAGGGACAAACGCTCTTTATTGACGCGCGCGAGATGGGTACTATGGTGACGCGCAAGCTCCGCGAACTGACCGAAGAGGATATTATGCGTATTGCCCATACCTATCAGTCTTATGCTGAGGGCACACTCACCGATGAAAAGGGCTTCTGCGCTGTGAAGAATATCAAGGATATTGCCGAGCAAGATTACATCCTCACGCCAGGTCGCTATGTCGGTATAGCCGAGCAGGAGCAAGATGCCGAACCTTTTGAGGAGAAGATGACTCGCCTCACCACCGAACTCGCTTCCCTCTTCGAGCAATCCCACACCCTCGAAGAAGAAATCAAGAAACAATTAGAAAGTATTGGGTATAAATTATAAATGTGATAGAAATTATGGCTCTATTTTCGGAAAGATACGGATATACTAAAGCTTCAGATGTAATCATTCGTGAACGAATTACACCAGAAATACAAAATGCTATTTGTACATGTTTTGACAGACTTCCACGAATAGTGTGTTCCGTTAGATCATGTTCAGAGGCTGCAGGAAGGAGATGGTATATCTGTTTAGAACAGTATGTATGGACTCAATTCCTTAATGAACGAGAAAATAATTTCAATGCTAATTTTTATGATCCTACTATAGTTTCAACTGATTTTATTGAAGAACCATTTAAGAATTGGTATGAGAAAATAGATTTATTAGACTTTGTGATAGAATATATTTATGATGATGATGAGAGATACTATTCACACAGATTTAACCCCAATAACGTTACTGTTTATTCCATGTTTGTTGATATGCTCAATTCGGAATTTGAACGACTGAATTTTGCATATCGTGTTGTTAATAAAGAAATCGTAGAAATTACATCAGAACAGGAAATAGCAACTATTGAAACTGCTATTGATAATACTCCTCGTAACATTCAACTACATCTCAATCGTGCATTGGAGTTATACGCACAACGACCAGATGGCGATTATCGCAATTCTATCAAAGAATCTATTTCGGCTGTAGAGGCATTTTGTCGAGAGAAAACAGGCGAAAATACATTAGGCAAAGCATTAAATAAATTAGAAAAAAATGGAATAGTTTTTCCTGATGTACTAAAACATGCTTTTGATAAATTATACGCATATACCAATCAACCCGATGCAGGTATCCGTCATGCATTGATGGATGATACAGGAGTTTATACTCCCAAAGCAGAAGAAGCTATTTTTATGCTAGTTTCATGTAGTGCGTTTATCAACTATCTCAGTAAGAAAGTATGATGAACAGATGGAAAATATATAAATTATCCGACATTGCAGATGTTCAAACTGGACCATTTGGAAGTCAATTACATCAGCGAGATTATGTTGATGTGGGAACTCCTTGTATTATGCCTTGTAATATTGGGGCAAATCTTGATGTACAAACAGATAATATTGTACATCTAAAAGCATCAAACATTATTAGGCTTAATAAATATTGTGTCAAAGAAGGGGATATTATTTATAGTCGTAGAGGGGATATTGAAAAATGCGCCTATATCAATCATTTACAAGAAGGTTGGCTATGTGGAACTGGATGCCTCAGAATACGACCTAATACCTCAATATGTTTTCCCAAGTATCTTGCATATTTATTATCTACAAAAGAATCTAAGAAATGGATAGTTGCTAATGCTGTAGGAACAACTATGCTTAACCTTAATTCTTCAATATTAAACACTATGCCTATCTCCCTTCCTCCTCTTGCAGAGCAGAAGCGCATAGCGGATATATTGAGTGCGATAGATGATAAAATCGAATTAAATCGCCGTATCAACGCCAACCTCGAACAACAAGCCCAAGCACTCTATAAATCATGGTTTGTGGACTTTGAGCCTTTTGGCGGTAAAATGCCAGAAGATTGGAAAGAGGGAACATTGGGCGAGATATGCATTACAAATAAACGAAGTTACAGCGGAAAATTTTACAATTCTTTTGAGTATTTGGATACAGGTAGTGTAACAAGTAATAAAATTGATACAATACAACTATTAAATCCTACTATTGATAAAATTCCAAGTAGGGCTAGACGTGCAGTCACAGAAGGTGATATATTATATTCCTCAGTAAGACCAAATCAGAAACACTATATGTTTTTATATAATCCATCAAGCAATATGGTTGTTTCAACAGGTTTTATTGTAATAACAGCAAATTGGAGCGGATACCGATACTACATATACCAATATCTCATACAAGATATAGTTATACAACATTTGCAATCAATAGCAGAACAATCTGTGAGTACTTATCCATCCATTAATGCTTCGGATATAACCAATTTGGAGATTAATATACCTTCTAATAAGGCTATAGAGAAATACGCTAATGTAATGAATCCCATTATGAAGCAAATAACCAATAATCAGAGTGAAAATCTTCGCCTCGCTCAACTACGCGATACTCTATTGCCAAAGTTAATGAGTGGAGAGATAACCGTTTGATAAATACACACCACATGAATTGGGACTCTATTATATCAATAACCATTGCTGCAATTGGGGTTGGCATTTCAATATGGGCTTTCATCGAAGCGAAGAGAGCCAATAAAGCTGTATTGCAACAAAATAGGGAAAAAGAATTAGCAGATATAGACAAAGAAATAGTGGAGATTAATGCGCAAATAGCAAGGTTAGAGGTAGAAGGAGAGGAAAAGAATAGTCATATATATGGAATCTTTCCTAATCCTTATCAAGGGACTATAGACAATCTTAAACAACGGAAGGATAGTCTATTAAACCGCAAACAACAGATTAGAAAACAACTAAAATAAACGTACATACTATTTCATCTAACAGCTACCCATGAACATCCGAGTGGTAACGGAGTGGTATCGGAACTAATAGCCAACCACATTTAGCCCACAGAAAGCCCATAGATGTCCTACAGATGTCCTATCGTGGTCCCGAAACCAGCAAGTCGCTTTTTCTATATCAAAGGTATATTAAAGATATACAAAAGGCAGGTATATATTGAAAAAACACAAAAAATATTTGCTCATATCAAAATAATTCACTACCTTTGCGCCGATTATGTGATTTTTAGTACACAAAATATATCCGATAATGTGATTTTTGATAATAAAAACGTAGCCGATAATGTGAATTATTATGCTTAAACGAAAGATTGATAAGTATTTAGAAGAATGGAAAGCATCAGCTGACAAAAAGCCACTGATTGTGAAAGGTGCGCGTCAAGTGGGTAAGACTGCTTCTATACGGTATTTTGGAGAAAAATACTACAACAACATCGTGGAAATCAACTTCGCTCTACAACCCAAATACAAGCAGATATTTGCAGACGGATATGAGGTAGATAGTATCATCAAAAACATCACATTGCTAAACCCCACATTGGTTTTCGTGCCTCATGAAACGCTGCTCTTCTTCGATGAGTTGCAAGAATATCCCGATTGCGCCACCAGTCTCAAATCCTTCAAGCAAGACGGACGATACGATGTTATCTGCTCTGGCTCACTCATGGGCTTGTACTATCAGCAGATAGAGTCCAATAGTGTAGGATACAAGACTGACTACGAAATGTATTCGCTGGACTTCGAGGAGTTTTTGTGGGCAAAGGGCTATGATGAGCATTTTATCAATGACCTCTATCAGCATATGGTGGAGCTCAAACCACTCAGCAATATGCAAATGGATGTTCTGGGTGGGCTATTCAGCGATTATATGATCTTGGGCGGTATGCCAGAGGTGGTTAATCGCTATATAGAGAGTGGACAGTTTAGTGGACTGCTACAGTTGCAACGCCAACTATTGCAAGACTACGAAGAGGATATCACGAAATATGCATCAGGGTTTGACAAAGCCAAAGTCTTGGCGGTATATCGACATATAACTACTTTCTTGGCTGCTGAAAATAAGCGTTTCCAAGTCACCAAGATTGCTCGCGGTGCGCGCAATAGGGAATATATTGGTGCAGTAGAGTGGCTTGCCAATGCAGGAATCATCAATATCTGCTACTGCTTGCAAACGCCATCGCTGCCACTCAAGGGCAACTACGATGCCAAACTATATAAGGTGTATTACCGAGATACAGGACTATTGATTGCTTCGTTGGATGAAGAAGCGCAGGAAGACTTGCGTGTCAATCGCAACTTTGGCACCTACAAAGGTGCAATCTTCGAGAATATTGTAGCAGACATGTTGGCTAAACAAGGATATGACCTATATTATTATCGTAGCGAATCACCAAGTCTGGAGATGGATTTCTTTGTACGCGATGCCCAATCATTGATTCCAGTAGAAGTAAAAGCCAAAGACAATGCTACAGTATCGCTCAATCGACTGATTAGTAGCGACAAAGAGAAATACGATGACATTCAATATGGCATCAAGTTGTGTAATAAGAACATAGGATTTAATGGCAAGTTTTATACCTTCCCATATTTCCTTACCTTCCTCCTGCGCCGTTTCTTAAAACGTTAATATTGGCATACTATGAGCAAAGATACCTTCAACGAAGCGAACTACGAGCAAGCGATTATTGAGTTGTTTACACTACAACTCGGGTATGAGTATATCTACGGTCCAGATATAGTGCGCGATTATACCGAGCCACTATTCCTCGACCGTCTGCAGCAGTCGCTATTGGCGATCAATCCTGCTCTGCCTGCTTTGGCTATTCAAGAAGCCATAGATAAGATTCGGCAAATCGACACGGGCTCACTTGTGCAACGCAATGAGGTATTTACAGATTACCTGCAAAACGGAGTAGATGTCAGTTATTTCGACGGCAAAGAACAACACTCCGCATGCATTCGGCTCATAGACTACGACCATCCATTGCACAACAATTTTGTAGTTGCCAACCAATGGTCCATAGAAGAACATTCCGTGCGCCGAGCAGATATCATTGTCTTTATCAATGGTCTGCCATTGGTGGTGATGGAACTCAAATCACCCTCACGCACCGAAACCAATGTATCGGAAGCATACGCCCAACTGCGCAACTACATGCAAGAGATACCATCGCTGTTTGTCTATAACGCTTTCTGCGTGATGAGCGATCTGGTAACATCCAAAGCAGGCACTATCACTTCGGGCGAGGACCGATTCATGGAATGGAAGACAGTAGATGGACAAACCGAAGACAACCACTTCGCCAATTTTCATGTGCTCTTCTGCGGTATATTTGAGCAAGAGCGACTAATCGAAATCCTGCGCGACTTCATCTGCTTCTCCAAAGAGGAGAAACAAAGTGCCAAGATACTGGCTGGTTACCACCAGTTCTATGCCGTGCGCAAAGCCATCACTTCTGTCAAAGAAGCCACTACCACCAACGGCAAAGGTGGTGTGTTCTGGCATACACAGGGTAGCGGCAAGTCCCTGTCAATGGTATTCTTTGCCAAATGCCTACAGCGTGCGCTATCTTCGCCTACCATCGTGGTCATTACCGACCGCACGGACCTCGACAACCAACTCTTTGGGCAGTTCAGCAAATGCGCCGACTTCTTGCGCCAAGTGCCCGTACAAGCCAAAAGCAGAAAACACCTCAGCGAACTGCTAGATGGTATCGAAGCCAATGGTATCTTCTTCACCACCATGCAGAAGTTCGAGGAGGGCGAAGAACCACTATCCCAACGCAGAAACATCATCGTTGTTGCGGATGAAGCCCACCGCAGCCAATATGGACTCACCGAGACCATCGACAAACAGACAGGCAAACTCAAGATTGGCGCAGCGCGTATGGTGCGCAATGCACTGCCAAATGCTACATATATCGGCTTCACAGGCACACCTATCTCCTTCAAAGACCACTCCACACGCGAAGTCTTTGGCGATTATATCGACATCTACGACATGACCCAAGCCGTCAAAGATGGTGCCACTCGCCCTGTCTTCTACGAGAGTCGTGTGGTCAATCTCAAACTCGATGAAGCCACCCTGCAACGCATTGATGCCGAATACGACCAAATGGCAGAAGAAGCCGAAGAGTACGCTATCGAGAAAAGCAAACGCGAACTGGCGCGCATTGATTCGCTATTGGGTGCAGATGAAACCATCAACTCATTGGTAGATGACATCCTTACCCACTACGAAGATTATCGCCAATACGAGCAGACGGGCAAAGCCATGATTGTGGCATACTCACGCCCAATAGCCATGAAGATCTATCAACGCATCTTGCAACTGCGCCCCCTGTGGACAGAAAAAGTGGCAGTAGTGATGACATCGGGCAACCAAGACCCCGAAGAATGGCGACCAATCATCGGCAACGATACCCACAAAAAGGAACTGGAGAAACGCTTCAAAGATAACGATAGCTCACTCAAGATAGCCATTGTGGTAGATATGTGGCTCACGGGCTTTGATGTACCATCGCTGTCCACCATGTATGTATTCAAACCCATGGCAGGGCACAACCTCATGCAGGCCATTGCGCGCGTCAATCGCGTGTTCGGCGACAAGCAGGGCGGTTTAGTGGTTGATTATGTAGGTATAGCTGCTGCGCTCAAGCAAGCAATGAAGGAGTACACCATTCGCGACCGCGAGAACTACGGCGATACCGACATATCTAAAACAGCATACCCAGAATTTCAAAAGCGACTCGAAGTCTGCCGCGATCTGCTACACGGTTTCGACTACTCAGCATTCTTCGGCACATCCGACCTGCAACGTGCTAAAGTCATCAGCAGAGGTGTGGACTACTTGCAGTCTGCCGACAAACAAGAAACCAAAAATCAGTTTGTCAAACAGGCACAATTGCTCATTCAAGCACGCTCGCTATGCCATAGTCTGCTCAGCTACGATGAACGCCTACATTCGGCATACTTCGAGGCAGTGCGCACACTCATCACGCGCGTAGAGGGTAGAGGAAAAATATCCTTACGGGACATCAACGAACGCATCAACACCCTGCTCAAACAGAGCATAAAGAGCGATAGCATCATCAATCTCTTTGCCGATGTGCAAGAGGAGTTCTCTATCTTCGATGCGAAGTTCTTGGCTGAGATAGCACGCATGAAAGAGAAGAATATCGCTATTGAGATACTCAAAAACCTCATCAACGAGCGCGTGAAGCATTATCAGCACACCAACTTGATACAAGCCGAGAAATTCTCCGAATTACTTAATCGCTCGCTATCCAACTACCTTAAAGGCATGCTCACCAACGAAGAGGTAATCCAAGAATTATTGCGCTTGGCAAATGATATCTCCGAAGCAGAAAAACAAGGCAATGAACTGGGATTGAATAGCGAAGAAAAATCTTTCTACGACGCACTCACCAAACCCGAAGCAGTACAAGATTTCTACACCAACGAAGAACTGGTGGCGATGACCAAAGAACTCACCGATATGTTGCGCAAGAACCGCACCATCGATTGGCAGAAGAAGGAGTCCGCTCGCGCAGGCATGCGCCGACTGGTGAAACGCCTCCTCAAGAAGTATAACTACCCACCAGAGGCCACCGAGAATGCCATGGAGATTGTCATCCGTCAATGCGAACAATGGACCGACAACAATAGCGATATACGCCCATCATTGCAAGAGCAAAAAATAGTAACCGAACAAAATGCACCTATTGTAAAACCTGATATACAACCACTTATATTAGAGGAAGTGGATGAGGAACAAAAATATATTGCCTATTATCCTGTTTATTCAGTACGGGCTGCTTGCGGTCTTTTCGGTCATTATGAACCAGCAGAGCATATCGGTTGGATGCAAGTGAATGGTTTTGGCAAGAAAGACTGCAATAAGTTTATTATTCAGGCAGTCGGTCACTCTATGGAGCCATGCATCAATGATGGCGATTATTGCCTCTTCCAACGCTATCAAGGTGGCTCTCGCGAAGGCAAAATCATCCTCGCAGAGCATCAAGGCAGCGTAGATTCGGAATACGAGGGTAGTTATTCCATCAAAGAATATCATAGCACCAAGAAGTATAATGAATTTGGCGAATGGGAACACGAATCCATAGAACTGCACCCACTGAATCGTTCATACGATCCTATCATCCTCTCACCTGATGATATAGAAGAATTCTGCATTGTTGGAGAGTTTATAAAAGTGGTATAATTAAGAAGAAAATTCACACATATACACCAAACGGCTGAGCAACACTCAGCCGTTTTCAATAAAAGCAATCACCCATTGAGCGGTAGGATTTGCATCTTCTCTCCACTTCTATCCACATCCAACTTGCTTCTTTTTTCTCCTGCCTTCAGTTTTTCACTAAAATAAATTTGTGCAATAGCAGGGGTCTTTCAACTTTTGCACGCTTTTTGTATATGCATTAATATACAACCATTAAACAACCATTAAACCTAATAACCTAAACTATCAAACCGTATGAAAACAAAACTTAGACCCCTGTTCCTGGTCGTGGCGTTGTGTAGCACGATTGCCCTCGCAGCCACCGACTACGTGATGCTCAGCCCTCTGGACACCACTGCCTTGCCCATCATTCCCCACAAAGACAAGGGTGGGCAAATAGTGCGTTCAGTGCTCAACAGCGATGCCCTTTGGGATAACACACTCATGCAGCTATCGCGCCAACACTTCTCTAATGAGAGCGTCTTCAAAGTCATGAAGAAACTCTATCGCAACACTCGCAAGCACTATGTCTCCTTCCCCGTGGCCTATTGGAGCAAGACCCCTCAAGGCGACTCGCTGCTGGTATCAGGGCGTGTGTATCTACCCAAGAACCGCGACCTCAATGGCATTGTGATAGCCAATCACTACACCATCACCTCCAACGCAGAAGCCCCCAGCAATATGCTATCCATGGAGAGCGTGCTTGCCATGAAAGGATACGCCGTCATCATGCCCGACTATGTAGGCTATGGTCTCTCACGCGAACAGATGCACCCCTATCTGCATTGGCGTAGCGCTGCACAAACAGCGGTGGACTTGCTCCACAGTATGCCCGCCTTGCTCCAACACTATGGTTACAGCTATCCGACCGATGTGGTCATTACGGGCTATTCGCAGGGTGGGGCAGTGGCACTCGGCGTAGCACGCATGATAGAGCAGACAGACAGCCTCTGGACGGTGCGCCATCTCTACGCAGGAGCGGGACCGTATGACCCTGCCGCCACCTATCTCTATTGCGTGGGGAACGACGAGATGGGCATACCTGCCGCTATCCCACTCATCGTCATGGGACTCAGCGACGCATACGATTTGGGATTCACAGTGGAGGACTTCTTCCTCGAACCCTTGCTCTCGCACTACAACGACTGGATTCGCTCCAAGGAATACACCGTCGGACAAATCAACCAAATGATGGGTTCCACCATCATGACCGAACTGATGACGCCCGAGGCACTGGACCTCAATAGCCGCTCAGCCAAATGGCTCTACAAGGTACTACGACACAACAGCCTCGTGGGCTACAATCTGCAAGCACCTGCCTATTTCTTCCACAGTTTGGATGACGATGTTGTACCACTCATCAACAGCACGAACCTCATGGCGCAGATGTCCGACGAAAAATATATCCGCTACGACATAGGGCACTACGGCTCGCATATGGAAGCCAGCGTACCCTTTATGAAACATGTATATCAAGACCTCTAACCCAACTGGGTATGCACTCATACAACAATTTTGATACAACCAAATCGCCTGCTCTATAGTGGGCGATTTTTTATTAGAAAGTCACTTTTTTGTCAAAATATTTGTTCATTCCAGAAAAATGTAGTACCTTTGCAGCACTGAATCAAAATCTGAGAAGACATGAAGCAGATACATGATGAGAGTCGTGGGTATCGTATTCTCCTTCCATTGGTGAACTGGATGTTCCGACATTCCTACCGCCACATTAAATATATAGGAGAGGAGAATATCCCAACCGATGGAGCCGTTATCTTCGCTCCCAATCACACCAACGCGCTGCAAGATGCGCTGGCGGTGCTTTCTATTAATTCCGAGAGAAAAGTGTTTGTGGCACGTGCCGATATCTTCCGCAAGCCATTGTTTGCCAAGATATTAGGTTGGCTCAAAATTATGCCTATCCGCCGTATGCGTGACGGCGCAAGCGAGGTGCTGCAAAACGACGAAACGGTTGAACGCGCTATTGATACCCTACAAGAGGGTGTACCTTTCTGCATTTTGCCAGAGGGTACACACCGCACCAAGCACTCACTGCTGCCATTAGGTAAAGGTATATTTCGTATTACCCTGCGCGCGAACGAGAAGTTCGGACACGAGAAACCCATCTATATCGTACCTGTCGGACTGGAGTATAGCGATTGGTTTCACCTATGGGACACGCTCGTTATCAATATCGGCAAACCTATCAATATGACGCAGTTCATTGCGGAGCATGCTGATTTAGAACGCCCTAAACTCATCCTTGCTATGCGCGAGGAACTCACCAACCGTATGCGCGAGCAGATACTCTGGGTACCCGATGACGAGAACTACGAGAAGAACTGGAACGAACTCAGCCATAATCGCCCTGCGCACAAAAACTGGTTCCCTAAACACCGCATGCCTAAGTGGCTGTTACTCTTGATGCTCGTACTCATGTCGCCTCTCGCATTGGTGGCAGGCGTTATCACATTGCCCCTTTGGTTAGCTTGGCTCATTATCCGTTGGGCAATCAAAGACCCTGCCTTCCACAACTCCGTGCAGTTCGTTTGGCAACTGATTATCATCCCTCTGACGGGCTTCATCACGATGCCTTTCTGGATGTTCTTGCAAGAGTATATGTATCTTGCTCGCAAATTGAATAAACCTGAAGAAACAAAATAATCATGACAAAAGTTTACATTATTTTAGCATGTTATGTGCTTTTTCCTCTTTTGATTATTGAGGCATTCAAGCGCTGGACTATCGTTCAGAAAATTGGTACAGTAGTGCTGGCCTACGCAGTAGGTATCATCGCATCGCTGTGCGGAGTATTCGAATTTGCAACCCCTCAGATTGCAGCCGACTTCAGCAAACTGCAATCGCTGATGATGAATGTGGCGGTGCCATTGGCTATTCCGCTCATGCTCTTCAACTGCGACTTTAAGCTCTGGACCAAAGCACTCCCCAAGACAGTGTGGGCATTGGTTGGAGGTCTGGCGGCTATCCTTATCTCTGTCGTATCAGGCTACTTCATCTTCCGCAATCATGTTCCAGATGCTGCTAAAGTGTCGGGCATGATGACGGGTATCTATACTGGCGGAACCATGAACTTCACCGCTCTGGGCAATGCACTTCAGGTGGACAAAACAGTCATCTCTATTGTGCTCGCTTTTGAAATGGTGCTGACGACACCTTATATATTCTTCCTACTGGGTGGCGGCTACAAGATATTCCGCAAGCTACTTCCTTATAAAGATATTACCCACAAAGGACGTACCGATGAAGAGACAGTAGAGACCAACGATGTGGAGAACTACCGTGGCATGCTGCTCAAAGAGAACTTCTGGGGTATGCTCAAGGGTTTAGGTCTTAGTTTCGTGTTCCTGGCTATAGGCGCAGGACTGGCACTCCTCATAACAGGTACGCTCAACGAACTGGTTGTTATCCTCACAATCACCACTTTGGCAATCATAGCGTCCTTCTTCAAGAAAGTGCGCGAACTGCCTAAGACCTTCGAGTTGGGTATGTTCTTTATTCTGATTTTCAGCGTGATAGTGGCATCCATGTTTGACATTAACAGTGTGCGCGGCGAGTCACTCTACATAGGCGGATTTGTGGGCTGGATCATGATTATGTCGGTAATGCTGCACCTGCTCTTCTGCCGCATCGCTAAGGTTAGTGGTGACCTGTTCTGTGTGAGTCAAGTGGGTCTGCTCTGCTCCCCTCCATTCGTACCACCTATTGCAGGTGCTATGAAGAACAAGAAGGTGCTTATCTCTGGTATAGTCATCGGATTGGTAGGATATGCCGTTGGTACCTATCTGGGCACATTGATAGCGTTTATATTAAGATAATCTTATAATACTTAGTTAGTCTATGAAAAAGTCATTCTTATTGATATTCGCGGCTGTAGTGTCATGGTCAATGCAAGCCGCAGACGAAGTGAAAGTACACCACTTGGATACAACCAGTCGTAAAGTCAAAACTGGTTGGAACTTCGGCGTGTTGCCATCTGTGGCTTTTGACGCTGATCTCGGTTTTCAAGGCGGTGCGCTCGCCAATGTCTATTACTACGGCGATGGCTCACAATACCCCGAGTATCTCCACTCCATTTATGCCGAAGCTGCCTATACGACGAAACGATATGGTATCTTCCGTCTTAACTATGATAGCAAGGCTGCCATTGCTAATCACCGTCTGACACTCGACCTTACCTATCAGCCGGATGCTATGTGCGACTTCTATGGCTACAATGGCTATCAGTCTGTCTATAAAAAGGACATTCATAACTGGAATGATATACCTGACAGAATGAACCTCGATCTCTATCAGACGCGCGCGTTCTACAAATATAAACGCGACCTGTTCCGTTTCGCAGGAGATATTGAGGGTACCATTTGGAAGAATATTAAGTGGAACGCAGGTCTTGGTGTCTTGGGTTATATGATCGATGAGTGCGACATACAGATGCTCAACGGCAAGAAGAACCCATACGAATTGGATGAGAACGGCGTTCCTACCAATCCGAAAGCTATGAACCCCAATGTGGAGGGGCTCTATGAGAAGTACGTGAAGTGGGGTATCATAGACCAAGCTGAGGCTCATGGCGGCTGGCACCCATATCTGCGTGTTGGTCTTACCTATGATAGTCGTGATCAACGCGCATGCCCAACACGTGGTATCTATACCGATGCGTTCTTTACCTATTCAGCAGCATTTGGTGAGCAAGCACAAGCGGGTTACAATCACCTGCAGTTCAACTTCAACTTCCGCCACTATGTGAAGATTTATCGCGACCGTGTGACTTTCGCATATCGTATTGGTACACAAAATAATATCGCAGGAAAGTCGCCATTCTATATGAACACCTACCTCAATACCCTCTTTATCCAACGCGTGATGTATGAGGGATTGGGTGGTGCGAACTCATTGCGCGGTATTATGCGTAACCGTATCTTGGCGAATGGCTTTGCTTACGCCAATATCGAGTTGCGTACAAAGGTGGCGAAGTTCGATATTGGTCGCCAACACTTCTATGTTGGATTGGCTCCATTCTTCGACTTGGGCGTGATAACCCAACCATACGAGTTGGACGAAGCTACCATCATAAAGGGCTACTTAAAGGATGTGGCTGAGGCAATTCTGCCAAGTCAAGACCCTAACCGCCCCGCTGCACCACTGCAATTCGGTGAGTACTTTGCGTTGGACAAAGATGGACATATTGACCAGTCTAAAGTCTATATGCCTCACATGGCAGCCGGTCTGGGTGTGAAGATCGCCATGAACGAGAACTTCGTTCTTTCTGTGGACTGGGCGATGGCTTTGGATAAACAAGACAATGCTAAATGGGCTAACTTCTATGTTAAGATGGGTTACCTCTTCTAATTGCTTATAGAAGTCGCCCTGTATGAAATACCAATTGGGTAATATTCAATTAGATACACATCTCCATTGCGTAAGGCGCGGTGGAGATGTGGTGCATCTTACCCAACTGGAGTATGCGCTATTGGAGTATCTTCTCCAGCATGCAGACACTGTCTGCAAGCGCGATGAGATAGTGGATAATGTATGGGGACAACGTTTTCAGTATGATACAGGCACCATTGATGTGCACCTCCATTCCTTGCGCCGTAAATTGGGCTTTGCACGCCATACGCCTATTGAATCCATCCGTGGTGTAGGTATCATTTTGCATACTGCTGCACCCAAACAATCACATACGCTTAATATCCAGGACTTTGCTATTCAATGGATTCGTGAGCATGAAGCAGACTTTGCTGCCAAGCAACTCACTCCGCGTTTGCACCTTGATCCTTTTGTGAGTGAGATTACCATTTCCCCAGAGGATTTGCGCACCATGTTGGACGGAATATTGAAAGTCCTTCTGCCCGTTTCCAAACCGGGCATTATCCGCATCAAGTCGCACCTTGGCTGTAATCACTTCTCCCTCTCCCTCGACATCAACGGCACAATCAATGAACTGCGCATTCCGTTAGTATAATTGTTTTAACCTATCTGATTTGCTACCGAATAAATTTGATAGTTGCAAGTGGCAAAAAGGGATTAAAAAAATAATTAATAATTATTTATTTGCACATATCGCAAATATTTAGTACCTTTGTCCGCTAATTTGGCAAAGTAGGAAATAATTAACACAATATATTAACTTAAAAAATCTAAAAAACAATGAAACCAACTCACATTGAGCATCTTGGAATCGCTGTAACAAGTTTGGAAGAGGCTATGCCATTCTTCGAGTTCTTAACTGGTGGTAAATGCTACTCTATCGAAGAGGTAGCTGACCAAAAAGTAAAAACTGCCTTCTTCAAGGTAGGTGAAGTAAAAATCGAGCTTCTTGAGGCTACAAGCCCAGAGTCTTCTATCGCAAAATTTATCGAGAAGAACGGTGGTCGCGGTGGTATTCATCACGTTGCATTCAACGTTGATAGCGTAGAAGAGGCATTGGCTGAGGCAGAGGCAGCAGGCATCCAACTCATTGACAAGGCTTCACGCAAAGGCGCTGAGAACCTCATGATCGCATTCTTGCACCCAAAATCAACTAAGGGTATTTTGACTGAGCTCTGCGAGCAACCTAAGTAATTTGGACTAATAAAATCATTATAAGAAATGGATACAACAAAATTGCAAAAACTGATTGACAACCGCGTGAAGGTAGCAGCCGGTGGCGGTGAAGCAGCAGTAGAAAAACATCACGCAAAGGGTAGCTATACTGCTCGCGAGCGTATCAACATGCTCCTCGATGAGGGTTCATTCGAGGAAGTAAACATGTTCCTCACACACCGTTGCCACGACTTCGGTATGGAGAAAAAAGTATTCTTGGGTGACGGTGTAGCAGTAGGTAGTGGTACTATCGATGGTCGCCTCGTATTCGTATTCGCACAAGACGCTACCGTGATCGGTGGCTCACTCAGCGAGACCATGGCGCTCAAGATCTGCAACGTAATGGATCAAGCCGTTAAACTCGGTGCTCCTATTATCGGTCTTAACGATTCAGGTGGTGCTCGTATTCAAGAAGGTGCTTGCGCACTCGCAGGCTACGCTGAGATCTTCGAGCGTAACATCCTCGCTTCTGGTGTAGTGCCACAAATCTCAGTAATCTTTGGCCCTTGCGCTGGTGGTGCTGTTTATAGCCCTGCATTGACCGACTTCATCATGATGACCGAGCAAAATTCATACATGTTCATCACTGGTCCAAAAGTAGTGAAGAGCGTGACAGGTGAGGACGTAACCGTAGAGCAATTGGGTGGTGCCAAGGTGCACGCAACCAAGTCTGGTGTTACTCACTTCGTGGCAGCTACTGAGGAAGAAGCATTGGCAGAGGTTCGTCGTCTCGTTAGCTTTATCCCACAAAACAATATGGAGGAGGCTCCACTCATGAACTGCACCGATGATCCAATGCGTGTAGAGGAGAGTTTGAACGAGATCGTTCCAGATGATCCTAACAAACCATACAATATGAAGGACATCATCTACACTATTGTAGATAACGGCGACTTCATGGAGGTTCAAAAAGACTACGCTAAGAACATTATCTGCGGTTTCGCACGTTTCAATGGCCGTTCTACCGGTATTATCGCTAACCAACCAAACTGGTTGGCAGGTGTGTTGGACTGCGACGCGAGTCGTAAAGCAGCTCGCTTCGTTCGTTTCTGCGACGCATTTAATATCCAAATCCTTACCCTCGTGGACGTTCCTGGCTTCCTCTGCGGTACAGGTCAAGAGTACGCTGGTATCATCGACCACGGAGCAAAACTCATGTTCGCATTTGGCGAGGCAACTGTGCCTAAGGTGACTGTGACTATCCGTAAGTCTTACGGTGGTAGCCATATCGTGATGAGCTGTAAGCAACTTCGTGGTGATGTTTGCTACGCATGGCCAAACGCTGAGATCGCTGTGATGGGTGCAAGTGGCGCAGTAGGTGTGCTCCAAGCAAAAGCCATTAAGGCTATCGAAGATCCAGAAGAAAGAAAGAAATTTATTGCAGAGAAGGAGGCTGAGTACAAAGACTTGTTCGCCAGCCCATATCAAGCAGCTAACCGCGGCTATATCGATGATATCATCGAGCCACGCAACACTCGTAAGCGTATCGTTCGCGCATTCGAGAACTTGCAAACCAAGCGCTTGACCAACCCTCTCAAGAAACACTCTAATATTCCATTGTAATTATGATGTTACTTGAAGTTACTGCCCAAACAGGCATTACCGCCCAGACATGGTTTATCACTGGTCTTGGCTTTGGTATGGTGGTACTTCTGCTGTTTGTCTTCGTGTATATCATGAAGTTGATGGGTTGGATTATGCAACCCCGCGTGAAAGCGAAGAAAGTAGAAACAACAGCCAAGGAAACCGTTACCTATACCAAGAGTAAAATCAACGATTCTATCACGCTGACTGCGGATAGTACCGCTGCTATTGCACTTGCGTTACACCTTTATTATAATGGTGTACACGACGAGGAGGATACCAAAATTACAATTCAACCACACCGTACACAATGGAATAACAAGATGTACGGCATGAACAATTTACATCGTTAAAAACATGAAAAAAGGATTTAGTTTTACTATCGGTGGTGAGAAATATGATACCACCGTTAAAGAGATAGAACCAAATGTAGCAGAAGTAGTTGTAAATGGTACTTCCTTCATTGTAGAGTTCAAGAAAAATGAGTCTAAGAAAGTGAAAGCTGCTCGCGTAGCTGCTCCTGCAGGTAGCGCACCTGTAGCTGCTCCTGCACAACCTGCTGGTGCTGCAACCGTTAAGAGTCCATTGCCAGGTAGCATCGTGAAAGTGATGGTTAAGCCAGGCGACAGCGTGAAGAAGGGCGACACCCTCCTCACCATGGAGTCTATGAAGATGGAGAACATTGTAGCAAGCGAATACACTGGTACAGTGAAGAACGTTCTCGTTCAACCAGGTCAAAACGTAATGCAAGACGACAAGTTGGTTGAGATTGAGACCGTAGCTGTGGCTGCTGCTCCTGCTGCTCCAAAGCCAGCACCAGTGGCTCCTAAGGCTGCTCCTGCTCCACAACCTGCACCAGCACCAGCTCCAGCACCTGCTGCTGCACCTGTAGGTGGCAACAAAGTGAATAGCCCATTGCCAGGTTCTGTAATCTCTGTGGCTGTAAAAGAAGGTCAAGCAGTGAAGAAAGGTGATACCCTCCTCGTGCTCGAGAGTATGAAGATGGAGAACCCAATCATGGCTGACTGCGACGGTACTGTTACCAAGATTGCTGTGGCTCCAGGTCAAAGCGTAATGCAAGATGACTTGCTCGTTGTTATCGCATAATTTTATATCTTTAAAACTTTTAAAACCCTTAAAACTTTTAAACTTTTAAGATTATGTGGAATGACGTTTTAACCTTCTTCCAAGGGATGGGATTTATGAATATCGACTGGCGTCAAGGTCTGATGCTATTGATTTCGTTCTTCCTACTTTTCTTGGCTATTAAGAAGCAATACGAGCCACTGCTCCTATTGCCTATTGCCTTTGGTATGTTGCTTACCAACTTGCCAGGCGCGGAAATGTATCACCCAGAATTGTGGACCAACTTCCTTGATGTAAACCACGAGGGCTATCACAGCTATGGCTACATCATGAAGAATGCAGGTCTATTGGATGTGCTCTATATCGGTGTAAAAGCAGGCGTTTATCCTTGCTTGATCTTCATCGGTGTAGGTGCGATGACCGACTTTGGTCCGCTGATTGCTAACCCTAAATCATTGATTTTGGGTGCTGCAGCGCAAGTGGGTATCTTTATCACTTTCCTCTGTGCAAGTGCATTCTTTACTCCAGCAGAGGCAGGTTCTATTGGTATCATCGGTGGTGCGGACGGTCCTACTTCGATCTTCTTGACATCTAAGTTGGCTCCTCACTTGCTCGGCCCTATCGCTATTGCGGCTTATTCCTACATGGCATTGGTGCCAGTGATTCAACCACCTATCATGCGTGCGCTGACTACTCCAGCGGAGCGCAAGATTAAGATGAAACAACTCCGTTCTGTGAGCAAGGTAGAGAAGATTGTCTTCCCTATCATTATCACTGCTATCATCGCATTGGTATTGCCTGATGCAGCTCCATTGATTGGCTGCTTGATGTTAGGTAACTTGATGAAGGAGTCTGGCGTAGTTGATCGTTTGAGCAAGGTGGCTCAAAACGAATTGATGAATATCGTGGTTATCTTCCTCGGTCTTTCTGTTGGTGCTACTGCTACAGGTGCTACCTTCCTCAACGTGAAGACTATCTTGATTCTCTGTATGGGTATCGTGGCCTTCGGTATGGGTACTGCTGGTGGTGTGCTCCTCGCTAAGTTCATGAACCTCTTCTCTAAAGAGAAGATCAATCCGCTGATTGGTTCTGCTGGTGTATCTGCTGTGCCAATGGCTGCTCGTGTGAGCCAAGCAGAAGGTCAAAAGGCTGACCCAAGCAACTTCCTCCTCATGCACGCTATGGGTCCGAACGTAGCAGGTGTGATTGGTTCGGCTGTGGCTGCGGGTATCTTGCTGACTATGCTCGGATAAGTATTTTATACTTAAAATATCAAAAAAAGAGCCGATTATGGCTCTTTTTTTTGTATATGTCAAAAAAAAGTTGTACCTTTGCACCGACATTTATGGTCTATAACTAACTTGGGTACAAATGGTGCCCGCTAAAACACATTAAAAAGATGAATATTGTAAGAAAGGAGATTACTCTCCCTGATGGGCGTGTGATTACGCTCGAAACTGGCAAGCTCGCCAAGCAAGCCGATGGCGCTGTGATGGCTACACTCGGCAATACCATGTTGCTTGCCACTGTTTGCTCCGCTAAGGATGCAGTTCCAGGTACGGATTTCATGCCGCTTACCGTTGAGTACAAAGAGAAATTTGCTTCTGCTGGTCGTTTCCCAGGTGGTTTTACTCGCCGCGAGGGTAAAGCATCTGACTACGAGATTCTTATCGCTCGTCTCATCGACCGTGCTTTGCGTCCTCTTTTCCCTGCTGATTATCACGCAGATACTTTTGTAAACGTAACCATGTACTCTGCCGATGGCATTGATATGCCAGAGTCTATCGCTGGTCTTGCTGCTTCTGCAGCACTCGCTTGCTCTGATATCCCATTCGAGGGCCCTATATCTGAGGTTCGCGTAGCGCGCGTAAATGGCGAGTTCGTGATTAACCCTACTTTCGCTCAATGCGAACAAGCGGATATAGAGCTCGTTGTGGCTGCTACCCTTGATAACATCATGATGGTGGAAGGTGAGATGAAAGAGGTTAGCGAGGCTGACATGCTCGAGGCTATCCGTGTAGCTCACGAGGCAATCAAACCTCAATGTCAAGCCCAAATCGAGATGATGGAGGCGTATGGCAAGACCGTTAAACGCGAGTACTGCCACGAAATCAACGACGATGAACTCAAACAAGCCGTTCACGACTTCAGCTACGCTCGCGCATACGCACAAGCTACTGCTGCGGACACCGATAAGCACCACCGCGAGGAGATGTTCACCCAAATCCGCGAGGACTTCAAGACGGAGAAAGCCGAGTATATGGCTGCTCGCGCTGAGGCACTTGGTGTAGAGGTGGATGACATTGAAGCACTTGTAAATAAATACTACCACGATGTGGAGAAAGAGGCAATGCGTCGCTCTATCCTCGATGAGGGCAAGCGTCTCGATGGCCGTACAACCACCGAGATTCGTCCTATATGGTGCGAGGTAGCTCCACTGCCAGGACCTCACGGTTCATCTATCTTCACCCGTGGTGAGACACAATCGCTTTCTACTGTTACTCTTGGTACCAGCCGCGATGAGAAAATCATCGATGAGGCATTGGTTCAAGGTACAGATAAGTTCCTCTTGCACTATAACTTCCCTCCATTCTCTACTGGCGAGGCTCGCCCACAACGTGGCGTAGGTCGTCGTGAGATTGGTCACGGTAACTTGGCTTGCCGCGCTCTCAAGAGCGTTGTGCCTGCTGATTTCCCATATACTGTTCGCGTAGTCAGCGATATCCTCGAGTCTAACGGTTCTTCTTCTATGGCTACCGTTTGTGCAGGTACTTTGGCTCTCATGGATGCTGGTGTACCTATCAAACCAGTTTCTGGTATCGCTATGGGTCTTATCTCTGAGTGCAAGGGTACCAAGTACGCTATTCTGAGCGACATTCTCGGTGATGAGGACCACCTCGGCGATATGGACTTCAAGACCACTGGTACACGCGACGGTCTTACCGCTTGCCAAATGGATATCAAGGTGGACGGTCTCAGCTACGAGATTCTTGAGAACGCTCTCGCACAAGCGCACCAAGCACGTATGTATATCCTTGACAAGATTGAGGAGACCATGCCTGCTGCTCGCCCAGACTTCAAACCTCATGCTCCACGCATCGTGTCCTTCATTATTCCTAAGGATATGATTGGTGCAGTGATTGGCCCTGGTGGTAAGATTATCCAAGGTATCCAAGCTGAGACAGGTGCTGTTGTTTCTATCGATGAGATCGAAGAAGGCGGTAAGGTTGAGGTAGCAAGCAACAACCAAGAGTCTATGGACGCTGCTGTGGCTAAGATCAAAGCTATCGTGGCTATCCCAGAGGTTGGCGAGGTGTATCAATCAACTGTTAAGTCTATCATGCCTTATGGTTGTTTCGTAGAGTTCATGCCTGGTAAAGAGGGCTTGTTACATATCTCTGAGATTGATTGGAAACGCTACGAGACAATGGAGGAGACTGGTATCCAAGAGGGTGATAAGATTACTATCAAACTCATGGAGGTTGATCAAAAGACGGGTAAGTTCAAACTCAGTGCTAAGGCATTGAAGGAGAAACCAGAGGGTTATGTAGAGCCAGAGCGTCCAGCTCGTGGTGATCGTGGTCCTCGTCCAGAGCGTCGTGGTCCACGTCCAGAGCACCGCAATGGTGACCGTTTCGAGCGCAACGACCGCCCTGCTCATAATCCAGAGGCAGACGGTGCTCGCCTGAATCGCCGTTAATTTCTGACAGCATCGCTAGAATATCTATAGTCTCTATACTGTCTATAGTCTTTATACTATCTATAAATGTTTATACTCTCTATAGTGTCATAGCATTTATTCTAGCCAAGTTCAGAGTCATATAATCAGAAAGACTAAGCAAATGCTTAGTCTTTCTTGTCATTTACGGGTTCTTGACGGGTTTATAACGGGTTCATAAGCAATCTTCACTATGAGATTACTATGTGATTCTAATACTTTGCTTATAAGATAACCATCATTAGTTAAGGTAGCATATCTAGGTGATAGATTCTATCACTAAAAAGGCTATCACCTCAACGGATGATAGCCTTTTTATATGACCTAAAATGGATTTATGGATTTTTTTACTTTATCAACCCCTCAATAATCCCAGGCAACTCCTTATTTTGGAAAATACCGCCAAACTTCTCAGCCCCTGCGCCATATGCAAACACGGGCACTACTGTTCCTGTATGTCCTTTTGTGATGAAGTTCAAGTGCAATCCCTCTGGTTGATTCACTTCGTGGCTCTTGTATGCCACGCCTGTACCGCCAGTCTCATGGTCTGCCGTCACTACCAACAGCGTGTTGGGGTGCTCATCCACATACGCAATCAGTGCTTTGAGTGTCTGGTCAAACTCCTTCATCTCCTCAATCATACCCTCCGAATCATTGTTGTGACCATAACCATCAATAATCGCACTTTCCACCATCAAGAAGAATCCCTTTGGTGCATCCTTCTCTAAAGCGCTCAGTGCTTTCGTACATGCCTTATGCAGATATTCGGTTGGTTCTGAGAATCGTGTGGTATCAGTATTTCCCTCCGAAGCAGCCAATCGTGCTGCCAAACACACTTCTGCGCCATCCGCTGCGCTGGCAGTGGTGTTGCTCTTTTTGTTTCTGCGGTGTACATCACTCATTTCCAATATACCGACAAACTTCTCCGACTCTGTTGCCAATACTGACTTCCAGTCTAAATACACATCATATCCTTTCTTAATCAGCACAGCAGTCATATCCACAGAGTCAGGACGATTGATAAAAGCACTCAATCCCGCACCGATGGCTACATCTACACCACTCTCTGTAAATTGCTCTGCAATCTTATAACTCTCTTTTCTCGAAGTCACACCTGCATAAAACGCGCCTGGAGTAGCTTCCGTCAAGGTCGTATTCACCACGATGCCTGTTTTCTTGCCCATCTTTTGTGCTTTCTTCAGCAGGCTCTCTAATTGTACACTATCGGGACCAACACCCAAGAATCCATTGCAGGTGCGGGTTCCTGTAGCTAATGCTGTTCCGCCAGCAGGCGAATCGGTTACATAGTTGTTCGCCGAACAGGTCTCGCTTAGTCCAATCACGGGTGCTTGCTCAAAACCTGTCTCTTCATCCATGGAGAGGAGTAGGGAACTAACTGCACCAAAACCCATACCGTCGCCTATTAGGTAAATAACGTTCTTAGGTTTTCGATAACATTCCAGCGTACAACTGTTCAAAATAGTTACTGCTACTAAAATAGCAAAATGAATAGAATACTTTTTCATGGTCATTGTGTATTTCGTGTAATATATGCGGATATGAATCAATTTGACTGCAAAAGTAATAAAATTTTACGATTTAACCAAATCTTCTTCACAAAAATTGTAAAATCCTCCCTCTATAAAGCTAATTCTACTTTCACATACGCGCGCGCGAACATTGTTATATACGCGTATGCACGCGCATTACCATTAAAAATACCTAAATTTTAATACTTGTCTTTAGAATACCAAAAATGTGTTGTATAACACAAAAATGCCTCTGTTGAGAATCAATCACTTACAAAGAAAATGCAAAAAATGATGAAAAAAGTTGCCAAAATATTTGGTCAGTTCACAAAAAAGCAGTACCTTTGCAGCCGATTTCGCAATTAACGCAGGTGAGCGTTGAAGAACGGCGAAAAGTACTGAAAAATCGTAATGCTGAAAATCAGCCACTTACGAAGAAAGTGCAAAAATTATTGAAAAAAGTTGCTAAAAAATTTGGTCAGTCCAAAAAAAAGCAGTACCTTTGCAGCCGATTTCGCAACTAACGCGAGTGAGCGTTGAAAAACAGCAGAAATCAGTAGTGATCTTTGAAAGTTTGATTAATCAATGATGTAGTACAAGAGAGCAAGCAATTGCTCAATTGGGAAACTGAAAACGTGTAATACGATTTTTTATATTATACGGTTCCCGTTAATAAGTACACAATAGATTACGGTTATTCTGAGCTAAAAAATAATTTCTTTTTACAAC
>JAZNMH010000021.1:0-18093 GCA_045579505.1 Paludibacteraceae bacterium
GAATCGCCAGACAACAACCTATTAAGGAAATTTATCAACTTTTTTAGGATACCTAACAACCTTTTTAGGAAACCTATCAAAAAGTGACGATTCTTAAGAAACCTTTTTAGGAATAGTGTAAACCTTTTTCAGTTTTAATCATCTGCCAGTGATCCTTCGCGGAAGTGATAGGAATAGTGCGTGTATTGTGCGTGAATAGTGCGTGAATAGTGCGTAACAGATGAGAGATTTGCAGATAAAAGAAAATAGACTATCACAACTCAATATGATGCGCGGTGATAGGTTCGGAGAGAAAAAGCGATGCCGACTCAGAAAATTTGGCAGCAGATTCAGTAGTGAGGTAGGTGGTGCCGGCGATTGGCGATTGGCGATTGGCTATGGGTGATAATGCTCGCTCGGCAATGTCAGGATGGCGGTGAAGATAGTCGGCTAAACTATGAGCGACAATTTCGCCCTGAGAGATGACGGATATGTGGCTATTGGTAATTGGCGATTGGCAATGGGCGATGGAAGGTAGAAACGCTTCAATCTTAGGTTGGAGTAGGGGATAATGGGTGCAGCCCAAAATGATAGTATCAATCAGCGGGTCGCGGGTGAGGAGTTCTGTTAGGTATTTCTCCACGAAATAGTTAGCACCATCGCCCAAATGTTCGCCCGACTCAATCAGTGGCACCCACATGGGGCATGCCTGTTGGGTAATCGTGAGGGTGGGGTCTTGCTTCAGCAGTTCGATGACATAACTCTCGGATGCCACTGTGCCCGGGGTGGCAAGTACACCAATATGTTTGGTACGCGTGCGCTGTGGCACTACCTCCACCGTGGGGCGGATGACACCTAACACACGCAGTTCATCTGGGTTGATGTCGCGTTGCTGGATAGTACGCAACGCCTTGGCACTGGCAGTATTACATGCCAAAATAATCAGATTGCAGCCCTGCTGGTGCAGGTAATTGACCGCCTGAAGGGTATATTCGTAAATGACATCAAAAGAGCGTGTTCCGTATGGCGCACGAGCATTGTCGCCCAAGTAGAGATAATCGTACTGGGGGAGATGTTGGCGAATGTGATTCAGAATAGTCAGTCCGCCATAACCGCTGTCGAAAATACCAATCAAATTTACGATTTACAGATTTACAATTTACAATTTCGGGTGCAAAGGTACAAAAAATAAATAAAATGCACAAATAATTTGCATAAATGGTATTTTTTTTGTAACTTTGCAGCCGAATAGTAACATGTAGTTACTAAATAAGGAAAAGCAAATAAAATAAATCAACTAAGAATATGAAATTTAATGTATCAAGCTCAAAATTGTTTGCTCAGTTGCAAGCAGTGAGTCGTGTGATTGCTGCAAAAAATAGTTTGCAGATATTGGAGGCCGTATTGTTTGACCTCGAAGGCGATGTATTGACCTTAACCGCTTCGGATAGCGAGACTACTATCCGCACCTCTCTGACCGTGGAAGATGCACAAGGTGCAGGCAAAGTGGCAGTGGGCGGAAAATTGCTGTTGGAAACACTGAAAGAGTTTTCGGAGCAACCATTGACCTTCCAAATAGATGAACAGAACTTTGGTTTGAATATTACCAGTTCGAATGGTACGTATAGTTTTGTAGGCGCGAACGGATTGGAATACCCTGAGATGCCAGTGGAGGAGGGCGAAAACACATTCTCAATGCCTGCGAATGCACTGTTGGACGCTATCAACAAAACCATCTTCTGCACCGCAGATGATGAGTTGCGCCCAGTAATGAATGGTATATTCTTTGACCTCAGCGAGGATAAAATCACATTGGTGGCTACCGATGCACATCGTTTAGTTCGCTATATCAACGAAGGCGTGAAAGGTGCACAAGCCGTAAGTTTCATCTTGCCAAAGAAACCTGCTCAACTGCTCAAACAAGTTCTGCAAAAAGAGGCAGAGGAAGTGAAAGTAACCTTCGGTCAGAAGAATGCGAAGTTCGAGTTTGGCAGCACCGTGATTGTTTGCCGTCAGATAGAGGGTCGCTTCCCTAACTACAATGCGGTAATCCCACAAAACAATAGCAACAAGGTATTGGTGGATCGCCAAACTATCGTGAATGCCTGCAAACGTGTGGCTGTGTTCGCTAACACAGGTACCAGTTTGCTGAAATTGGCGTTGAGCGAGAACCAAATCAAGATTTCGGCGCAAGATATAGACTTCTCTACTTCGGCAGAGGAAATCATCCCTTGCGATTATAGCGGAATGCCAATGGCTATCGGCTTTAAGGCTCCATTCTTGATTGAAATTTTGTCGAACGTGGCATCGCAAGATGTAGTGCTTCAGTTGGCTGACCCTGCTCGCGCAGGTTTGATTCTGCCATCAGAGAATGAAGAGGGTCAAGACCTGCTCATTTTGCTCATGCCAATGCTCCTCAATGAATGATGAAATTGCAACTAACTCGCCCGTTGGTCTTCTTCGATTTGGAGACCACGGGACTAAATATCGCATCGGATAGGATTGTCGAACTGAGTTATTACAAGGTCTTTCCCAATGGCTGCTCGGAGGGAAAGACCTTCCGTGTCAAACCTGTACAGATGATGTTGGGGCAGGAAGTGCAGTTGCATATCTCGGAAGAAGCAAGTGCCGTGCACGGCATTTATGACGAGGATTTGGTGGACTGCCCAACCTTCAAAGAGATTGCGCCTGAACTGGTGAAAGTACTGGAAGATGCAGATTTGGCGGGATATAACTCGAATCACTTTGACTTGCCTCTGCTGGCGGAAGAGATGATGCGAGCTGGCGTGTATATTGATTTGAAACAAAAAAAGATGGTGGATGTGTTCACTATCTTCCAACGCCAAGAACCACGAAATTTGGTGGCTGCCTACAAGTTCTATTGTGGCAAAGACCTGACCAATGCGCACTCGGCAGATGCCGACACAATGGCTACCTACGAGGTACTGATGGCGCAACTGGAGAAGTATGATATTCCAACAGATGTGGAGGGCTTGGCTGAATTTACCGCAGGAAATACCCGCTTTGCCGACTTTGCGGGGCGTATCGCGTATGATGCGCAAGGCGTGGAGATATTCAATTTTGGCAAGTACAAAGGACAACGCGTAGCCGATGTCTTTCGTCGTGATGTGGGGTATTATGGTTGGATTCAGCAAGGCGATTTTCCACAATACACAAAGAACGTATTTACACGTATCTATCTTAGTTTGAGGAAGTGACGGGCAAATTAACCATATTAGGTTGCGGCAGTGCGATGCCTACATTCCAAAACTCGCCCTCTGGGCAGATTGTGGAATTGTGCGACAAGTCCTTCATGGTGGATTGCGGTGAAGGCACACAACTGAAAATGAGACAGTTGGGCGTGAAGACAGCACGGCTATACACGGTGCTGATTTCGCATTTGCATGGCGACCATTGCTTTGGACTGATAGGATTGATTTCCACTTTGGGCATGATGGGCAGGACACAACCGCTGCATATCTATGCACACGGCGACTTGGAAAAACTACTGCGCCCGTGGTTGGATTATCATTGTCAGGATATGCCCTATGAGATTGTCTTTCACACGATTAACCCACGCAAACGTGAGGTGATTTTTGAGGATAGGACACTGACCATTGAGACTATTCCGCTGAAACATAAGGTGCCTACATGTGGTTTCCTCTTTACGGAGCATCATCGCGATACGGAGCCACGCAAACGCTATGCGTATTGTTCGGATACGGCTTATCGTGAGCAGATTGTGGAACAGATAAAAGGAGTGGAGGTGTTGTATCATGAGGCAACCTACACGGAAAAAGATGCGGATAAATGCAAGAAATATACCCATTCTACTGCCAAACAAGCAGCGCAGATTGCTCACTTGGCAGCGGTTGGGAAACTGGTGATAGGGCATTTCAGCGCTCGCGAAGATGACCATACCGTATTCTTGAACGAAGCACAAGAGGTTTTTGCGAATACGGTATTGGCAGAAGAGTGCACAACGATGGAGATATAAATGGCAAAAGTTTCGACACAATATGTATGTTCTAACTGTGGAGCAAAAGCACCACAGATGATAGGTCGTTGTCCTGTTTGTGGGGAATGGGGAACATACGAGGAGGAGGTGAACACGGCTGTTGCTGCCACAAAAGGCGGTGCAGGACTTCGTCGAGGAGCAAAAGCGCAACGCCTGCATGAGGTGGATGCGAAGGAAGAAATGCGTATAGATATGCAATCTTCGGAACTGAATCGCGTGTTGGGTGGCGGATTGGTGCCTGGCAGTTTGGTGCTATTAGGTGGAGAGCCTGGAATAGGAAAATCCACGTTGGCATTGCAAGTGCTGCTGAAAATGGGCGACAAGAAAACGCTTTATGCCAGTGGCGAGGAGAGCGCAAAGCAATTAAAACTGAGAGCCGAACGTCTTGCAGGAGATGCATCGAACTTGTATATATTGGCAGAGACTTCGCTGGAGAGAATATTGGACTGCGTCAGGGATATTCAGCCTGAAATAGTGGTGGTGGATAGTATTCAAACTATTGGTACAGAGGCAATTGAGGCGAGCATTGGCAGTTTGAGCCAAGTGCGTGAGTGTGCTGCTCGGATATTGCAATATGCCAAGGAGAAGAATGTACCTTTTATTATCGTCGGGCATATTAATAAGGAAGGTTCGTTAGCTGGTCCCAAAGTGTTGGAGCATATTGTAGATACGGTATTGCAGTTCGAGGGCGACCAGCACTATATGTATCGCATCCTGCGCGCGCAGAAGAACCGCTTTGGTAGCACAAGCGAACTGGGCATTTTCCAAATGCAACAAAATGGTTTGCGCGAGGTGGTGAATCCGAGCGAATTGCTGCTGTCAAGTAATAGAGAGGGGCTTTCGGGTATCGCAATAGCTGCGGCAGTAGAAGGTGTGAGACCATTGCTTATCGAGGTGCAAGCCTTGGTGGCAAGTGCAGCGTATGGAACGCCACAACGTAGTAGCACTGGGTTTGATGGCAGGCGACTGAATATGCTGTTGGCAGTGTTGGAGAAACGTGTGGGCTTCAAACTCATGCAAAAAGATGTGTTTGTGAATATCGCAGGTGGGCTGCGCGTGAATGACCCTGCAATAGACTTGGCAGTGTTGGCAGCAGTGCTTTCGTCAAATATGGACATTGCGTTGGATGAAGAAATTTGCGTGACAGGAGAGGTGGGTTTGGCAGGTGAAATACGCCCAATAAATCGTATTGACCAACGAATACGAGAGGCGGAAAAACTTGGTTTTCAGCGAATTATAGTGCCTTCGGGGCAGAAGTATGATGCACGTAATCTGAAGATAAAAGTGGTGGAAGTGAGTCGTGTGGCAGAGGCTTTCAAAATTTTATTCAAGAAATAATTTGCATATATGAAAAAAAAGTAGTACCTTTGCAGGTCAAATTTGTATAAATATTAAAATAATTAATAGTCGTTATGAAGAAGAGTACATTTATTCTTGTGTTGCTAATGGTGTTCGCTCCATTGTTTGTGAATGCTCAAACGCAAAACGTTGAGTTCGGATTGCAAGTAGGAGCAGGTTTCTTTATGGGAAATGAAAATCCTGCTAATGGTTATACACGTACCCATGAGTTTGCATGGATGCGTGACTCGGAGAATATGCCTGCGTTTGAAACGTTTGGAGGTGTAGTGCGCTATCGTTTTGATTACCGTTGGACACTGCAAGCACAGGCTATGCGTCAGCGTACACGTTTTAAAGAGAGTGTCGAAAACCATGACCCATTATATTTCTACAATAGTATGTGGAATGTGGACTTGATGGCAGAGTTCAATATTTTGAAGTATGGTTTTATTGAGAATCGTAACGCTAAGATTTATACAATCACGCCATATGTGGCAACAGGTATAGGTACTTCTCTCTATAATAAGACTGCTACTTATCGTTGGGGCTTAGGTAATGGTCAGAATAATACGATGTTTCCTGCTGTCAAGGCAAAGGACTTGATGGCGTCTTTGTATATTCCATTTGCAGCTGGTTTGAAGGTGCGTATGGCATCTAATTGGCAATTAAAAGTTGCTTGCCAATATGATCTGTATCTCCTGAATGGCAATCTTGATGGTGAAACAGCAGGTGCGCAATGTGATGATGGCACTCTGGTCTATCCAAATGGCGGCGTATCTTTCAAGGGCGAAGGATATAAAGCAGCAAGTTCGCACAACGTGAATGTGGTGGTAGGTGTTATTTACAATCTCCCAGCAAACGGTCAAGCAGGTGCAATTATCACTTACTAATATTCTCAATAAGCATATTAGATTGCTTCTTTTGTTGTGGGTTATACTAACCCCTGTGTTGTTGTCTGCTTCTACACAAGAGCAGATGAGCAAATCCGTCGATGAGTTTAATGCTCGGAAGGGTAGGAAGGAATATAGTTTTGATGCAGGTTTGCAGCTGGGAGCAGGGTATTATATTGGTGATGCTAATAGTATTCCTTTCATGCAACCCAGGTATGTTATAGGTGCGCAGGTGCGATATAAGATGACTAACCAGCGCCTTGCTCTTCAATTTAAGATGCAACGCTCTTGTGTGGCTTATGACTATTCTGCGCAGGAGTCAGCAGAGCAACCTATACAGCCTACCATTTACCAGAATCCTATGTGGAGCGCTGATTTTGTGTGTGAGTTCAACTTCTTTAAGTTTGGTTCTCCATCATATGATTATCGCGTGAAAACAATCACTCCTTATATATTTTTAGGTGTGGGTGGTAGTGTGTCTAATAAGGCGGCAACGCTAATGGCGGATAAATCGGTACCGATGATTGAGGTAAAGAGGATGAATGTTACGGCTTACGTACCTGTGGGCATTGGTTTGAAGTGGAAGTTTGCTGATCGTTGGCAATTGCAGGTGGCATGGCAGCATCAGATCTATTTCTCTGATAATGTGGAGGGTTATCTGCCGGGTATCGATTTTACTCAGGATGACAAACTGACAGAGTTAACTCAAGGTGTGCTGAATAACTCACATGATCTCAATGGATTTAATATATTGAACAATGACCTTACATCGACACTGACTATTGGTGTTGTATTTGAGTTTGGCGATCAATTGTACAAGAAATATCTTAACGAGAAATCTGCTGTTTCGGTGCGTATAAAAAGAGGTGCGCATATTGATGAATAATATGGTATGAGTTATAAGACCCAAATACAACCTAATCGTATCCCGCGTCATATTGCCATTATCATGGATGGTAATGGTCGTTGGGCGAAGCGTCAAGGTTTGGCTCGCATGTTTGGTCATCGCCAAGGAGTGGAAACGGTACACCGTATCACAGAGGTCGCGGCAGAGTTGGGGATAGAGTATCTCACCTTGTATGCCTTCTCCACGGAGAATTGGAATAGACCCAAGGAGGAGGTTGATGCCCTGATGTCTCTTTTGGTTGATACTATTGCTAAAGAGACTCCTACCTTGATGAAGAATAATGTCCGTCTATCTACCATAGGCGATTTGGAACGCCTGCCTGAAAATGCGCAACAGAAGTTCCGCACATGTATGGCTGAAACGAACCAGAATACAGGACTCAATTTGGTGATTGCCCTCAGTTATAGTGCGCGTTGGGAACTTATCCAAGCGACTCGCAATATAGCCTCGGCGGTGCAACAAGGTACTATCTTGGTGGAGGATATCAATGAGGAATTAATATCTGCTTCCTTAACTACGGCGAAGATGCCTGACCCTGATTTGCTGATTCGCACCAGTGGTGAATTGCGCATTAGTAATTTCCTCTTGTGGCAGTTGGCGTATACCGAGTTGTATTTTACCGATTGCCTGTGGCCTGAATTTACGGAAGAAGAATTTTATCGTGCTATAGTTGATTATCAACATCGTGAAAGAAGATTTGGAAAGACCAGTGAACAAGTTCGTTAACATATTATTGTTTCTCAGTTTTTTGTTGCCAGTGGCAGCACAAAATGATAGTGTATCAGTCGTCGCTGATACTGATTCTGTTGCAGAATCGTTGCCTATCATTGAATATACTTTGCAGCGCAAGACCTACGAGATTGCGGATATTACAGTCACTGGAGCCGATAGTTACGAGGATTTTGTGCTAATTGGCTTCTCTGGTTTGGCGATAGGCGATAAGATAGAGGTGCCTGGTGACCAAATCACCAAATCTCTCCAACGATTTTGGAAGCAAGGACTCTTCTCCGATGTGAAAATCAAAGCCAAAAAGATTGAAGGTGATAAAATTTGGTTGGAGATAGCGCTCAAGCAACGCCCTCGTATCTCTGCTGTTTCGTATAACGGATTGAAGAAGAGCGAGATAGAAGATGTGGAGGTGAAGATTGGTATCCAGAAAAACGGACAAATGACTCCTAACCTTGAGGATCGTGCCAATAAGGTGATTATCAAGTATTTGGAGGAAAAAGGTTTCTATGACGCTACTGTCAAGGTGTTGCAATTCGATGACAAAGATAACCCAGGTTATGTCAAGGTGGCTGTTAATGTGGATAAGAAGGCGAAGACACGAGTAGGACGAATTTATATCAATGGCAATGAAGCACTGACAGACAATCAGGTTAACTTCGCTATGAAGAAAACCAATGATAACAATATCATTAACTTCTTCCGTCCAAAGAAATTTGTGGCTACTGAGTTTGAGAATGACAAGAAGACGGTCATTGAGAAGTATAACGAAATTGGTTATCGCGATGCTGTAATTGTGTCAGATAGTGTGGTACGCTCGCCCGAAGATTCTACGCGAGTAGATGTGTATCTCACTATTAATGAGGGTAGAAAGTACTTCTTTGGTGATATAAAGTGGGTGGGAAACACAGTCTATCCATACGAGTATCTTGATGCAGTATTAGGTATTAAGCAGGGTGATACGTATAATCTTAAGGAACTCAATAAGCGTCTAAACGAAGACGATGATGCAGTGGCTAAGTTATATACCGACCAAGGTTACCTCTTCTTTAATGTGGACCCTGTGGAGGTGCGTATTAACCAAGATTCGATTGATTTTGAGATGCGTATGTACGAGGGACAACCTGCCACTATCAATGCTATTAATATAGTAGGTAATACGCGCGTGTATGAGCATGTGGTTCGCCGCGAACTTTATACCAAGCCAGGACAACTCTATAGCCAGTCCGATATTATGCGTTCGCTTCGTGAGTTGGCGCAAATGGGACACTTTGATCAAGAGAATATAGTACCTGATATACAGCCTAATCCAGAGGATGGTACGGTAGATATTACCTATAAGTTGGAAACGAAATCCAGCGACCAAATTGAGTTCTCGCTCGGATGGGGTGCTACAGGTCTTATAGGTACGTTGGGATTGAAGTTTAGCAACTTCGCTATTCAAAATCTCTTTAATCCTGAGAGTTATCGTATTGTGCCACAGGGCGAAGGACAAACCTTTAGTATCAATGCGCGTACTAATGGTGTGTACTATACTTCTGCATCGGTGAGTTTCTTGGAACCTTGGTTGGGTGGTAAGCGACCTAATTCATTGAGTACAAGTATTTTCTTTGCATCGCAAACGGGCTATTCTGACCGCTACTATCAAGCGTATCAGAACCTTTACAATACCTATTACAGCTACTATGCGTATTCGGGCAACTCCAACTATTTGCAACAGTTGCAGGAGTCGGAGGCTGACCCTAATAAGTATCTTCGCACGTTTGGTGTAAGTTTGGGTTATGGTAAACGTCTTAGTTGGCCTGATGATTACTTCTCTTTCTATGGCGAGTTGAGTTATCAATTGTATATGATGAAGGATTGGCCATACATGATTCTTACAGATGGTAATAGCCATAACCTTGCGCTTAATTTCCAACTCTCACGTTCCAGCATTGACAACCCTATTTATACGCGTCGCGGTTCGCAATTCACTATTGGTCTGAAGATTACACCTCCATACTCACTCATTAGAGGTACTACCGATGCACAGTACGCACAGATGAGTACAACCGAGAAATATAACCTTCTCGAGTACCACAAGTGGAGGTTCTCGGGTAAGGTCTTTACGCCCCTGACTGCAGACTCTAAGTTGGTGTTGATGGCACGTGCTGATTTTGGCTATCTGGGTCACTATAATAAGAATGTCAAATCACCTTTCGAAAGTTTCTATATGGGTGGTGATGGCATGTCCAGCTATTCCAGTTATTCTACGGAGTATATCTCCATGCGTGGTTATCAATCTGGTTCGCTCACGCCTTATGACCCTGCTACGGGACGTAATATGGGATATGTGTACAATAAGTTTACCATGGAGCTCCGCTATCCTATCGCTCTGGAACAGAACGCTACTATTTGGGCGTTGGCGTTCCTTGAAGCGGGTAACTGTTTTGCCGACATTAAGGACTATAACCCATTCAACCTCAAACGTTCTGCGGGTGTGGGTGTCCGCCTCTTCCTTCCTATGTTCGGTCTCATGGGTATCGACTGGGGATGGGGATTCGATCCAATCAATGGCTCAGATCAGTATGGTGGCTCACAATTCCACTTTGTACTTGGACAAGAATTATAATCAATCATAATCCTATGAAACGACTGCTTTTTGTTGCTATATTACTTCTCGGTTTCTGCTTACCTGCGCTCGAGGCGCAGAAGTTCGCTGCTGCATATCTGGATATGCAATACATATTGAAGAATCTTCCTCAATATGAAACCGCTAATGAACAGTTGACTATGATTTCCAAACGTTGGCAAAAGGAAATTGATGCTGCACAACAGGAGGTGCAAATTCTTGTATCCAATTACCAAACCGAGCAAATCTTCCTTTCTGCGGATATGAAGAAGAAACGTGAAGATGAGATTCTTGAGAAGGAACAACAGGTGTTAGAGCTCAAACGCAAGTATTTTGGTGAGAATGGCGAGTGGTACAAGAAGCGTGAGTCGCTGCTCAAACCTATTCAGGAGGAGATTTATAACGCCGTGCAGGAGATTGCTGATGAGAAAAAATATGATATTGTGAAGGATAGATCCGCAGATCCCAGTTTGATTTATATGTCCAGTCGGTTGGATATCTCCGATCAAGTATTAGAGAAATTAGGCGCAAAATAGCAACCTGTACCACACAATAACCATACAATAACCACACAATAACCATACAATTCCCGTCGAATCTGTATCCCCGTGTGAACCGTTGAAAACAGAATAATATTAACAAAAAAAGATACAACAATGAAAAAAATCATTCTTATGCTTGCTTTGGTTTTGCCAATGCTTGCAAGTGCTCAAAAAATCGGACACATCAATTCACAAGAGCTTTTGGCTGCTATGCCTGAATTGAAAACTGTTCAATCTAAGTTAGACACTTTGGCTGGTCAATATGAGACCCAGTTTGCCAACATGCAAGAGGAGTTTAACAAGAAAGTTTCTGACTTCCAAAAGGATCAAGCTACAATGACTGCTGGTGTTCGCGATTTCCGTCAACAAGAGATTGCAGAACTCGAGCAACGTATTTATCTCTTCCGTCAAACAGCTCAAGAGGATATCCAAAAGAAACAACAAGAGTTCCTCATGCCTATCCAACAGAAGATGATGGATGCTATCAAGAAGGTGGGCGCAGAACAAGGTTGCGCTTACGTCATGGAGGCTATGACATTGCACTATATCGCTCCTGATGCTCTTGACCTTATGCCACTCGTTAAGAAGGAGTTGGGTATCCAATAATGGCTGACGGCTATTTAGAGTCACACTATGCTGAATACGAACAACGTAAAGCAGCATGGCTCAAAAAAAAGAATAAAAACAGGCCTCGTCCCTTGGTTGAAAAACCAGAGGACGAAGCCTTGTAAATACTCATAATTCTTAATTCAAAATTCATAATTATGACAAAAACTTTGCAATCTACTCTCCGCGACTCTGCCATTGCACGTTGGACGGTGCTTATTCTGGTGGCATCGATGATGTTCTTCGCGTACATGTTCGTGGATATCCTTTCTCCTTTGGCATCTGTCCTTAACGACACGCTTGGTTGGGACCAAGGTGTCTTTGGTACCTACGCTTCTGCGGAGTATATTCTCTGTGTCTTCGGCTTCCTCATTTTTGCAGGAATCATCCTTGATAAGATGGGCGTTCGCTTCACGGGCTTGCTTTCTGCGGGCTTGATGGTGCTTGGTGCATCTATCAAATATATCGGTATCTCTGACTGGTTCGATGCTAATAGTATTGTATGGCTCAACTCTTGGTGGACGGCTATGCCAGGTTCTGCTAAGATGGCTGCTTTCGGTTTCATGATTTTTGGCTGTGGCTGCGAGATGGCAGGCACTACCGTTAGTAAGATTCTTGCTAAGTGGTTCAAAGGCAAAGAGATGGCACTCGCTATGGGACTTGAGATGGCTATTGCTCGTATTGGTGTGTTCGCTGCTATGGCGTTCTCTCCTGCTATTAGCGAGCATTTCGCTGTGAATGGCCAACCATCTGTAGTGGCTTCATTGCTTTTCGCAGCCCTCTTGCTCGTGATTGGTTTGCTCAACTTCTTTGTATTCACCATTATGGATACTAAGTTCGACAAGCAACTCGTGGCTATTGGTGAGGCAACGGATATGCACGACCCTGAGGATGAGTTCCACGTATCTGACCTGGGTAAGATTTTCAGCAGCAAGATGTTCTGGATCATTGCCCTCTTGTGCGTACTCTATTATTCAGCTATCTTCCCATTCCAACGCTTTGCGACCAATTTCCTTGAGGAGACATTGATGATCAGCAATGCTGAGGCATCGGGCTTGTTCAAGTGGTTCCCAATCTTGGCAATGGTCTTGACTCCATTCCTCGGTATGTTTATCGATTATAAGGGTAAAGGTGCATCGATGATGATGGTAGGTGCGATTATCATGGTTATTTGCCATAGTATTTTCGCGTTTGTCTTGCCACTTTATCCAAGCAAGACGTTGGCTCTCTGCACTATTCTCGTGTTGGGTGTTAGTTTCTCTTTGGTGCCTGCATCAATGTGGCCCAGTGTGCCAAAGATTATCGATGAGAAGATTTTGGGTTCTGCTTATTGCTTGATTTTCTGGGTACAAAATATCGGCTTGTGCTTGGTGCCTATGCTGATTGGTACGCTCCGTGTTTCTACTAATGGCTATGTAGTACCAATGATTGTTTTTGCTTCGTTTGGCGTGTTGGCATTCTTGCTCAGCCTCGCCTTGAAGGTAGAAGACAAGAAGAAAGGCTACGGCTTGGAATTGCCAAATAAAAAATAACTTTTGCGCGTAAAAGATTAGTTCATTCCGTTTTGGAATATATCCATCGCCATTTATCTCTTCGGATATGAATGGCGATATTTTTATACACTATTTGTAAACAAAAGGTTGTGATTTTGTCCAATAAAATGAACCTTTCCTCTTTTCGTGTGTATGCATCTATGAAAAGCAATTAAAAATGATTCGTGTAACAAACTAATGATTACTTTCTGGCGACCATATAAAAGTATTTCGGATGAGGAACTGATGCGACTTGTGCAATGTCGAGAAGAAAAGGCATTCGATGAACTTTGGCAACGCTATATGCCTGCTATGCAAAACTTCTTCTTCCGCAGAACAGGTGGAAATCAACTACTGACAGAAGACCTTACACAAGACCTTTTTCTGCAACTATGGAACGCAAGTGCACAATATCAATCTCCTCAGAAGTTTCGCCCATGGCTATTCACAATCGCATTTAACCTACTGCGAAATACCTATCGAGAGATTGATTATCAAGCAATATATACAGCAGAAGTAGTTGCTACAGTAGAAGAAGCCCAAGAAGACGACCCCGCATTGCAAATAGACAACGAGCGACTATTTGAGGCACTGACTAAAGAATTGAATCAACTCTCCGCTCCAGAACAATTGCTATTTGACCTCCGTTTCACGGATGAACTATCCATCAAAGAGATTGCTGCGATATTCAGTATCCCCGAAGGAACTGTGAAATCGCGCCTTCATACACTAATCCTCAAACTACGAAAAAAATTAGAAGACTATGCGTAATTTTGAATCACAACTATCTGCGTTCGGCAAGCACAGATATGCCGAAACTACCAAACGGATGCGCCCCATTATCAATCCGCGAAGACGCGAGCGTTCGCTACTATGGATTACAACGCCTGCTGCCGCTCTGGCAGGAATCATCATTGGCTTGGGCATACAAGTAAATACTAATTTCAAAGAGCAAGTAACTGCGCACTTTGAAGATACCGAAACAAATACAATCAAACAAGTGGTAGAACTGCCAGAGTATTGCTGCTATGATCAGCAGCAGGCAATAGAATTGCCTGAGTTCGAATATATTGTTAAACAACTATAAATATTACAATTATGAAAAAGTTAGCATTAATCCTTATGGCAGCCATCACATGCGTGGCGTGTACAAAAAAAGCAGAAGATCAACATGCTTTAGCAGAAACGTCAGTGGAGCAAACAACCATCTCCAACGACACCACAGAACAAATTTATATGGTGGTTGAGCAAATGCCAGAGTTTCCAGGTGGTATGGGCGAGTTGATGACATATCTTGGAGAGAACATCAAGTACCCTTCTAAAGCAAAAGAAAATCAATGGGAAGGACGCACTATTTGTCAATTTGTAGTGGAGAAAGACGGCTCTATTTCGAATGCTGAGATTGTGAAGAGTAGTGGTTATCAGTTATTAGATGTAGAGGCAATGCGTGTCATTCTCAACATGCCTAATTGGACTGCAGGAATACAAAATGGTGATTCTGTGCGTGTAAAATTTACAATACCCGTAATTTTCAAATTGCAATAAAACGCTAAAAAACCTCTTATCAAGATGTCAATTTGATAAAGTGGGACTTATTTTTCATCACGAGAGGGTGTGTCATGGGGCACACCCTCGTTATTTACATACACATAGAAAATTTTATATACTCCAAAATTTGTACATCTCGGAAAAAAATAGTAACTTTGCACCGCGAAATGATATATTGCAATGAATTGGGATTTTCTAATAAAAGATAAACATTCGCTTTGTGTGAGTACAGACACACGTAATCTGCCCGCAGACTGCGTGTTCTTTGCGTTGCATGGCGAGCGTTTTGATGGTAATAAGTTTGCCCAACAAGCCCTCGAAAGCGGTGCCTCGTTTGCTGTCATCGACAACCCAGAGGTGTTCGCTGCCTATAGCCAATCGCCTATAGCCCATAGCCGTATCCTCCTTGTTGAGGATACTCTCCTTGCTCTGCAAGACCTTGCACGCGCTTGGAGATGTGAATTAGGTTTGCCTATTATTGCTATCACAGGTACGAATGGCAAGACTACAACCAAAGAACTCTTAGCGACCGTTCTTTCGACTAAATACAATCTTCACTATACGCAGGGCAACCTCAACAACCAGATTGGTGTACCTCTCACCTTATTACAGATCACGCGCGCACATGAGATGGCGATTGTGGAGATGGGAGCATCCCACCCAGGCGACATCAAGGAGTTGGTGGACATCGCCGAACCCAACTATGGACTCATTACTAACGTCGGTCGTGCGCACTTGGAGGGCTTTGGTTCGTTTGAAGGTGTACAGCAGACCAAGAAAGAGTTGTATGACTATCTGCGTGAGCATCAAGGATTTATCTTCCGCAATACAGATAACCCGTACCTTGCACAGATGGCAGGCGACTTAAAGACAGTGGCATATACAACGGGCACCATGCCCTCTGGCACAAATCTTGTGGGAGAATATAATGCAGAGAATGTGTCGGCAGCAATATGTGTAGGAGAGTATTTTGGCATCTCTCGCGAACAGGCATTGGAGGCAATTTGCCAATATGTACCAACCAACAACCGTTCGCAAGCCATGCAAACGGCTAACAACCATCTGATTGTGGATGCCTACAATGCCAATCCAACCTCCATGCAGGCGGCTATCAATGCCTTCAAAGGCGATACATACATTCTTGGTGCTATGCGTGAATTGGGCGAGTATTCACACCTCGAACATCAAAACGTTGTGAACATGTTGGCAGAACGGAAGGCAGAAAATGTCTTTTTGGTGGGAGAGGAATATATGCAAACCACATCGCCATATCCCGTGTTTGAGAATGTTGATGGCTTGCATAAGTATCTGCAAGATAACCCTTTGAAAGACAAGAATATATTGCTCAAAGGCTCACGCTCTACTAAAATGGAAAAATTGTTAGATATATTATAAGATTATGACTGAAAAATCAACGAAGAAAAATGCGACCAAGGTAGTTCTGATTATCCTTGTAGTAGCGCTCGCTATTGTTGCTGCACTGCTCGTATGGATGAATCTCCAGCAGAAGACCGAGATGAAAGAGATGGTCGAACTCATGGAGTTTGAAAAAGAGCAGTTGGAGGATGAGTACGAGGAGTTGGCAATCCAGTTTGACGGTTATCAAACGCAGGATATCCACAATGACTCGTTGGTAGAACTCCTTTCGCAGGAGAAACAGCGTGTGCAAGACCTTTTGGAGGAATTGCGTATCACTAAGGTAACGAATGCTCGTCGTATCGCAGAACTCAAAAAGGAGTTAGCTACTGTTCGTCAAGTGATGGTGAGTTATGTACATCAGATAGATTCGTTGGACCGTACCAACAAACGTTTGGTGGCAGAAAATCAACAAGTCAAACAGCAGTATCAAGAGGCGGCTCGTCAAGCAAAACAATTGGAGAAGGAACGCACCCAATTGGCAGAGGTGGTATCACGTGCCTCCATGTTGGAGATTAATCATTTCCAAATGACTCCTCTTAATAAGCGTGACCGCAAAACTTCGATATATAATCAGATTCAGAAACTGCAATTTGACTATACTGTTGGGCGCAATATCACTAATAAACCAGGTATGAAAACGCTCTATATGCGTATCACTCGCCCAGATGGAGAGGTGATGCAAAAGAGCATTGATGATGTTTTCCGCTTTGAGAATAGCGATATTGCCTATTCTGTTTCTAAGGATTTTGAGTATGCAGGTGAGGAGATTTCGGGTTCGCTCTATTGGTTGGTAGAGGAGATACTTCAGATTGGTTGGTACAATGCTGATTTCTTCGTGGATGGAGAACTCATAGGCAGTTTCCCCTTCCAAATCAAGCGCTAAGTAGAATAAAAATGCAAGTTTTCGCCAAAAAATTTGTGTATATCAGAAAAAAGCAGTACTTTTGCACCGAATTTCGAACTAAGGGTTCATAATTCTTAATTCAAAGTTCATAATTACTATAGATGTGACATCGTTTGGATTATAACATCATGCGAGGTCATAATTGTTTAACTAATTAAATATCAATTACAAATGTATTTGACATCTGAGAAAAAAGCAGAACTCTTTGCTAAGTATGGCAATGACGCTAAGAACACTGGTTCTGCAGAGAGCCAAATCGCTCTGTTCACTTTCCGTATCAACCACCTCACCGAGCACCTCAAGAAGAACCACAAGGACTTCGGTACTGAGCGCGCTTTGACTATGTTGGTAGGTAAGCGTCGTCGTTTGTTGGATTATTTGAAGGCAAAAGACATTGAGCGTTATCGTGCTATCATCAAAGAGTTGGGTATCCGTAAGTAATTACCTGCTCAACAAAGTAAAACAGTCAATCATACGGTTGGCTGTTTTTTATTTGGTATGGGTTTTATTAAGAATGTGACCGCCATTTATGCTTTTGAATATAAATGGCGATTTTTTGTGCAGATAGATTTGCTCAATTCAAAATAAATTTGTACCTTTGCACCGTGAATCCATGCCGGGGAATCTGCAAGTACTTTCGGGGTGGGTTTGCAGACATACTAAAAAGGCGTTTATTACGCTCTGTTCTGACCTATTGGAATGTCGCAAGTTTCAAAATCTTATCAGGACTTAGCAACGATAGATGCCCTACGGGATATGAAATATCCCTCTTGTGTTTATTTTGGTACATTGTTTGCGTATATACGTATGCGCATACGCGTACCTTAACTATAATATAGCACGAGAGTATTTTATATTCGGCGTGGGCTTCGCGTTGTCGGTTCTATAAGATTGGGCAATGCGACAGCCTCAATAGGTGGAACTGGCAAAAGGCAAGTTTCACGCTTTTATTTTTGTACCCGATTTTGAAAAATATCCTATTATTAAGATTTATAGAAATCGCTAGATAGGGATATACGGTGCGAATTTTGTAGTAAAACTAGAGATCGTATCCGTGGGAGGTGAGAACGGTT
>JAZNMH010000022.1:0-22918 GCA_045579505.1 Paludibacteraceae bacterium
TTTCTTGAAAATCCTAAATTCTTAGCAATTCTAGTGGGCGGTACACCACGATTGTACATTTTAATTGCCTTTAATTTTTCCTTTAACGAATGCTCCATAAGCGACACTTAGTTTTGTGTCTAACTTTTTGGGTGCACTTCAGTTCGCCAAGCGAACGAGGTCGGTGTCCTCGAAGGTACTACAAATAATGCACATTTGCAACAAAATAGAGTAAAAAGTGCGTTTTGTTAAGATTCTTTCTCTTTTCGTTTCGCCATAGGTTGCCCGATTTCACCGAGAGACGACCCTGAGAACTCCCTGAGAACTCCCCGCCACCGCCCAAATAGAAAAAGTGCTATTTGTTAATATTCCCCGCCTCTACACTCTCCACCTTACACCTTACGCCCTACAAAAATCACCCTATCCACGAAAAAAATTAACATTTTTGCAATTTCTCTTTGTCAATTCAAAAAATTGTTGTATATTTGCAGCCGAAAGTCCAACGTCGGGGTTTAGGGGGTGGGAAGTGTCCCCTCTCGGAAAGCCAACTTGTTTGAAAAAGACCCCAGTCGCGGCTTTCAAGACATTTTGTATATAGGCGTCAAAACGGGCTACCTTGCCTTTATGGCGAAAAGGTGTCCTAAGCGCTTTGTTCTTGGCTTTACGGAATCTGGTAAATTCTATTTTTATTCCAAGACATTGCAGCAATTGATGTCCTCAGGATATGTATATCTTGTGCCGCGTGTATTTGTTAGGTACACGCGTGTGCGTACATATTCGGCGTGGACTTCGGTGTTGCTTGTTCGGAATAAAGGGCAATACCAGAGCCTCGTAAAGCGGAACAGCAGCACGCAGTCCCGCTTTTTTTGTATGCCTATGAGAAACATATTACCGAACAACACATCCAGCGCAATGAGTAAGCGTTACATTAAATATTCATTATTATCTGATAAGGAGCTAGTAGATCAGATTTTATTTGGCAATGAGGAAGTTGTGCTCTATCTTCTGTATGACAAGTACGCTAAGGACATCCGGTTTTTTGCATGGAAATATTTCGAGACTTTGGACGTTGTAGATGAGTTAACAGATGAGTTGTATGAACAACTCAAAGGCTCTCAATTGGATTGGAAACCTTTTCGTTCATTCAAGTTTACATCTAAATTAAGAACTTGGATGAGCAAGGTTATTATCAATAAATGCAAAGAAAAACGCAAAAAAATGATAGATGAGGCCAACCGCCAACAGTCTATAGACATAGCAACTGCTGAATACACACGTACATTGGGGCAAACAACTTCTGATCCACGTATTCCAATTATGTTGGATGCCATCAACAAGTTGAAAAATGAGGAGTACCGACTGATCTTGATTAAGGATTTAGAGGGGCATAGCCATGCAGACATAGCCTTAATGATTGCGGAGAAACGCAAGCGCGAAGGCAAACAGCGTATGTATAATGGTAAGGAAGTAGTGCCAGACGCTTATTCTGTAGATAGGGATAAGGCTCGTGCTATTATAGAATTAAGAAAAATTATGCAACAAATTAAAACCGTATAGTAATGGATATAATTAATGATGAATTATTGGCTCGTTATGTAGATGGTGTAGCCACCCCCGATGAGCAGATTCTCGTTCGGGACTATCTTGCCCAAAACCCAGAAGAATACGAGAGTATCTTGTATATGATGGATTTGGATAGAGAAGATTATCTTGGAGAAATGATAGAAGATAATAGTAATAATATAGTACCATTAAACGATTTTACTAACTCGAATATAGCTTTATCTGCTGCCGCATTTGTCCCTCAAAAAAGCATGAAAACAAAAGGACATATAACTAAGCGAACAAAAAAATCATTGCGAATAACGGGCTTGCAGGATAGATTATTGGATATGCTGAATACAATAGATAAATAGACATTTCTTGATATTCCTAACTTTCGTTGTTTACCAGAGAAAATAATTACAGGGAGATATTTGAACAAGAAGTAGAATTATACATTAGTAGAGATTTTGTTACATTTAAAGCTGACATTTTAAATCTTATAAATCAGTTTTAGATGTGTGATTTAAAGATCCACAAAGAATTATTTGTTTAATTTAAAATAAATTTTATCATGGATTACGAACCTAAAATGTCACCCAAACAGAAGAACCCTCTCGAAGAATTAGCAGAAGGGTTAGTAAGTCTTGGCGCAAATATAGGGGAATTTATGAAGGAACTTACAACTAAAAAACCTGTTCCCCCTCCATCGTCTAAGATTACTATTTCAACTTCAACAACCAACTCAGTGGTTTCTGCAAAAACGGAATTGTCCATCTCAGAAATGCTGGCTACACTACAAACAACTACGACTACTGCTGAGTTTGTAGATGAAGTTGTTGCCAAAGTCCCTAATGTAGTAGCGAAAGAACTAGCAGAATCTAAGCAAGTTTTACTTGTCGCACAGGAATATGCACGTACAAAAACTTATGAGGACATAATTAGAGAATTTATGTCTATGTCAAAAGAGATGACATTGCCAAGTACATTATCTGGAGCTTTAAGGTGGGGAAATAGATTAGAAGACTGGTTCACAGGTACGACTATCATAAGAGATAGTGGAGCGCTTCAAATAAGACCTATAATGCTTGCAACATTATGGTCGACTATGTTAATGGCTTTAATTATAAAAAGAATGGGAAGTATAGGTGATTATCAAAAGGAAAATGTTGCAAAATTTGCAATAGCATTGGTCGTTTCAATAATATCAGGGATAGGAAGTTATGCCCATTCTGGAGGTAGTATTTGTGGTGTTAAATCTCTAAGTAAGTATGCCCCAAGATATGTGAAATATATTCAAGGAATTCGCGAAACGAAACCATGGCTATATAAAAAAATACCTCAGATATTGCTCTTTAAGAACAAAGATTTTGAGAGTATGAACACGTATGAGCAAGCAAGTCCTCAACAAGGATTAAATATGGCATATACATTTCGTATAGCAGATAATTTGTTAGGTACGCTACAGGGTGAGGATGGGTTTTGGTTGAGTGTAGTAAGCAAATTAGTTGATTCACTTTGGCCATTGCCAACTGAAGATGAAGCAGGTCGTATGTATCGCATGTATTGTTTCAAGGAAAAGTTGTATTATATATAGAATTTTTAGTCATGGCAGAATTATTAGACCTATTGATTGAGTTGTACCACGAATTTAAATACGGACGTATCTTAAATTCTCGTATCAATTTTAAGAAAAAACTTGAAACCACTCCACAACTAGAGAAAGCGCATGATGAAGTAAAGACTTGTGTTCATAATGAATTATCTCAGGTGCGTCCTAAAGATGGTAATCCAACTTATGCTTATTTGCATTCCATTGGACATAACTACTACAAAGTATTTATCCTTAATGACGACAAGAGTTTTTATTGTAGATTGCAGGAAATAGAGTTAGATCAAAGTATGAATCTTCCTCAAGAGTTCTATGTGGTGTTGTAAATCTTTATCGTATCATCCCCATGCCCCCTCAAAACAACTATATCACCAAAATCCTTTCCATGCCTTTAGTAAAAAATGGCTTGCAGGACTTGATTGATAAGTATTATGGCATGCAACTCAGAGAAATCAAAGCGACAGCACAAACTGTTAATTGCATTACATTTCCGAGGGTAAATGAGATAAAACGAGATTGTATAAACCAATTACAATTACACGAAAGACCAAAAGTTTTAATAACCAAAGAACTTCGAGGCATCAACGCTTTGGCTTTGCATATTGACAAAAAACCGCACATACTGTTGAGCCCAAAATCCGCAATTTGCCTATCAGACGGAGAACTAAAGTTTTTATTAGGACATGAGTTAGGTCATATCATGCAAGGAAATTTGGTTTGTCATGTAGCAAATGGATTATTGCAGAATGTTCAAAAGAAGGCGGATGTATTAGGAGTGATGTTGGCAGACATGATAGAGGTGCCACTCAAAGATTGGTGTAGAGAGAATGAGTATAGAGCGGACATCGCAGGATTGAAGTGTTGCCAAGACATTGAGCACGTATATTCATTGATGGCAAAAGTAACCAAATCAGAACAACAAAGTATAGCTCCATCATTGATGGAAATATACAAAGATCATCCGATGATTGCAAATAGATTAAAACGATTGGAACAATATAGGTTTTTAAATATTCATCAATATGAAAATTAGAGAACAAGTACAAGAGATTTTGGATAGTCGAAAAGGACAAGGAAAGTTCGAGGGCAAAGGACGTCTATCCACTATTCAGCAAAAGTTAGATTTTGTTGAACGACTTGAAAGTGATGTAAATACTTTTGAAGCGTTTCTCAATCAAATCAAGTCTGAAATTCAGCAGAATGGTGGTAAATTTGCTGATTTAGTTGAAAAGCAGCCTCAATTTGCAAATCGCTTATTAGAGATTAATTTGCATGAATTGAAGCAAAAGATCGCAGCGCAAAAGAACGAATTGCATCGTTTACAAAATCGTTTTTCACGCAATAGTGTGCAAATTGCCTTTATCGGACAAGCTCGCCAAGGCAAAAGCAGTTTCTTACAACGTATATCTGGTCTAAATGATGATACTATTCCGTCTTCTTCTGCAACTGACTGTACTGGTGCGATTTCTATAATCAGCAATTACGAAGGTAGTAAAAAGAACTTCTTTGAGGTCGAGATTGAGTACTACTCGGTATTGGAGTTTGTGTCGGCAGTCAACAATAAACTATCGCAACTGTTCCCTCAATCACACCTATCTATTTCCTCGCTCCACGAAATCCCTTCTTTGGCACATAGGCATGAGTTCCAAAACTTAGAAGATGATGAGGTACGCAATTTCAAAGAGACATACATTGACTGCTTTGACATATATTCCTCGCTTATTGGTCATGCCAACGAGGTGAAAACGGATGAGAAAGTAGTGGCAGAGTTAGTTGCCAAATACAAGATGTACAAATCAGAGAAGGATATCCCTGCTGACTTCAAAATCTATAAGACCGAGAAAAAACAACATTCTGGTGAGGTACAAGTCTTTTTCTGCAAGTATGTGGCAGTGAAAGTAGCATACATCACCAAGAAGTTCCCCTATGCAGATGCGGGTAATATTGTGCTTGTGGATACAATAGGATTGGGTAACGCTCCTACTGAGGCAGAAGATAAAGCCAAGATGTTCGATGTGCTCAAAAACGAGAGTGATGCGGCAGTTTATATCTACAAACCAAGCGAAGATGGCGCATCCAAAAATCCGAAGACCGAATCTGCACTACTCAATGACTTACACTGTGAATTGTGCGACTACGAACCAGAGAAATGGTTGGTAGGTGTAATCAACAAGAAAGCCGAAGATAAATGTGCAAAAAAAGGTAATGAATACATGACTTATCTTGACTACCTTGAGAGCATCAAGCATACCTTTAGCGCAGAAAAAGTATTGGCATGGTGCGAAATAGTGGATGCAATGAGCGAACAAGAAGTGACAAATAAATTACTCATTCCATTGCTTCAAACCATCATTGGCAATATTGATGCGATAGACTCTTCCTTTATGCTCAAAGCCGATGCGCATGCAGAAGCTTTGTATCAATCCTATATGGAAATTTGTGGCAAGGTGAACATGTTAAGTGCTCTGTTTGTTACCAATGAAAACAAAAAAGCAATATTTGATTATGAGTACGAAAACTTATTGCTCAAAGGACATTTGCGCGCATATGTGGATGCGTTATACGCATATATCAGCGAACCATCCTTGCAGATGATAGATGATCTTACGCCCTTTGTTGAGGATGTCATCAATTATATACCAAAAGCATATGAGATTGAGAACAAACTAAATCAAGGTGGGCAATATGCATGGAGTGAGAATGTGTATAGTCTCTATATGGACAATATCCGCTCACAGATTTTGTCATCTATCAAACAAGTAAGTTCACGCTCTGTGAAGACCATTCAATCTAAAGTGCAAGACGATATTATTCGTTTGCTCTTTGATGCAGGTGCATTGAAGCAAATCAAATTAAAATCTGTTTCATCCAATATACCTACAAAAGAGTGGTTTATTGCATTGATTGCTGAAAAACTAAAGCTATATCCTACACTCTCATCTGCCTTCCAAACGGTAGCCGACTTTGAGATGCGTATAGAAGGGTTCCTTTACAGCAAGTGCATTTGCGCTTGTGACATGCTTCGTCCAGAAAAGACCAAGCTTCCTCCTATGGAAGAAGGCTTGGGAATCGAAGACAAAGCCATTATCATACAACAAGTATTGTATGCTGTCATTCTTGAGGTTCAGAAAAAATTGTATATTGAACTAGGATTGCCTATTCCACAAGGATTGCTATCTGCCGACACCACACCTATTGAGGAAATATCACAACCTAATCTCATCATGTGGTGCATGGCTGATACATTCCAACAGGAGATTCGTAATGGACAAGGTGCCAAGGAATTAGAAGACTTTTATTGGGAAAATGCAAATGCCATTTGGCATGAATTAATTGTGAAAGGTGAGCAAATGCATGAGGCTGCTACCGAATGGAATGCGTGGGAAGGTCGTCTTGAAACTTTATGTGAACTAAACAATTTTAAGATCATAAATTAAAACTGATAATACTATGGATTTGAGAGAATTATCTAAAACACACATGCAACTCAACATGTGTATGCTCGGCGCAAGAAGCGTAGGCAAAACCACTATTATGACTGCTATTTTTGATGACTCGCGTTCATCAAATGGCTTGTCCAATTCAAAAATAGTATTGAGCGCACAAGCTGATACGCGTGCAGAACTGCTAACCCGAAAGCTTGAACTTCAAGAGGTTTTTGATGAGCGCAAAGATGTTGTAGAGGCGGGTATAGCTGCATCTTCTGCCGTTCATACATTTAATTTTGAAATGGGATTGCTTGGTCGCACACCATGTATCAATTTCAATGTCACAGACTATCCTGGTGAGTTCATTCAATCCAATGCCGAGTTTGTTAGCGAACAAATAGCCCAATCATCTGTTGTCATGATTGCCATAGACTCACCATTTCTCATGGAGCAAAATGCAGAGTACAACGAGGAACGCAATCAAGTCACTTTTATCTACAATTACCTGCGTGATAATGTAGATGCTTTCACTAATAAACTGATTATGCTCGTTCCTTTAAAGTGCGAAAAGTATTATTATGAGAACCGCATGAACGAACTAAGCGCACGCGTACAAGACACATATGCAGATATCATAGATTTGTTCAAGAATACAGCTAATGTGGCTCTTGTTGTTACTCCTATTCTAACCTTGGGTGGAGTAGAATTTGACCATTTCGAGATGAAGGGTGGCAGACGCGTAGCCAAATATACATTCATCAAGGATAATCCACAATTTACTCCAATGTTCTGTATCCAACCTATGTACTATATGCTTTCTTTTATTGCAAAGCAATACAAGGAGCATCGTGAAGATGCTGGACTAATTGGTGTTATTCTACAACGCATCTATGATATCTTTGATAAGAACGAAGAACTCTTTGAAGAGTTTGTAACCTTATCAAGATTCCGCATGAAAGATAAATGTGGATATTCAGTATTAAGTGGTGAAAACTTATTCTTTAATTAGGGAGGATTAGATATGGCTTTAAATGTAGTAATGTTGGGTGCTTCCCGTTCGGGTAAAACATCTATCTTGGCTTCAATGCTCAATAATCTGCGAGATCAGAATACAGATAATATTATTAACAAATGTTTTTATATAAAAGATCGGTCTGATTATGATGCTTTAGAAGATGCCGAGCGTATAGAGCAAGTGAAACTACAAGAAAATGTAGATAACATGCGCGACCTGCTAACTCCTCCAATACAAATACAAGGACAAGGACGCCAGTATGTACCTAAAATGACAAAATTGTTTGGTTCAGAAGCCCCTTTTACTTACAAATTTGATGTGCAAACTAAAATTAATAATGTAGCAACTGGACCTAAAATCACCATCAACTTCCATGATATACCTGGAGAGTATTGTAGCATCGGTAAATTTGACTTGGTAGAAGATCTTATAAGCAATGCCCAATTATTGCTTGTAGCAGTGGATGTGCCGAGTATGATGTATGCCAAGGAGATGAATAAACACGCACTTAATACAGTCATGAACTGCCCTGAAGAAGTATTAAATGCAGTACAAAAGTTAGGTACAACATGTTATGATGATATAGCCGATCCTAAAAAGCGTAATGAAGCATTACGAAACTTATTGAAAATGGTCATTTTTGTACCTATCAAATGTGAGTATTGGTTGCATAATGGTAGAAGAAAAGAGATAGACGAAGAAATTAAAAGGGTGTACAATCAGGTCATTACGCAATGCAAACAACAAGAAAATATTCAAACATTGATTCTTCCTGTTGAGACTATAGGGTCTTGTATATTCGACCACCATTCTGATGAGGATAATTCTTTGATTTTGCTCTATAATTCGACCCCCAAAAGTAAGCTATATATGTCTGAGGACACAATTAATGGTTGTGCAGCTGTTCGTTGTGAACGTTTTGCTAACGGACAAGTGCGCCTGAAAAATGGTGTAATCTATGATTTGGATCCAAGCGACCAACTTATATTAGCAAAAGAACGTGCTCGTCACCCCTATTGCTACGATGGAGGAACTAAGTTGATCCCTTTCGCATGGTTCATACCTACCGATAGTAAATATGCACCTAAATACTGTGATTTCCTATTCACCCAGATACTCCGTTTCTCCATCATGGATTTTGCTAAGCGTACAGGTCAATCCGCTCGTCAAGCATTTGATGGAGCACAATCATTGATGGATATAATTAGGGCGATTCCTCAGTACTTTAGGCGATTAATCCAAGGACATACAGCTGCCTATTCCAATGTTCTGCAAGTTCAAGCGTTTCAGACTTGTATATCAGCGATTGATATTAGTAATTGGATAAATGAAAACCCAATTGTTTATTTAGTCAACCGAGAGGACGGTCATGATGTTGTATAACATAAAAATGAGATTGCTATGAAACTCTACATTAATTATAATTTCTGTGGCTATCGTTGGTTTCTAATCAATGATGTGCTGCAACCTTCTTTGCCCAATTCTATCAAACTTGACGAATGGAATGGTACAGATGAGACATTGCGCATCGTTAAAAAACTGATGCTATATGATTCATATGATGCTGCATTCCTACATGAAGATGGAAAATATATTCTTGCGTTGCGCAATATTCACGAGCAAAACCACAAAGATCCAGATGGCCGCAAATTATCTATGGCATACATTTTTGAAGGCACTGCTAAAGAAAAGGACCTATTAGAAAAAGTACTATTAGTGTATATCAATCATCGGGGCTATTTAGAAAGTGTCTTATCCGACCTGATTTCTGCTGCGGTGAGCCATGTAGATTACAATGTACACTCTTTATTAGAACTTTTGGCTACTATTAAGAGTACGGATAAGTCCCATACTATTCTTCGTTTAGGAACGGGAAGGGTTCTTGCGCTATTTTCTAAATGGCGTGATGATACCATTTCGAGTAATTTAGGACTTAAGCCTGCGGAGTTTATAAAAGAGAAGAAATCTCTGGAGGATTACATAGATGTCAATTTGATTGATAATTTCATCATTACAGACGCCACCAAAGACTTATCCAATGATAACTTGCTTAAAATAATAGCAGGAACTATAGTAGATCCGCCTCTGCAATTTTCCATCAAGGAATTCCTATACGACCTTAAATCCTTATCCACAGGACAGATGTCATGGAAGGCTTTTCAAAAAAAATATTGCAGTCAGTTGAGTTTTATGTGCGCAGGATTGATTGTTGGCGTACTGATAGGATTATGCTTTTGAATATTCTAAATATTGATACTAGATAATATTAACATATTAAATAAACAAGTTATGAAAACTAAAAAACTTTTTGAATTGGATTCTCGTGAGTATGAACATCCAGTAGATCGCGCAGCATTGACATATTTGAGTAAGTTGCCTGGTTTTGATAAAGCTACTAATTTTATTATCAATTGGGGCTATGTCAAATGGCATTTGATTGATTTACGCGGTAGCAATTTTCGCGTAACAGAGCAGTCCTGTCCTGAATTGTACAAGCAAGTTAGAGATATTGCTGACATTTTAGACGTGCGTGATTTCCCAGAGATCTATACGCAATGGGGATATTTTATCAATGCTTATACTACAGGTTATAAAGCAGATACCTTGCTCACTATTTATTCTGGTGCAGTAGATTTGCTTTCAAAGGAGCAATTGGATTACATCATTGGTCATGAACTTGGACATATTAAAAGCAAGCATGTTCTCTATCACGTGATGGCAGATATGTTAGCCAATTGGGCAAGCCAATTCCCTATTGCTTCTGATTTGATTATGCCATTGCGTATTGGTTTAGCATATTGGAATCGAATGTCAGAGTTTACTGCTGATCGTGCAGGATTATTAGCTTGCCAAAATCCTGATGCTGCTATTGAAACAGTTATTAAGATGGCAGGAGTACCTCAAAAATATTTCGCTTCTGTGAGCCGCGAGGCATTTTTAGAGCAGGCGAAAGAGTTTGAATACCTTTTGACTGGTGCAGAGAGTGTAATCAAGAACATCTCTGTCTTGGATAATACCCATCCTTGGACAGTACTGCGTGCTGCAGAACTTATCAAGTGGATTGAGTCTGGTGAATACGAAAATATATTGAATAAGTATGCCGCTATCAAATGCCCATACTGCCACTCTGAGATTCCACAAGGTCGCACCGAATGTCCAGTCTGCGGAAGAAGTATCTAATACTATGGGATAAGTATGAGATAACAATTAAATAAGTATAGAATAGGTAACTAATATGGAAGTACAAATATCATACAACGAGGTTCTTCGTTTTTTAAGAAATCATGCGAATGTAGATACGTCTCGCTTACAAATTGTTCGTAAGGGTTCACGAACATTAGCAATTAGTTATGACATTAGTGCTTGGGCACCTACAGTTACTATATCTATATCTGTGGATAAGGTAACAGAACACCATCTGTATCTTTCGTATGATTGTTCTGCTGCGGCTTCTATGATTATTTCTGGAGTAGTATCTTTTTTGCAATCTAAGATACCAGCAGGTGTCAAGGTGGACACTTCTTCAAAAAAGGTGTATGTCTATTTAGATGTAATTAACGGACTTGAAAAAGTACTCCAGTATGTCACCCCAACAGATATTCAATTCGAAACGAATATGATATATGTGAGAGGGTGTTTGAAGTAGTATGAGAAATGCTGATGGTAATCCTAATAAATGAATATTTAGTAACTTTAAAAATAAATAATTATGGAATTTGAAACGAGAACTCAACTGCAAGATTTTGCTGAAGGTCGTGATGGAGAAATTGCAATTTTTGAATGCGACTCAAAATTTGGTTTTTTTTTAGGTTTAGAGCACAATGGCTTTATTACCTATATTCATCCATGTGCAGATACAGAAGCATTTGTATTTTCAGCATGCAATTTTTTGGATGAAACATTGTCTGCACTATGTGAGATTTCCACTCCAAGAATAGAAATGCTCAAACAGCATTGCCCCACTTTAATTACAGCTATGGAAGATGCTGTGTCTGATAGATTTGATAGGGGTGCCTTTATTTATCTTGAGCAAGGAATATGGATCTTTGCTAAGAAAATCAATTTCGCGTTTAAAGAAAGATTGGAAGAAAAGGGGATAGAGGCAATTGCTGACCCCGTTATGGTTGACGCCATCAATAGTTTACAAGATAGGTTTATCCAGTTGGTAACTGAATTGCATAATTGGGATGGTTTTACAGGCTGGGAAAAAACCAAAATAGCTGCTCAAGAGATATTGCCAGGTGTTGAATGGGGGTTAAGAATAGGACGCTGGTTCAGTTAAATTTCCACAAAATAAAGTATATTACTCATGTCACAACTAGGATGGTTTGCTTGAATGATGAGCAAAGTCAGCGTATTATCAATCCTACGTTATATTAATTATTTTTATTTTTAACTTTTAATATTTTATCATCCATTTTTAGAGGACAGTAGTGATGACAGCTAAAGAATTATTTGAACAAGGTTCAGAGCGCTTGCATAATTATTATGATAATCCATATTGTGGTGCAAGAGAAATACACTCGGTAGATTATGAAAGGATGATTGTAGAGAAATACTATCTTCCAGCTGCACAACAAGGATATGCTCCTGCAATGAAAGCATGCGGGGACTATTATGTTGGTATAGACACCGTTAAAGCAGCACTGTTTTACAGAATGTATATAGATTCAGGTTTCTGTAGTAAATACGAAAAAATAATTTTATGGGCACAATTGGGCTTAATGAAGACTTTGATGCAGTTGATGCGATAAATGATCAAAAATGAAAATATTAACCAAATAGTCATTATATGCAATTAGAAGACTTTAAAATAGCAGCATTGCGTGTATTCTATGACATCGTCAATGCTGATGGAATAATAGATGTGAAGGAAATACGTTTGTTAGAGGAACTCAAGAAAAAGTACGGACTTATTTCTAATGACGGTCATGAAGATGTTGTATTGCTTGATAAGGCACATTCAAAAACATTTAGTGAAGCACTAACCGATTTATATGAATGGAAATATTCTGAGAGTAATAATGAATATGCAGAAAAATACTCTCTGAGAGAATTATATTTAGACGCTAAGGAACTTGCAAATGTTGATAGTGATTGCTCAGCAAACGAAGCTCTATTACTACTTTCCCTTCAGTATATGTTGGATGATGAGAAGAATATGGGCTTGGGGGTAAGAGTGATTTCATGCAAAACGCGAAATCTACGATTTTCTAAGCATGAAATATTGTATATAGAAGATGATGAGTATGGTTATAATGAAGAATTGGGTGATAAACGTACATTGAATAATATTCAATCTAAGTTAAGACTTTATGGTTTTGAGTTTGCATATATCCCTGAGGTCGCTAAATTCCTTTCTAATAAAAATGAGGGGACAATCATACAATCCAATTCAGGAGTACCTATCACTTTAAATGATAGTATTTTATCGAAAATAATGATGTTTACACATCCTTTGCTTTTAAAAGATATAGAAGAAGCAAAACATTTTTCCGAAGAATTAAAGAAGGTGACCACATCGGATTTCGTAAATTATTATTTTAGTGAACATGGTATTACTATTGATTTTCCTGCGTTGATGTTAAAGGTTAAAACATCAAGGAGACGAGTGCTCTGTGAACAAGAACATGTCAAATTTGAAAATTTTCAGGACTTTTTGTTAATTCCAATAGTAGGTGATGACGTTGAGAGTACAATCAACGAATTTCTTGATAGGTATATAGAATTAGTCAAGTGCGTTCGAAATCATGTGATTTTATATGATAATGAACGTGTACACTGCAAAGGTTTTCATAAGACATTGTTGGATTACATAGTTTATAAATCAAAAACACATGTAGTTGATAAGGTAATATTCGACATAAATCATAGAAAAATAATGTTTGATGGTACAGGCGAGTTCTGTTATCTACCGCCTGTACAGTTTGTTTTATATATGCTATTTGTTGCAAGAAAACAAGGTGTTATACTATTAGATGATAAAATGCAAAGTGAGCAGTATAAATATCTTTATTATCATATAAATGGGAAAGATATGGAGTTGAATTACTATAATATCGGACAATATGTTTCTAAAATGTCAGATCGAATAGAACGTTCAGTGCACATCGAAAACAAACAATTATACATACCATATGGTAAAAAAAAGTGTTTCGTCGTTGATGCACCACAAGAACTATTTTTCGTTCGAGAACATGGAAACGATACCCCCCTAAGAAAATGGTTCGACAAAGAAATTAATAGTCAAATACAAAACGGATACTAATTAGTGTCCGTTTTTATTTACATAGTCGGAAATATTTCTAAAAAAATCAACTATTTTACCAATATATATATATTTAATCGCCATTTTTGGTGGACAGTAGAGAAAATTCATAGAATAATTTCTTCTTTTTGAAAGAATGACAGAAAAGCAGTACCTTTGCAGCGTCAATTGAAAAATTAATGTAAAACTATTAAAATTTTACTGTTATGTCATTAACAACAATTATTTTAAGACAAGTTGCAAAAGCAGCAACTAAAGGAGAAATCAGTCCTATGTATATTGCCAAGTACATTGATAGAGCCTATGGCGATGGTGATGGAGTATTTGAAATGTCTGATGTTACCAATGCCGTCACTACTATTGCCTCAGAGTATGTTGATAAGGCAGCCTCTCTTGTGAACCTTGTTGGCGCTTCGGATGTTTCTGATTCAATATCAGATGTGGGGTCTTCTATTATTGGCGGTCTTGCAGAAGTCGGAGATTGGATTAGCAATCTTCTATAAGGAGCAAAACTATCTGCAATCACTCAAAATATCGAAAATGAGCGGTTGATAAAACTTTTAATTTCTAATAAGAAAAAATAGTAACAATCATTAAAATTTACACGTTATGAGAATAGGAATATTATTTGGATTAGGAGAAGTGGTAGTAGGTATTTGTACTGCTAATCCCATTTTGATAACAAACGGTGCTGCCCGTGCGGCTAAAAGTTATGTGATAGGTGAAGCGTTAGAACCCATAAAGGGAGTAATAAGTGAAGCCCTTTCTGATTCTGGTGCCTCTGATGTAGTGGAAGTTATAAATACAGTAACTGATACTGCTGGATAAAATTGATGTGACGACTATGGAATATGGCATTTTTTTGATAAGTGTTATTGATATGGCTGATCAACAACTTCGTTTAAAAAGAAGAAATTCGCTTATAGAAGTTGTCGGAATGAGATCTACAGCCATGATGTTGATAAAAAAGACTTTAAGGATGGATTGGCGAATGATTGAGCAATTGTCAAGGCAATTAAATCAACCGATATGTTCATTATCTTCTCTTTCTAGTTTGTTTTCAACGTTGGTTACGGTTTCGTTTTATAGCACGCCGGATGAAATAATGCACATATTGCATCCAAGTAGAAAATTTATCCGGTTAATTGCTGATATTGGAATTTTATATAACAACTCGTTTCAAAAGGTAAATACGAGTGAAGAATTAAACGAACTGCAAACTCAAGCAGCTAATGAATTGTTACAGAAAGTGTTAAATTTATAATAGGAGGACTATATTATGTTAATTTGTGCAATAATACTTTGCCTTGATGCTCTTTTTAATTAATAATAAGCTCATTAATGATAGATTAAAGGTTTACAACTATTCTATACTACTAAAACAACAATCAAAACAATACAACTATGGGAGCATTTTCAAGCCAAAAGACGCTGTACGGTGATACAGCCAAGATTCCGCAAGTGGCGGAGCAGATTCGTCAAGCATTCGTAAACGAGGGTTACGAGGTACGTATCGAAGATCCTGCCAGTGGGCAACGAATCTTTATCTCTAAAGGTGGACTTTTCAAAGCAGCATTAGGACTACGTACTGCGTTGGAAATTACCATGACACCTGTAGCTTCTGGCGAAATAGCCTTTGAGGCTGGTGTGAGCGTTGTTAAACAACAACTGGTACCTACACTAATCACAATGTTCGTGTTTGCACCAGTAGTTATCGCTCAGGTGTGGGGCATGATTAAGCAGTCCAAACTTGATGAAAAAGCATTAGCAATTGCTGAGAAGGCATTAAATACTTAATCACCATGTCTAAAATTCGTTGTTCATATCCATGGCAAGGGACATTCAATTCTTTGCAAGATGCCGTAGTATATCTTGCTAAAAGAAATGCACTACATATATATCTTCCTGAAATTGTGTATTATAACATTGAGCATCGTGATATGCTGCGTGAAATGGGGATAGAAGCATATGTTGAATACCTAAAAAATAAATGTCCACTATTTGCTACAGACACAAGAGCGATTGATGCAATGTATCAAATGTGGGAAACCGAAGAACAAGTGGCAAGCTACGATATCCAATGCTATCATATTCGCGATAAAGTTACCATTTTAGGACATACATTTAATGGCTTAAAAGATATTAAATCACATTGTTCTATAATTGGACACTATCATTATGCGGAGGCTATAATTGCGAAAGTAAAACGAGAACCATTAGATGGAATTTATGTAGGGCAATTGTATGACAGTTATCCTATTCTGGACCACTATGATCTTGGTGATGACCGAACGTATCAAAATTATTTCTTTCGAAATCACCCAATAAGAAAATCCGATTTGCTTACCGCTATGGATAAAATAAGTTGTTATTTCAACTTCTGTATGGTGCATGAGCTTATTCCCGAAGAACTGCTACCGATACTCTATTATCGTGGAGCTGGCAACTATATGTTGTTGGCAACATCCAAACAACAATCTCAACAAATTTCTACACTATGAAAACCCTTTTTTATGGTTTCGAGTATGAATTAATTATAACACTAAAATTATCACTATGAAAAAAATCCATGAAACAGTGCTATGTGCACTAAAAGAACAACAGCTTTGACACAGCCGCAAAATTAAAGCGATATGAGAATTTTATCACACGGAAAAACATGTGCGTTGAATGCTGCAAGAGAGCACATGAGGGTATCTCCAGGAGATGCACTTCCAATCCAAGAAAAAGAATATTACGATTTGTTGATGGAGGCAGATACGAATACGGTCTTTGCTTGCTTCCAAAGATTATATGTGAGTCAACTAACGGAATGTGGGAAAGAAATCAAACATATTCTGCGAAAATATACGAATAGTACCCATTTGTACATTATGATTCGTGTCTCAAATGAAGTGGATGCAGACTATTTTAGTGTGGGGGATGTGGAGCGGATTGATGGTATCATTTCTGATTTTTGTTGTGAAGAGGTTCGATTAGGACTGGCGAGTGATACCTCTTTGTCCGCCAGTCAAATAGAATTATTCTTCTTGATGTTTCAGGTGCCACAAAGTAGTAAAAAAAAACGATGTGATTTTTGGAAATGGCGATATCTTGGACGATATTATGGAATAATCGGTTTTTTAACGAAAGAATATGCTACTCGGGAAGATGTGTTTGATGATCTTTGTGTAGAATCTTCGGTGCTTTTTGATTCTTCGGTAATGGCAACACAAGCAGGGATGTCATTGGTGTATCTGTATGCATTAGATTGTTTTTTAACACATACTCGGCGAACAGCAGCCCCCGCTATTCGATATAGAGAAATCAACAAGGGATATGATGAAGGGTTCTTAGTGGCTATGTCCGATAAGGGGTGGAACAAATTGTTACGACCCAAATCATTCAGAAATACAGTAGCTAAGATTGATGCAAGAAAAAGAATGAACAAGGAGATTGAACATAGTAAGAGTATTTATCGATACTTTAATGACTAACCTTATTATACCACCAATTAAGCAGTATGTACCAAAAAGAGGTAGATAAAATCCCAAAAGAGGTCTTTTCTGGAAACAAAACAAAAGCAATATAACTTATGAAACAACCCATTTTTATCTTATCGCTGGCATTTATTGCCTTTGTTTGCTTTTCTTGCACCCGCAAACCCTTTGACCGCATTCTGCCTACAGAGTCGGAACGATATAGCATTATCTGTAAAAATAGACTCTACGGAGTATATGACAATCATGCTGATAGCGTAGTAGTTGATTTGATTTACAACGATATACGTTTTGTCAAGAGCGTCTATAATCCCCGAGTGGACTATACGGTATGGGAATGTGAGAACGATACTCTCAAAGGACATTTCGCAATAAAAATGCAAGACAATGGAATAGTTGAATTACTATTCCCTATAAATTAACATATCAATCTACTAATAACACAATTGCTACTTATCGCCATTGCTATTACAAAAAATGTTTTCTATTTATTATGAATGCAAAGTATAAAGATAAAGTCCTTGGCTCTATGATTGGAGGAGCCGTCGGTGATGCCCTGGGCTATCCCGTTGAATTTCTTAATTATTCGCAAATCGTTCAAAGATTCGGAGAAAGCGGAATTACACGATACGTGCTCAACCATAATGGAGTTGCAGAAATATCCGATGATACCCAAATGACCCTTTTTACCGCCAATGGGTTCTTATTCGCATTGACCAGATATGCCACCTATGGAGCTTTAGGAGCCAGTCCTGCTGATTATATTCGTAGCTCATATATAGAATGGTTACAAACGCAAACAGGAGAGATAGACTATACAGAACAACACTACAATTGGATTCGCGAAGTGAAGGAACTGCATGCAAGGCGTGCCCCAGGTATGACATGTCTCTCTGCAATACAACAATTGGCGAAAGGTGAAAAAGTAATAAACAAAAGCAAGGGCTGTGGAGGAATTATGCGAGTAGCACCAGTGGCTCTGATTGCTTCAAACCCTACCAATCCCTATCTAACTCATGATAGAGAAAACCAAATTTGGTATGCAAAAGAAGCTGGTAAAATAGCCGCTCTCACGCATAAACATCCTCTTGGATATATGCCTGCTGCGTTCTTATCTCTATTTATTCAGCATATTATTCCATACGCCTATTTGAGGCCTATTCAGCTATGGGAATGCTGTAAAACATGCATATCCATATTGAGAGATATGTATCCAGAAGAACACACCTATATAAATGATTTAGAACAATTGATTATTAAAGCTCATCACTTAGTTTCACCCAGACAAAGCGATGCCGAAGCAATCAGTCAGATAGGAGAAGGTTGGGTAGCTGAAGAAACATTGGCGATAGCCCTATATTGTGTGTTCAAATATCCAAATGATTTTGAAAAAGCCATAGTTGCTGCCGTCAATCATTCTGGAGATAGTGATTCTACGGGTGCTGTTACGGGCAATATCCTGGGCGCACTACTGGGTTATGATGCCATTCCAGACTATTATAAAGAAAACTTAGAACTCAGATGGCTTATCGAAGAAATCGCCACAGATCTTGCTACCAATATCCCTCTTTCTGAATATGGTGACAATAGTGATACCCCAGAAAAACGAGAGTGGAAGAAAAAATATATCGACGTAATGGCATTGGATTGCGTACCTATCAAAAATTCCTATTATGTCAATCGCGATTTGAAAATCTATGCAGGTGAATATCCTGGAGACAAAGATGATGAACGATGTAAAATGAAATTAGAGTCTTTTGCTTGGTCGAAGTTTAAGTATTTTTATGATTTAACATGCGAAGGAGAACTTGCACCTTATGCACATCATCTCCAAGATGATCAATATCACGTTAGATTTCCAATATCTGATTGCAGCGTTCCCGAAGATACCGCCAGTGTAGCTCAATTGTGTCAAAATATAATATCTCAAGCAGAACAACAAGAGGAAGATGCCTTCTGCAATTGTATTTATATACATTGTTGGGGCGGAGTGGGTAGAACAGGCACCATCGTTGCCTGCCTATATGCGTATTTGATGAGAAATCAGGGATTAGGAGCAGAAGAACTATATACCAAAGCGATGCTGCAACTGCAAGATGGTTTTTCACGCTGCCCTAAATCCAAACATAGAGTATCTCCTGAAAATAATCTCCAACGTAACTTTGTGAAAAAGTTCATTGAAGACGAATGTCTATAGATAGTTGTTCGATTGATTGTTACACTTGATAGATTTCACCAGAGATCTTATTGCAAGAGATTTACCAACGAATCAATCAGGACGAATCGCATTTGCTAATGTAGAAATTTTATCTCCAAATTGATAGATTCTACCTAAACCAACACTCTATACTTACAAACATTCAAATTTACAAACGCTATGAAAAAGATTTATGATGCTGTGCTACGTGCACTGGAGGAAATGGACATCCATTTCGACTACGACCAAGAAAACGAGGTTTTTGACTATCGCTTATCAACCGAACTAACGACTTATCGTCAGCGATTAGTACCATTGGAGGAGCAAGAACTCTTACTGGTCATCACCAATTTTCCCATTATGGTGCCTGAAGACAAACGCTTCTTAATGACCAGTCTACTCAACAAACTCAATCATTCGTTGATCTTAGGTCACTATGTGATGGACCCCGAAGATGGTGAAATATCATTCCGCGTGAGTTGTCCTGTGGATGACGGAGCTATCAATAAGACCATTGTCCTGGTAGCCATTGGCAATAGCATTACCACCATCGACAAGCACCTTCCTGAGTTGTTGGCTGCAATAGGTAATCTACCAACTACTGCTCCTGCGCTGAGTAGTAACAAGTCCATGGCATACGCATAACTCTTGTGCATTATGATTATTACGCTTTGCATTTTGGTTCTTGTCTATCTGATGATGGGCAAACCAGTAGATGGACTGCTTGAGCAGTTGAAGAGTACGGATTGGAAATCCAAGTTCGCTCAGCTTTGGGATAAAATCAAAACCTATGCCCTCCGGGCCGGTCGCGTTGCCACTAAACCTATCCTTACCTTCTATCACGTTATGCGCGATAGCGAAACCACTACACTGGAAAAAGCATTGATATACGGAGCAATAGCGTATATCGTTATTCCTGCTGACCTCCTTCCGCGCAAGGTGTTAGGTTTCTTAGGTATATTAGACGACGCAGCGGTGATTGCGTATGTGTATAAGAAAATCTCCGGCAAAATAACCGATGAAATCACAAACAAAGTCAATGATACCCTTGACCAATGGTTCGGTGCAGAAGCTGTCGTATTGAATTAGTTTCCAATAACAAACATACAGATACACTTTGACATAGACACTAAACATCTAACACTCTAAAAAAACAACTCGCTTATGAAACCTCAACTCAACCCGATGCTACCACAGGTCTGCATCTCCAATTATTTTGAAACAAGGTATTTCTTCACGTGGCAAGAGGCCTTAAAAGCTCTTTATCAATCTGATAGAATAGGTGCAGAATTGGATCGTTTTATTCAGTACAATATCGTGATGCGCGATATACTCCGTCAAAAAGGAATAGAGGGATTGTTGGATGAGATCTTCGCTATTGTACCTAAAGACAAGATCAGCGCACTAACCATTCGATATATCACCAAATATTGGACGGAAAATCCAATTGCTGACTACGATATACAAATGTATCATATAGAGGATGATATTACTATTTTAGGACATACTTTTCATGGGTTGAAAGGTGTTCGCCAACACTGCGAAATGACAGCCAGTTTAGGTTCGTATCTATTTTGCTTCCCCACAAAAGAGCATATCCCATTGGAGAATATACATGTCGGAATAATAGACAAGAGTTATCCAAAATTTGACTCCTATGACTATAGCGACACACGCTGCTACGAGAATTACATCTTCGCTCCCCAGCCAATAACAAAGGATCAGATGCAACAATATGCAAACATGAAACAGGAGAGCAATTACTGCATGGTACACGAGCACATTCCTGCCGAACACCTCCCTATATTGTATTATGTGGGTGACGGTCCATACATGGTCTTGGCTACAAAAAAATCTCAAAACTAATTAATAAAAATTAAACAACTATGAAATCAAATCAACCAAAACTCTGGACGAAAATCCTAATCTCTGCATGGGCATTATTTGGATTAGGTGTGTTTATTTTCTTTGCATGCCTTGCATCAGTACGTATTGAAGACCGTTTGGACAACAAAGAATGGTACTATCAGCAAGAAATCAACGATTCGCTGCGACTGGATAAGGATTATCCTGACAAGGAATATGTGCGTATCTACAATCTGAATACTCGCCGCTATGTATCCCCTAAAATGCGTTGGGTGTCATTGGGTGTTAGCGAAGGCGACTCCTTGACGGTGTATTGCGACATGAACGGCAAGCGTGGTTTTATCAATCTCAATACAGGTAAAATTGCAATAGAAGGACGTTATAATCATGCATGGAACTTCTCCGAGGGATTGGCTGCCGTGTACCGCGATAATCGAATTGGCTTCATCAACACTACTGGCGAAGAGGTTATCCCTTGCCAATATCCCACCACGCAACATGCTATTACACGCCTTGGGTATGCATTCCATGACGGATACTGCGTGGTTACCAATTCCAAGAACGAATGTGGCTTGATCAACCAAACGGGCGAGCTGGTGGTAGATACCATTTACGACTGCATCTGGGGACCATCCTCTTGTGGTGTGCGCATCTTCCAAGATGAAGGTAAGTATGGTATCATGGATATGGATGGAACCATCACGCACCCTCTGTATTACGAGCTCATCTATTGTTATGGCGAGCACTTGTTTGCTGTGGATAATGGTGTGATGAAACGCATTGATAAATATGGTAATGTCCTCACTGATTTCTGTAGCGAATACGATTTTCGACCAATGTACCTACCGAGTGATTACGAACAGGAGCACCCAACAGGTTATTTCGAATACTATGTATATGGTTACAAGGGTGTGATTGATAGCTATGGCAAGATTGTTATCCCTGCTATATACAATGAGGTTAACCAATTAGATGATCATCTCTTCGAAGTACAAATGGGTTACGACGGTCCTTGGCGAGTGATTGATATAAAGTGATAAAACTACAATGGTCAGGTCAAATCCTCCATTTTTAAGCAGCACCTTCACACGGTGCTGCTATTTCTTATATTGAACACACTTACTTCCTCTTCTTTCTTTACTCCATCGCACATTCGCAATGTGTTCAATGAAGGTGAATTAGAAGAACAGAGCACATGTGCAAAATTTGCACACATGGGTAATGATGGTTTACAACAATATGAAACAGTTATGTATAACCTTGATGTAATCATTTCTGTAGGTTATCGTGTAAAAAGTCAACGTGGTACGGCATTTCGAATCTGGGCGACTAAAGTTCTAAAAGAATATATGCTCCGTGGGCTTTGCATCGACGAGACAGTCTATCACCTCGGTGCCAGCATCAAAGACCTCGGCAAAAAGTGGTTCGCCTTCAACCGCATGGAGATGCCCACCACCGAACTATTACAAAAATTACCTGTATAGTCAAACTCGCGCACTTGTTCCGCCCTCGCGGATGTTCCCGCAAGCATA
>JAZNMH010000023.1:0-45095 GCA_045579505.1 Paludibacteraceae bacterium
CAAAATTCGCACCGTATATCCCTATCTAGCGATTTCTATAAATCTTAATAATAGGATATTTTTCAAAATCGGGTACAAAAATAAAAGCGTGAACTTTCGTTCGCTTCAATTTGATTCTTTGAGGATTCTGGACTACCTTAACAATTCAAATCTACGCACGGAAAACTCACGCTGGAAACGCGAGCGTGCATAAACCGTACTTGAATTGTTAATTGATCTTTTGAAAGTGTCCAGTTTTCAAAGAATCAAGTCTGGGCTTATAACGCTATATTAAATATGTCGGGCAACGGTATGCGTTACGGATTAGTTATGAACTATAAGTGATGAGTAATTTAGGAGGTTAATAATATTTTGTTAGTCGTTTAACTTTGTTTCGATTTCCTCAATAGTAGGCAATGCTGATTCTACTTCTTTTGGGAGTTGACGTTTAGATAATTCATATTCAGAAATGCCAATAGGTGTGTTTATCCTCGAAAGCGCATATCGCGCCAATACCGTATTCTTCTCTTTGCAAATGAGCAGACCTATAGAAGGAGCATCCTGTGGTGTATTCAACAAGTCATCTACCATTGCTGTATAACCAGCCAACTGACCTATGTCTTGAAAATCAAACTCAGTAGTTTTAACTTCAATCACACAATATCGGTGTAGTGGGATAATATAGAACAAGAGGTCGATGAACTTATCTTTACCTCCTGCCGATAGACGATATTCACGTCCTACAAACGAAAAACCTTTGCCTAATTCAAGCAGGAACTGAGAGAGCTTATTCATTAACTCATCTTTCAATTCTTTCTCCGAATACTGTTCTTTGAGATGGAGAAAATCAAAACGATAGGGATCTTTTAATAGTTGCTGAGCGAAATCATTTTCTTCAGCTGGTAAAATATGCTGAAAATTGCTTAGTGCTCCGCCTTCTCTCTCATACAAATCAGTCTCTAAGAAGTTGACTAAAACACCACGTCCCCATTGATTTTCCCATGTTTTGTGTACAAAGAATAGTGCTTTACGACTATCTCCCTTTACCTTATCAATGATTTTTTGATGGTGTGTCCACGGTATGCAAAAGAGCAAGTCAAAATCTTCGGCAACTTGCCGATAAATTGATTGTAGCGAATCTTCGGCAGCTTGCCGATGATTTTCAAAAAGCGGAGAGTATAGCGAGTAAAAGTACTTGGTGTAGCGCAAACTGGTAGGTGCTAAACCTCTTTTATTTCCTACTACTTTGGTCAAATCATTACTCAGGTTTTCATAGAAATGAGAGCCGTACTTATTGTCATATTGTCTTTCGGCAATGTCTTTTCCGACAGACCAATAAAAACGAAGCATCTCATTATTAACACGTACAGATGCCTTGATTTGACTTTGGCGATAGCGATGGCTCAACTCGGCAATCCATTCGGTATATTCCTTATCTTCGATAATCTGTAGCATGTTAGTATTTTTTATTTCGACTGCAAAGGTAGTGAATTATTTTGGATTGAGCAAGAAAAATCGATTTTTAGGGCGATTTTTCTGGTGTAAGGTGGAGAGTGTAAGGTGTAAAGGCAAGGATATAGTGTAAAGTGTAAAGGCAGGCAATCTTAACAAAACGCACTTTTTCGGTTTTGGTTGTCTCAGGGAGTTCTCTCGGAGTTCTCAGGGTCGTCGCTCGGTAAAATTGAGGAACGGATAGCGAAACGAAAAGAGAACGAATCTTAATAAAACGCACTTTTTTATAGTCAACTATCTACCTTCCATCTCCTCTCTATCATCGGGGTATCTTCAGGGTATCTTCGGGATAAAATGATAGCCAAAATTTAAGCCATACAGCAAAAGGGAAATCTTAAAATAAAGCATAATTTTAAGAAGCAAATATGCGCTGTTGAAAAGGTGTGTAAGTGATTGATAAAAAAGTGAGTTAGGAGCAAAAATAGGGTTGATTTTTGCAAAGTCGGTTTAGCAATTTTAATTTTTAGGTCGAAAAATGCATGAAAAGTGCAACTTTTAGGCAGAAATGTTTGGTCATGTCAGAAAAAAGCAGTACCTTTGCATGCTTTTTCGCGGCGCGCATACGCGGGCATAATGCGAGAGAGCGTGAAAAAACAATTAACAAACAAAATTATTAACCAAAATTAAAAGTTACAATGCCTACAATTCAACAATTAGTTAGAAAAGGAAGAGCAGAACTTATCGACAAGAGCAAGAGTCCAGCATTGGACAGCTGCCCACAACGTCGTGGCGTATGTGTACGCGTTTACACTACAACTCCTAAGAAGCCAAACTCTGCTATGCGTAAAGTAGCACGTGTTCGCTTGACAAACCAAAAGGAGGTGAACGCTTACATCCCAGGTGAGGGTCACAACTTGCAAGAGCACAGCATCGTTATGGTGCGCGGTGGTCGTGTGAAAGACCTTCCAGGTGTACGTTACCACATCGTTCGTGGTACATTGGATACCGCTGGTGTAGCAAACCGCTTGCAACGTCGAAGCAAATATGGCGCAAAGCGTCCTAAAGCTAAGAAATAAGGTTATAGGCTATAGGTTATAGGCTATAGGCAAGTTCTGACGAAAAAAAAACTAACTAAAAGTTCCATACGATGGGACAGATTATTAATGGGTTGATCGGTTGAGTAAGCAGGGTGGAGTAAGATAATAGACCAGCGTCCGGCGGCTGGCAGCCAAAAAAAATAGGGCTCGAATCTGAAGAAACCTGCTGAAGTTAAGACAATCAACAAAAAACAAAAACAAAACAATGAGAAAAGCAAAACCAAAAAAACGAGTAATCCTCCCAGATCCAGTATATGGTGAGGTGATGGTGGCAAAATTCGTAAACCACCTTATGCTCGACGGTAAGAAGAATACCGCATACAGCGTATTCTACACCGCTTTGGAGACTGTTGGCAACAAGATGAAAGGTGAGCAAACACCTCTCGAAATCTGGAAACAGGCTCTTAGCAATATCACTCCTTTGGTAGAGGTTAAGTCAAAACGTATCGGTGGTGCTACCTTCCAAGTGCCAACAGAGATTCGTGCTGACCGCAAGGAGTCGATTTCAATGAAGAATATGATTCTCTTCGCTCGCAAACGTGGTGGCCACTCAATGGCTGAGAAGTTGGCAGCAGAGATCATGGATGCATTTAACAACCAAGGTGGTGCGTTCAAACGTAAAGAAGATATGCACCGCATGGCAGAGGCTAACCGTGCATTTGCACACTTCCGTTTCTAATATGCGCTTGCGCGCGTAATTATTAATACGGTATTAGGAAAAAGAAACGAAAATGGCTAAACACGATTTAAAATTAAACAGAAACATCGGTATCATGGCGCACATCGATGCCGGAAAAACCACAACCTCTGAGCGTATTTTGTTCTACACCGGTTTGACCCACAAGATTGGTGAGGTACACGATGGTGCGGCAACTATGGACTGGATGGAGCAAGAGCAAGAGCGTGGTATTACTATTACTTCTGCTGCTACAACCACATTCTGGCAATACAAGGGTGATAAATACAAAATCAACTTGATTGACACTCCGGGTCACGTGGACTTTACTGTAGAGGTTGAGCGTTCACTCCGTATCTTGGACGGTGCAGTGGCAGCGTTCTGCGCAGTAGGTGGCGTACAACCACAATCAGAGACAGTATGGCGCCAAGCTGATAAATACAACGTACCTCGTTTGTGCTACGTAAACAAAATGGACCGCTCAGGTGCAAACTTCTTTGACGTAGTAACACAAATCAAAGAGGTGCTCGGTGCAAACCCATGTCCAATCCAAATTCCAATCGGTGCTGAGGAGACATTCAAGGGCGTAGTTGACCTTGTAACCATGAAAGCATGCGTATGGAACGATGATACTATGGGTTCAAACTACTCAGTAGAAGAGATTCCTGCAAACCTCGTAGCAGAGGCAGAGGAGTGGCGCGACAAAATGCTCGAGACAATCTCTGAGTTTGATGATGCATTGATGGAGAAATACTTTGATGATCCTTCAACCATTACCGAAGATGAGATTCGTGCAGCAATCCGCAAAGGTTGCTTGAGCATGCAAATCTTCCCAATGGTTTGCGGTTCTTCGTTCAAGAACAAAGGTGTGCAAACTATGTTGGATGCTGTCTGCGCATACTTGCCAAGCCCAATGGATACTCCAGTGATTGACGGTACTGACCCTGCAACAGGCGATGCTATCACCCGTACTCCAGATGAGAGCGAGCCATTGTGCGCATTGGCATTCAAGATTGCTACTGACCCATACGTAGGTCGCTTGTGCTTCTTCCGTGTGTATAGTGGTAAATTGGAGGCAGGTTCATACGTTTACAACCCACGCTCTGGCAAACGTGAGCGTATCTCTCGTATCTTCCAAATGCACTCAAACCGCCAAAATCCAGTAGATTTTATCGCGGCTGGTGATATTGGTGCGGGTGTAGGTTTCAAAGATATTCGTACTGGTGATACCTTGTGCTCTGAGGAGAAACCAATCGTATTGGAGTCTATCGAGTTCCCAGCACCAGTAATCGGTATCTCTGTAGAGCCAAAGAGCCAAGCAGACCTCGACAAGTTGGGCGTTGGTTTGGCAAAATTGGCTGAGGAGGATCCAACCTTCACCGTTAAGACAGATGAGCAAACAGGTCAAACAGTAATCTCTGGTATGGGTGAGCTTCACTTGGAGATTATTATCGACCGTTTGAAACGTGAGTTCAAGGTAGAGTGTAACCAAGGTCGTCCTCAAGTAGCATATCGCGAGGCAATCTCTGCTCCAGTAGAGTTGCGTGAGACCTACAAGAAGCAATCAGGTGGTCGTGGTAAATTCGCGGATATTATCGTTCGCGTTGAGCCAGCAGATGAAGGCTTTGAAGGTGGCTTGCAATTCGTGGATGTGGTTAAGGGCGGTAACGTTCCAAAAGAGTACATCCCAGCAGTAGAGAAAGGTTTCACAACCGCTATGAAGACTGGTGTGTTGGCTGGTTATCCAGTAGATAAACTGAAAGTAACCTTGATAGATGGTAGCTTCCACCCAGTGGATTCAGACCAACTCTCATTCGATATCTGTGCTCAAATGGCATTCAAGAGCGCATGCGCTAAGGCTAAGCCAGTATTGATGGAGCCAATCATGAAGGTTGAGGTAGTTACTCCAGAGGAGAGCATGGGTGATGTTATCGGCGACTTGAACAAACGTCGTGGTCAAGTAGAGGGTATGGATACCGCTCGTACAGGCGCACGTGTTATCAAGGCTAAGGTACCATTGAGCGAGATGTTCGGTTATGTAACCGCCTTGCGTACCATCACTTCTGGTCGTGCAACCAGCAGCATGGAGTTCTCACACTATGATGCAGTTTCCAGCACTATCGCTAAGACTGTTTTGACAGAGGTAGGCGGTCGTGTGGATCTCGTATAAGAAACAACCAACTGATAGGTCGGGAGACCGACCTATCGGTACTACAAGAAAAAACCGAGTTCGAATGTTCGAAAAGGTTGGGCAGAGGGCCGCTCAATACTTCAAACCTCTTCACTCCCGCGTGCATGTGCGCACGCAAGCGCGTACCTTATTTAATATACTGCGCGCAAACATAAGACAAACCCCAAGGGCGCGAGTCATCTGAGCAAATGACTCTTTGGGTGTGCGAGCGCCAAAGGATAAGTAAAACAACATTAAAAAAACGTAAAGACAATGAGTCAAAAAATTCGTATTAAACTGAAATCGTACGACCACAATTTGGTTGACAAGTCAGCTGAGAAAATTGTGAAGACCGTAAAAGCAACAGGTGCAGTAGTAAGTGGTCCAATTCCATTGCCAACACACAAGCGCATCTTCACAGTAAACCGTTCAACCTTCGTAAACAAGAAGAGCCGCGAGCAATTCGAGTTGTCGAGCTACAAACGTCTGATCGACATTTATGAGTCGAACCAAAAGACCGTAGAGGCATTGATGAAACTGGAGCTCGCCAGCGGTGTGGAAGTAGAAATCAAAGTTTGATAACCCCAACGACCACTTCCCGCGGATAGACAAGGTCGTAAGACACGGAATCCCGAGGGCGAGAGTGGAGAAAATAATTATTAACAATTTTAATCACAGCTAAAATGCCAGGATTATTAGGTAAAAAAATCGGAATGACATCCGTTTTCGGTGCTGATGGCAAGAATATCCCATGCACCGTTATTGAGGCTGGTCCTTGCGTTGTTACCCAACTCAAGACAGTTGAGAAGGATGGCTATGCCGCTGTACAAGTAGGTTTCATGCCAAAGAGCGAGAAACACACAAACAAAGCAGAGGCAGGTCACTTCAAGGCTGCTGGTGTACAACCCATGCGTCACTTGGCCGAGTTCGATGGATTCGAACAAGAAGTCAAACTGGGAGATACCTTGACCGTAGAGATGTTCGAAGAGAACTCCTACGTGGACGTAACAGGTACTTCTAAAGGTAAAGGTTTCCAAGGTGTAGTTAAACGTCACGGCTTTGGTGGTGTAGGTCAATCTACCCACGGTCAAGATGATCGTTTGCGTGCTCCAGGTTCAATCGGTGCGTGTGCAACCCCAAGCCGCGTATTCAAGGGAACTCGCATGGCAGGTCATATGGGCGTAGATAAAGTGACCGTACAAAACCTTGTAGTACTAAAAGTGATTCCTGAGTACAACTTGATTATGATCAAAGGTAGTGTACCAGGTGCTAAAAATTCAATCGTTGTTATTAACAAATAAGAGGTATGGAACTTAGTATTTTGAACATGGCCGGTAAAGAGACCGGCAAGAAGATCGTTCTGAATGACGCAATCTTCGGTATCGAGCCTAACGACCACGCCATTTATTTGGATGTAAAACAATATTTGGCAAACAATCGTCAAGGTACAGCAAAAGCTAAACAACGTAGTGAGAACGCTCACTCTACACGCAAGCTCGGTCGTCAGAAGGGCGGCGGTGGCGCTCGTCCAGGTGACTTGAAGTCTCCAGTGCGCGTAGGTGGTGGTACCATCTTTGGTCCTGTTCCACGCGATTATGGCTTCAAACTCAACAAGAAAGTGAAACAACTCGCTCGTCGCAGTGCCCTCAGCACCCGCGCAGCTGCTGGTCAAATCGTAGTATTGGATACCCTCCAATTCGATGCACCAAAGACCAAAGCAATGATCGAGGTAATGAATAACATTCAAGTTGCAGGTAAGAAAGTATTGTTCGTATTGGCAGAGAACAACTACAACGTTCTCAAGTCAGCAAGCAATATCGAGCGCACCAACGTGGTGACTGTAAATGAACTGAATACATACGCAATCATGAACTCAAGCGCTGTGGTTCTCGTAGAGAGCGCAGTAGCAGCAATTGAGGCAACTTTAGCATAAGGAGGTTACAACTATGGCAATTATTCTAAAACCAATCGTCACTGAGAAGATGACCGCCGCAGGCGAAAAGTTTAACCGTTATGGTTTTCAGGTAGTTCGTACTGCCAACAAAGTAGAAATCAAGAAGGCAGTAGAAGAATTGTACAATGTACAAGTTTTGGACGTAAACACCCTTATCCAAGCTCCAAAGACCAAACAACGCTACACCAAGAGCGGTTTGATTCGTGGCGCAAAGGCTGCTTACAAGAAAGCTATCGTTACATTGAAAGAAGGTGAAACAATTGATTTTTATAGCAATATCTAAAAATGGCTGTACGTAAATTAAAACCCTCTACACCGGGGCAAAGACACAAAGTTATTGGCGCATTTGATACAATTACCGCAAGTGCACCAGAGAAATCTCTTGTGTTCGGTAAAACCAAAACAGGTGGTCGCAACCATCAAGGTAAGATGACCATGCGTTATATTGGTGGTGGACACAAGCAGAAATATCGCGTAATTGACTTCAAACGTAACAAAGATGGTGTACCCGCAGTAGTAAAGACAATTGAGTACGATCCAAACCGTTCGGCTCGTATCGCATTGTTGTTCTACGCTGACGGCGAGAAACGTTACATTCTTGCACCAAACGGTTTGCAAGTAGGTCAAACAGTAATCTCAGGTCCAGATGTGGCACCTGAAGTAGGAAACGCTCTTCCAATGGCAAACATGCCTCTTGGTACATTGATCCACAACATTGAGTTGCGTCCAGGTCAAGGTGCTTGCATGGTTCGCTCGGCAGGTGTATTTGCACAATTGTCTTCTCGCGAAGATAAATATGCAATCATCAAGTTGCCTTCAGGCGAGTTGCGCAAAGTGCTTTCCGCTTGCAAAGCAACTGTAGGTGTGGTAGGTAACAGTGACCACGCGTTGGAGAAGAGTGGTAAGGCTGGTCGCAGCCGTTGGTTAGGACGTCGTCCACGCAACCGTGGTGTGGCAATGAACCCAGTAGATCACCCAATGGGTGGTGGTGAAGGTCGCGCATCAGGTGGACACCCACGTTCACGCAAGGGCTTGTTAGCTAAGGGCTACAAGACACGTGCTCCAAAGAACCAAAGCAATCAATACATTATTGAAAGAAGAAAGAAATAACCTATTAAATTAAGAGAAATTATGAGTCGTTCATTGAAAAAAGGACCATTTATCAACGTAAAGTTGGAGAATAAGGTGTTGGCTATGAATGAGTCTGGCAAGAAAGAAGTTGTCAAGACTTGGAGCCGTGCATCTATGATTTCTCCTGATTTTGTAGGTCACACTATCGCAGTTCATAATGGAAACAAGTTTATCCCAGTGTACGTAACAGAGAACATGGTAGGTCATAAGCTCGGTGAGTTTGCTCCAACCCGTTCGTTCCGTGGTCACTCGGGTAACCGTTAATCCATGAGTCATTCACAACAAATTAAATTTTAGAATTCAAAATGGGTGCTAGAAAACATAATACAGCTGAGGCAATGAAAGAGGCTCGCAAGGGTCAATACTTTGCTAAGCTCAACAACGTTCCTACATCTCCACGCAAGATGCGCCTTGTTGCCGATATGATTCGTGGTATGGAAGTGAACCGTGCACTGGGTGCGTTGCATTTCTCTACTAAAGAGGCATCACGCGCTCTCGAGAAACTCTTGAAATCTGCTATCGCAAACTGGGAAGTAAAAACCGGTAAGAAGGCAGACCAAGAGACTCTGTATGTAAGTCAAATCATGGTAGATGGCGGTATGATGCTCAAACGTCTGCTGACCGCTCCTCAAGGTCGCGGCTATCGTATCCGCAAACGCTCTAACCATGTTACTATTTTTGTAGATACTAAGAATACTAACGAAGCTAAGTAATTAACGAAATGGGACAGAAAATTAATCCAATTAGTAACCGCCTTGGTATAGTACGTGGTTGGGATTCCAACTGGTTTGGCGGTAAGAACTACGGAGATACCATCCTTGAGGATACCAAGATCCGCAAGTATTTGAATGCCCGCTTGGCTGAGGCAAGTATTTCTCGTATCGTAATTGAGCGTACTCTGAAACTTGTGACTGTAACTGTCTGCACAGCTCGCCCTGGTTTTATTATCGGTAAAGGTGGACAAGAGGTTGACAAATTGAAAGAGGAACTGAAGAAAATCACCAAGAAAGATGTGCAAATCAACATCTTCGAGGTTAAGCGTCCTGAGCTCGATGCTACCATCGTAGCTAACAAGATTGCTCGCCAACTCGAGGGTAAGATTGCATACCGTCGCGCAGTGAAAATGGCTATCGCTTCTACCATGCGCATGGGTGCTGAGGGTATCAAAATCCAACTCAGCGGCCGTTTGAATGGTGCCGAGATGGCTCGTAGCGAGATGTATAAAGAGGGTCGTACCCCATTGCACACTCTCCGCGCTGACATCGATTATTGCCACGCAGGTGCTCTCACCAAAGTAGGTATGATTGGTGTAAAGGTTTGGATCTGCCGTGGTGAGGTTTATGGCAAGAAAGACCTTGCTCCAAACTTCACCCAAAAGCAAGAGAATGGTCGTGGTGGCGATCGCCGTCGTGATGACCGTCGTGGTGGTTTCCGCAGAAACAAAAAACAATAATGTTTAACCGATTTGTAGATTACAGTTATGTTACAACCAAAGAAAACTAAATTCCGCCGCTGCCAAAAAGGCCGCATCAAAGGCAATGCACAGCGTGGTACTGAGCTCGCATTTGGCTCATTCGGTATCAAGAGCCTTGGTACCATCTGGTTGACAGGTCGTCAAATCGAGGCAGCCCGTATCGCAGTAACACGTTATATGCAACGTCAAGGACATGTATGGATCCGCGTTTTCCCTGATAAGCCAATCACCAAGAAACCATTGGATGTTCGTATGGGTAAAGGTAAAGGTGCTCCAGAGGGCTTCGTAGTACCATTGGCTCCAGGACGTATCATTTTCGAGATAGATGGCGTACCATTCGATGTAGCAAAAGAGGCACTTCGTTTGGCTGCTCAAAAACTTCCTATTACAACCAAATTTGTCGTAAGACGTGATTACGACCCAACCCAAAATGTATAATAAGGATTATGAAAACAGCTGAAATTAAAGAATTAACAACTGCTGAGATCCAAGAGCGTCTCGCTACCGAGAAAGAGGCACTCGTTCGCATGAAATTGAATCACAGCATTTCTCCGCTTGACAATCCGTTGCAGATTAAGGTGGCTCGTAAGACTATTGCTCGCCTTGCAACCGAACTTCGTCAAAGAGAATTAACAAAGTAAAAAACGAATTGACATGGAAACAAGAAATCTAAGAAAAGAGCGTCAGGGTATTGTCGTTTCCAACAAAATGGACAAGACTATCGTAGTAGCTGTTCACTGGAAAGAGAAACACCCTATTTATGGCAAGTTTGTCAATAAAACTCGCAAGTTCCATGCTCATGACGAGAACAATGAGTGCGGTATCGGCGATATCGTTCGCATCATGGAGACTCGTCCATTGAGCAAAACTGTTCGTTGGCGTTTAACTCAAATTGTAGAAAGGGCTAAGTAATATGGTACAACAAGAATCAAGACTGACAGTAGCGGATAACTCTGGTGCTAAAGAGGCATTGTGCATCCGCGTACTCGGCGGAACCAAAAAGCGTTACGCCAGCCTGGGTGACACCATCGTAGTAGCAGTAAAAGGTGTAATTCCTTCTTCTGACATCAAAGATGGTACCGTAACACGCGCTATCGTTGTTCGCGTGAAGAAAGAGGTACGCCGTGCAGACGGTAGCTACATCCGCTTCGATGACAACGCATGCGTGCTCGTAAACAACGCAGGTGAGATTCGTGGTTCACGTATCTTCGGCCCTGTAGCTCGCGAGCTCCGTCAAACGAACATGAAAATTATCTCATTAGCACCTGAAGTGCTCTAATCATCTAAATTCTACAAGTATGGCAAAATTGCATATTAAGAAAGGTGATACCGTATTCGTGAACGCAGGTGCTTCTAAGGGCAAAACCGGCCGCGTGCTGGAGGTGCTCGTTGAGAAACAACGTGCTATCGTAGAAGGTGTCAATATGGTATCTAAGAGTACCAAACCTAATGCTAAAAATCCTCAAGGAGGTATTGTTAAACAGGAGGCTCCTATCCATATCTCTAACCTCAACCCAGTTGAGAACGGAGTACCAGTACGCGTAGGTCGCGTAGTGAAGGATGGTAAGCTTGTCCGCGTAAGTAAAAAATCTGGTAAGGAGATCTAATGATGAATACAGCAAGTTTAAAACAAGATTATCTGGAGCGCATCGTGCCTGCTCTGATGAAGGAGTTTAACTACACTACAGTAATGCAGTGCCCTAAACTCGAGAAGATCGTTCTCAACCAAGGTCTTGGTGAAGCTGTGGCTGACAAGAAGATCATCGACGTTGCACAACAAGAGATGACTCTTATCACTGGCCAAAAAGCTGTAGCTACGGTTTCCAAGAAAGATATCGCTGGTTTCAAGGTTCGTAAGAAAATGCCTATCGGTGTGCGCGTTACCCTCCGTGGTGAGCGTATGTACGAGTTCTTGGAGCGTCTCGTGCGCGTAGCGTTGCCACGTATCCGTGACTTCAAAGGTATCCACAACAAAATGGATGGTCATGGCAACTATACACTTGGTATCCAAGAGCAAATCATCTTCCCTGAAATCAACATTGATAACATCACCAAACTGCTCGGTATGAACATCACTTTCGTGACTACCGCTAAGACCGATGAGGAAGGCTTTGCACTCCTCCGTGAGTTTGGATTACCATTCAAAAAGTAATTAGACTATGGCAAAAGAATCAATGAAAGCTCGCGAGGTAAAACGCGCTAAGCTCGTAGCTAAATACGCTGCTAAACGTGCTCAACTCCTCAAGGACGGTGACTACGAAGGTCTCCAAGCATTGCCTAAGAACGCAAGCCCAGTACGTTTGCACAACCGTTGCAAAATCACTGGTCGTCCAAAAGGCTACATGCGCGCATTCGGCTTGAGTCGTATTCAATTCCGTGAGATGGCGTCTGCAGGACTCATCCCAGGTGTGAAGAAAGCAAGCTGGTAAAACCGTTATCACTCCGTTACCACTCCGAGGGGATACCGAAGGGATGGCGAGGGAGTGAGAGCGAATAACATCGAAATTCGCCCAGAGGACATAGGTGCCTCTGGGGAATAGATACAATTAATTTATTAAATATTGTCCCGAAAGGCGGGATTAATTTAACAAAACATTATGACAGATCCAATCGCAGATTATCTGACTCGACTCAGAAATGCAATCAAAGCTGGTCACCGCGTTGTAGAGGTGCCTGCTTCGAATCTGAAGAAAGAGATCACACGTATCTTGTTTGAGAAAGGATACATCCTTTCATACAAGTTCGTGGAGGATGGCCCTCAAGGTACTATCAAGATTGCCTTGAAGTATGATCCAGTTAACAAAGTTAACGCCATCAAGAGTTTGAAACGTGTTTCGACCCCAGGTCTTCGTCAGTACGTAGGCTATCGCGAGATGCCACGCGTACTCAATGGTCTTGGTATCGCTATCCTTTCTACATCTAAGGGTGTGATGACCAACAAAGAGGCTCTTGGTATGAAGTTGGGTGGTGAAGTTATTTGTTACATCTACTAATTAAGGAGGAACTGCTATGTCAAGAATTGGTAAATTGCCTATCGCTATTCCTGCAGGTGTAACTGTAACAGTTAGCCCTGAGAACCTTGTGACCGTTAAGGGTCCTAAAGGTGAACTTCAACAACAAGTTAATCCTAACATCGCTGTGACTGTAGAAGATGGTGTATGCCATGTTACTCGTCCAAACGATGAAAAGGAAAATCGTGCTATGCATGGTCTCTATCGCGCACTCATCAACAATATGGTGGTAGGTGTTAGCGAGGGTTATAAGAAAGTGCTCGAACTCGTCGGTGTTGGTTACCGTGTGGAGATGGCTGCGGGTATGCAAAATACTCTCAACTTTGCACTCGGTTATACACACCCAATCTACCTCCAACTCCCTAAAGAGGTGAAAGTAGAGACTAAGTCTGAGCGTAACCAAAACCCACTCGTTATTTTGGAATCTGCTGACAAGCAACTCATTGGCCAAGTATGCGCCAAGATTCGCTCGTTCCGCAAACCAGAACCTTACAAAGGTAAAGGTATTAAGTTCCAAGGTGAAGTTGTTCGTCGTAAAGCTGGTAAATCGGCTGGTAAATAATTAGAAAGGAATAAGTTATGAATCAAAAAATTGCAAGAAGACTTAAAATTAAAGCATCTATCCGTACACGTGTATCGGGTACCGCTGAGCGTCCTCGTCTGACTGTATTCCGTAGCAACAGCCAAATTTACGCTCAAGTAATCGACGATTTGCAAGGCAAGACGCTTGCTTCTGCATCTTCGCTCGCTATTAAAGATAAAATGACCAAATCTGAGAAAGCTGCTCAGGTAGGCAAACTCATCGCCGAGGCTGCTAAGGCTGCTGGTGTTGAGGCTGTCGTATTTGACCGCAATGGCTACCTCTATCACGGTCGAGTTAAATCATTGGCAGACGCTGCCCGCGAGGCAGGTCTCAATTTCTAAAACAAAGAGACTGTTATGAATCGAGTAAAATCAACCCAAGACTTGGAGCTCAAGGAGCGCCTTGTTGCTGTCAACCGCGTAACTAAGGTTACTAAGGGTGGACGTACATTCACATTTGCAGCCATCGTTGTTGTAGGAAATGAGGCTGGTATCGTAGGCTGGGGCCTTGGCAAAGCTGGTGAAGTCACCGCTGCTATTGCTAAAGGTACTGAGGCTGCTAAGAAAAACCTTATCCAAGTGCCTGTACTCAAGGGTACTATCCCTCACGAGCAATACGCTAAGTTCGGTGGTGCTCGCGTTTATCTCCAACCTGCATCTCACGGTACCGGAGTAAAAGCCGGTGGTGCTATGCGTGCCGTATTGGAGTCTGTGGGTGTAACCGACGTGTTGGCTAAATCTAAAGGTTCTTCTAACCCTCACAACCTTGTTAAGGCTACTATCGCTGCTTTGGGCGAGATGCGTGATGCACGCACCGTGGCTCAAAACCGTGGCGTAAGTTTATCTACTGTGTTTAACGGATAATAATTTGTGAAAATCATGGCAACTATTAAAATTCAAAAAGTACGCAGCACTATCGGCTGCCCACAAGTGCAAAAGGATACAATGTTGGCTCTTGGTCTTCGCAAGATGAATGCCATCGTTGAGCATGAGGCTACTCCTGCTATCCTCGGTATGGTAAACAAAATTAAACACTTGGTTAAAGTTATTGACTAATTAAAAAATTCGAACGTTATGGAATTAAATAATCTAACGCCAGCTGCTGGTTCTGTAAAGACCGCTAAACGAATCGGACGTGGTCCAGGTTCTGGTCTTGGTGGAACTTCTACACGCGGTCACAAAGGTGCTAAGTCACGTTCTGGTTACTCTAAGAAAATCGGTTTCGAAGGTGGTCAGATGCCTATGCAACGTCGTTTGCCTAAGTTCGGCTTCAAGAACATCAACCGCGTTGAGTACAAAGCTATCAACCTTGCTACTTTGCAAGCGCTTGCTGAGGCTAAAGGTTTGGAGAAAATCGGTCTTGTTGAATTGCACGAGGCAGGTTTCATCAGCAAAACTCAACTTGTTAAGATCCTTGGCAACGGCACTTTGACTGCTAAACTCACCGTAGAAGCTAACGCTTTCTCCAAATCAGCTGAGGCTGCTATCACAGCTGCTGGTGGTACTATCAACAAAATCTAATTAGTATGCGTAAGTTTATAGAGATAATCAAGAATATCTGGAAGATTGAAGACCTCCGTAATCGTCTGCTGACCACGCTTTTGTTCGTGCTCATCTACCGTTTCGGATCATTCGTGGTTCTTCCAGGTATTGATCCTACAGCTTTGACCGCTCTGCGTGCTCAAACTGCTGGAGGTCTGATGGCTCTTCTCGACATGTTCTCTGGTGGTGCGTTCTCCAATGCTTCTATCTTTGCATTGGGTATCATGCCATACATCTCTGCATCTATCGTAATCCAATTGCTCACTATCGCAGTGCCTTACTTCCAAAAGATGCAGAAAGAGGGCGAGTCTGGTCGTCAGAAGATGAACCAAATCACTCGCTATTTGACCGTGGCTATCTTGCTCTTCCAAGGCCCAAGTTACTTGGTAAACCTTTCTGTGCAAATGGCGCAAGCTGGTCAAATGCTTGAGGTAGGATTCAACTGGTTCACTATCTCATCCACTATCCTCTTGTGTGCGGGCTCTATGTTCGTCATGTGGTTGGGTGAGCGTATCACCGACCGTGGTCTTGGTAATGGTATTTCCTTTATCATTCTCATCGGTATCATCGCTCGTTTCCCTGCTGCTATCATACAAGAGTTCTCCTCTCGTCTCAACGATGCAGGTGGTGGATTGATCGTGTTCATCCTCGAGATCGTTATCCTGCTCTTCGTGTTTGCATTCGCAATCATGCTCGTACAAGGTACACGTCGTATCCCTGTACAATATGCAAAACGTATGGTGGGTAACAAACAATACGGTGGTGTACGCCAATATATCCCATTGAAGGTCAATTCAGCTAACGTGATGCCTATCATCTTTGCACAAGCAATCATGTTTATTCCTATCGCGCTCGCTGGTTTCTCCAATGCAGAGAGTGCAAGTGCTTTCACACGCGCTTTCATGGATAACGATGGCTTCTGGTACAACTTCGTATTCGCTATCTTGATCATCGTTTTCACCTATTTCTACACAGCGATTATCATCAACCCTGTACAAATGGCTGAAAACCTAAAGCTCAACAATGGTTTCATCCCTGGCGTTAAACCAGGCAAGAAAACTGCTGAGTATATTGATACCATTATGAACCGTTTGACATTGCCAGGATCTGTTCTCCTCGCAATCATCGCTATCCTGCCTGCTTTTGCTCGCCTCTTTGGCGTGAGCATGGGCTTCGCGCAGTTCTTTGGCGGTACATCACTGCTCATTATGGTAGGTGTAATCTTGGATACGCTACAACAAATTGAGAGTCACCTCCTCATGCGCCACTATGACGGATTCTTTGAGTCTGGCATGCGCATCAAGGGACGCTCAGGCGCAATGGCATATTAATACGAAATGATCTACCTCAAGACAGAAGAAGAAATTGAGCTGCTGCGCCGCAGTAACGACTTGCTCGGACGCACCTTGGCTGAAGTGGCCAAGGTGATCCGACCAGGTGTTACGACCGCAGACCTCGATAAGGTGGCATACGAATTCATCTGCGACAATGGGGGCAAACCCTCTTGCCTCGGATACGAAGGGTTCCCTGCTACGCTCTGCACTTCGGTCAATGAGCAGGTAGTACATGGTATTCCATCCAACAAGGTTGTCCTCAAGGACGGAGATATCGTATCTATAGACACCGTGGTAGAACTTGGGGGTATGCATGCTGACTCCGCATATACCTTCCCTGTGGGAGAGGTGGCAGAAGACACATTGCAACTCATGCGCACGACCAAACAGGCACTGTATCTCGGTATTGAGCAGGCTATCACTGGCCGCCGACTCGGAGATATTGGGTTTGCTATCCAGAACCACTGCGAGAAAAACGGATACTCCGTTGTACGCGAGTTTGTGGGACATGGTATAGGTCGCAATATGCACGAGGACCCAGAGGTCTGCAACTATGGTCGCCGTGGCAACGGACTGGTACTCAAATCGGGTATGGTACTTGCTATCGAACCGATGATATGCCTCGGACGTCGCCAGGTGATTCTTGAAGAAGATGGTTGGACAGCACGCACCATTGACCGCAAACCTGCTGCGCACTATGAGCACAGCGTATGTGTGCGCAATGGAAAGGCTGAGATACTATCCACCTTTGATTATATTCAGCAAGTCTTAGGAGATCGTTTTATATAAAATATACCAATTACTATTATGGCAAAACAAGATGCAATTGAAGTAGATGGAACTGTAACCGAGGCTTTGTCCAACGCTATGTTCCGTGTTCAACTCGAAAGTGGTCATGTCATCATCGCCCATATCTCAGGTAAGATGCGTCAGCACTACATCAAGATTCTTCCTGGTGACCGTGTGAAAGTGGAGATGAGCCCATATGACCTCACCAAAGGACGTATTTCGTTCCGTTACAAATAATACGGACGAATCCCTTATAATTAACACTCTAAAACTCTATTAAAAATGAAAGTTAGAGCATCAGTAAAAAAGCGCAATGCGGACTGCAAATTGGTACGTCGCAAAGGTCGCTTGTATGTAATTAACAAAAAAGAACCCAAAATGAAAATGCGTCAAGGATAAGCATTTCATCGAGGTAAACCATTTAATCAATATCCTTAAAGTAAATAATTATGGCTATAAGAATTGTCGGTGTAGATTTGCCACAAAACAAATGTGGAGAAGTCGGTTTGACTTACATCTACGGAATAGGTCGTTCAAGCGCAAAGAAAATCTTGGCAGAGGCAGGCGTTGACCCAAGCATCAAGGTGCAAGATTGGACGGATGACCAAGCAGCTAAAATCCGTGAGATCATCGGTGCTAACTACAAAGTAGAAGGTGACCTCCGTTCTGAAACACAACTCAACATCAAACGATTGATGGATATCGGTTGCTACCGTGGTGTTCGTCACCGTATTGGTCTTCCTGTACGTGGTCAATCTACCAAAAACAATGCCCGCACGCGCAAGGGTAAAAAGAAAACCGTTGCTAATAAGAAGAAAGCAACTAAGTAATCAACCTGTTAATATCTATCAATTATGGCAAAGAAAACTGTTGCAGCTAAGAAGCGCGTCGTAAAGATTGACGGTGTTGGTCAACTTCACGTGATGTCTTCTTTCAACAATGTAATCGTAACACTCGCTAATGGTCAAGGTCAAGTTATCTCTTGGTCATCGGCTGGTAAAATGGGCTTCCGTGGCTCTAAAAAGAATACTCCATACGCAGCACAAACAGCTGCTGAGGATTGCGCAAAGGTCGCTTACGACCTCGGATTGCGCAAGGTAAAAGCGTATGTTAAAGGTCCTGGACAAGGTCGTGAGAGCGCTATCCGTGCTTGCGCTAATGCAGGTATCGCAGTAACCGAAATCGTGGACGTTACTCCTATGCCTCACAATGGTTGCCGTCCTCCTAAACGTCGTCGTGTATAATTTTGTTTAACTATTAAAAAACTAATAAAATGGCAAGATATATTGGACCAAAATCACGTATCGCACGTCGTTTCGGAGAGGCTATCTTCGGTCCTGACAAAGTGCTTGATCGTCGTAACTACGCTCCAGGTCAACACGGCGTAAACCGCCGCAAAAAAATGTCTGAGTACGGTACTCAGCTCGCTGAAAAGCAAAAGGCTAAATACACCTACGGTGTACTTGAGCGCCAATTCCGTCTCCTTTTTGCTCAAGCTTCTCGTATCAAAGGTATTACTGGTGAGATCCTTCTCCAATTGTTGGAGTCTCGTCTGGACAACGTAGTATATCGCCTTGGTATGGCACCTACTCGCGCTGCTGCTCGTCAGCTCGTTAGCCACCGTCATATCACTGTCGATGGCAAAGTAGTAAACATCCCTTCTTACCAAGTTAAACCTGGTCAAGTGGTGGCTGTGCGCGAAAAAGCTAAATCGTTGGAGGTTATCGCTGCTTCTTTGGATGGATTCAACCATAGTAAATATCCTTGGTTGGAGTGGAACGAGGCTGACAAAGCTGGTAAGTTCCTCAACATGCCTCAACGTGAGGAGATTCCTGAGAATATCAAGGAGCAATTAATCGTCGAGTTGTACTCTAAATAAAAATTAAATTCATGGCAATATTAGATTTTATTAAACCTGATAAGGTAATCATGTTGGATTCGAGCAACAAACGCGGAGTTTTTGAGTTCCGTCCGCTCGAACCGGGTTATGGTATTACAGTGGGTAATGCTATTCGTCGTGTGCTCATTGGCTCACTCGAGGGTTTTGCCATCTGTTCAATTAAGATCAATGGTATTGATCATGAATTTGCTACTATCCCAGGTGTCATAACTGATGTCACCAACTTGATTCTTAATCTCAAACAAGTGCGTTTCGGACGCAAGGAGGGTATCACTGAGGTAGAAGGTGAGACCATTCGTATGCACGTTAAGGGCAATAATGTCCTTCTCGCTGGCGAACTCAATAGCTACCTCCAGTCTTTCGATGTGCTGAATCCAGAACTCGTACTCGCCGAAATGGACGAGACCGCTGACTTTGAGTTGGAAATCAACATTAATAAAGGTCGTGGCTATGTGTCTGCTGATGAGAATCGTCAGGCTAATGATGCCATTGGTGTACTGGCTATTGATAGCATTTATACGCCTATCCGCAATGTCAAGTACAGCATTGACCCTTACCGTGTGGAACAACGTACCGACTACGAGAAGCTCACCCTTGAGATTCTTACCGACGGTTCTATTACTCCACAACAAGCACTCACTGAGGCAGCTAAGCTCTTAATCTACCACTTCATGCTCTTCTCTGAGGAGCGTATCATCATCGAGGATCCTATCAAACCTGCAAATGATGTGTTGGATGAGGAGCACTTGCGTATGCGTCAGTTGCTTAACCAACACCTCCAAGACATGGATCTCTCTGTGCGTGCCCTCAATTGCTTGAAGGCTGCCGAGGTGGACACCTTGGGCGAGTTGGTGAAGTACCATCGTTCCGACCTCCTCAAGTTCCGCAACTTCGGTAAGAAGTCTCTCACCGAGCTTGATGAACTCCTCGAGCGTAACGGATTGGCATTTGGTATGGATATTAGCAAATACAAACTTAATGATTAATTAAAAAAGTAAAACAAAAATGAGACATAATAAGAAATTCAATCATCTTGGTCGTAAGGCAGCGCACCGTCATGCTATGCTTTCCAATATGGCTTGCTCGCTCATCATGCACAAGCGTATTTCGACCACATTGGCGAAGGCTAAAGCGCTCCGCATGTATGTAGAGCCATTGCTTACCCATGCGAAAGAGGATACTACGGCTAACCGTCGTCTTGTCTTCGCTAAACTCAAACAAAAAACTGTTGTTACTGAGCTCTTCCAAAACGTAGCTGAGAAGATCGCTAACCGTCCAGGTGGCTACACCCGTATCCTCCGCACTGGTTTCCGTCTTGGTGATGCTGCTGAGATGGCTATCATCGAGCTCGTGGACTACAACGAGAACATGCTCAAGGCACCTAAGGCTGCTGCTAAGAAGACCACACGCCGTGCGGGTAAGAAAGCTGCTCCTAAGGCTGAGGCTCCTGTTGAGGCTCCTGCTACTGAGGCTGCTGCTACTGAGGCTGCTGCTGAGTAATCAGACTTGTTTTAGAACAACTGAAAATACCAAAAATACCACCCCGCATAGGGGTGCGATTTTTATATCCATGCCTTTAACCTTTAACCTCTCGCCTCTTACCTCTCGAGTCAAAACTCCAACGTTATCTGTCCATTGATCAGTGGCGTTCTGCCGAGGTGCTTGTATGCCAACTCGGTGGCTTCGCGACCGCGAGGAGTGCGTTTGATAAAGCCCTCCTTGATAAGATAGGGCTCATAGACATCCTCTATCGTGCCTGCATCTTCACCCATAGCGGTGGCAATGGTATTCAAACCCACAGGGCCACCTTTGAACTTATCAATAATCGTGCTGAGCAACTTGTTATCAATCTCATCCAAACCAAAGGTGTCTATATTCAACGCTTCCAAAGCATAGCGCGCAATCTCCAAATCTATTGCACCATTGCCTTTCACTTGGGCGAAGTCGCGCACGCGACGGAGTAGGGCATTGGCAATACGTGGCGTACCACGACTACGGCGCGCAATCTCGGCTGCAGCCTTGCTGTCAATATGAATACCCAATAGGCGCGCACTGCGCTCTACAATACCTGCCAACACATGCGCATCGTAGTACTCCAAGTGGCAATTGATACCAAAACGCGCACGCAACGGACTGGTCAGTAGACCACTGCGCGTGGTAGCACCAATCAAGGTGAACTTGTTGAGGTCAATTTGTATCGTGCGAGCAGAAGGCCCCTTATCTATCATTATATCAATGCGATAGTCTTCCATCGCGGAATATAGATACTCCTCTACCACAGATGAGAGGCGGTGTATCTCATCAATGAAAAGCACATCGTTCTCTTCCAACGAAGTCAGCAGTCCTGCCAAGTCGCCGGGTTTGTCCAATACGGGACCCGATGTAACCTTGAATCCCACCCCTAACTCATTGGCAATGATATTGCTGAGCGTGGTTTTTCCCAATCCTGGAGGGCCAAACAGTAGCACGTGGTCCAGACTCTCGCCACGCATACGAGCTGCTTCTACGAAGATACGCAAGTTGCTGACAATCTTAGACTGACCTGCAAAATCATTGAATCTCAGAGGGCGCAAGGCATTATCTTGCTCCTTCTCTGTCATTTGTCCCCTTATATCAAAATCATTCATATTCTCTAAACAGTTGCTTCGCGGAAAGTTTCCTCCAAATTTTCTATCTCTGCAATAGGTTTGTCCACTTTTATTTCTCCGTGGTCGATAATAATCACGCGACTACACATCTGCTTCACTTCCTGCAAGATATGTGTGGAGAGAATAACGGTTCGCTGTTCTCCCATCTTACGAATCAGTGCTCGGATATCTTCCAATTGGTTAGGGTCAAGACCTGTTGTTGGCTCGTCCAATATCAGCAATTCTGGGTTGCCAATCATGGCTTGTGCCAATCCTACACGTTGGCGATAGCCTTTGCTCAGTTGTCCAATCCGTTTGTGCGCTTCTGCTGTCAAACCCACTCGTTCAATCAGTTCCTCTACTATCTCTTTCTCGCCTTTCGCCTCTCGCCTCTCGCCTCTCGCCTTCATACGCAGTTCAGCGAAAAACCGCAGATACTCACGCACATACATATCCTCGTATAGCGGATTTTGCTCTGGTAGGTAACCGATAGATTTAGGCACTTGCACCTCTCCATTGGAGGCATCCCACACACCTACCATTATTTTCATCAATGTGGATTTGCCTGCACCATTAGGCCCCAACAATCCCACTATCTCTCCATCGCCGATGGAGAGGCAAATATCTTTCAGCACATGTTGTTTGCCGATATGTTTATTCAGGTGGGATGTTTTGATAGCCATAATTCGTTTGCAAAGGTACTACATTTTTTTCATATATGCAAATATCTATTGCTTATCCGCTTCAATGAGGGCTAATAGTTGCTCTACTGCCTCTTCTTGTGGGATATTTTTCAGCACACACTCTTTTCCGCGATAGAGGCTAACTTTGCCCCGCCCTGCGCCTACATAGCCATAATCGGCATCTGCCATCTCGCCAGGACCGTTTACGATGCAACCCATGATACCAATCTTCAGTCCTTGCAAGTGTGCTGTCGCTGCTTTCACTTGGGCGATAGTCTGCTCCAAGTCAAACAATGTCCTACCGCAACCGGGGCAGGAGATATATTCCGTCTTGTACATACGCACGCGGGCAGCTTGCAGTATATCTTTGCTCAGGCGAACTAAATCCTCTGCTGCAAAATGGTCATTGTTAAGCACTAATTCGGTGCAATTGTAATCCCATAACAACCTACCACACTCGGCTGCTGCATGCAGTTGGAATAGCTGCCAATCGGTGTCGGCGTTGGCGAAATACACGGTTTTATCTTCTATCTTCACTTCTGTGGTAGCTGCATAGCGAATACTCTGTTCATCTGCAAAATAGTCCACCAAGGCACGCGCTACGGGCAGTTCTTTTTCGGGGGCTTCGCTCAGACTCACGCGAATGGTATCGCCTATGCCGTCTGCCAACAGTGCGCCTATGCCCACTGCGGATTTCACGCGTCCATCCTCATCTTCGCCTGCTTCTGTCACGCCCAAGTGCAAGGGGAATGCCATGCCTTCTTCCTGCATCTGCCAGACTAACAGGCGAACAGTAGTAACCATCACGCGGGTATTGCTGGCCTTAATGGAGAGGACTATATCTTTGAAGTCTTCTGCCACTGCCACGCGCAAGAACTCCATACAGCTTTCCACCATACCTTCGGGTGTGTCGCCATAGCGCGACATGATACGGTCGCTCAGACTGCCGTGATTAACGCCAATACGCAGGGCGGTATTGTGCTCTTTGCAGATGTCGAGTAATTGGATAAAGCGATTACGCAGGCGTTCCAATTCTGTTTGGTATTCCTCGTCCGTGTAGTCTATTTGTTTGAACTTACGGGCGGGGTCGATATAGTTGCCTGGATTGATTCGTACTTTCTCCACCACTTTTGCTGCTGCATCTGCCACATCGGATTGGAAGTGTACGTCAGCAACCAGAGGGGTATGAGATCGCTGCGCTGTAGATGGTAGATCGCTCACATCGTTTGCTGTAGATCGGGCTACGCCCTGTAGTGATTGGCGAATTTGTGCTAAGGATTCCACTTCGCGTATGCCTTGGGTCGTGAAGCGTAGCAGTTCTGTACCTGCTGCTATGCAGCGTTCTGCTTGAGCTACACTACCATCTATATCGTTGGTAGAGGTGTTGGCCATTGTTTGAATACGAATGGGGTGCTCGCTACCGATTAATAGACCGCCTACATGGGTGGTTGTTGTTTGACGGCGGTGATATGTCAGTTGGATATTCATAAAACTCCGAATTTGGTGCAAAGTTACGCAATTATTTTGGTATTAGCAATAAAAATGGTCATTTTTTGCACTTTTTTACCAAAATATTTGGTCATGTCAAAAAAAAGCACTACCTTTGCACCCGCTTTCGTAAGGGAGTGATTTATGTGATTATGTATGTGCGCTTAACGCGCGATTCAGTAGCTCAGCAGGTAGAGCACATCCCTTTTAAGGATGGGGTCCAGGGTTCGAGCCCCTGCTGAATCACGAAAGAGAGTTCTCAATAGGAACTCTCTTTTGTTATTTCATCGCATCACCAAGTTTGTGCTTAATGTAGTGCTCATCCGTAAAGTGGGAGCGTAGGTGGGGAGTCATCTCGGCATGGGCGAAGAACTTTTGGTATTCGCGTTTAATATCCTCGCCCAAGTTGGGGTCGTGGGGGGTGTAGTGGCAAATGGTGTTTGGGGTATCTTTGGGTTTGAAGGCCTTGAAACGGAAGAGGTCTTGCATGGTGAGTTTGAACTCCGTTTCGCCATTCTCACGACGACCGCGATACTTGTTTACTCCGACGGCTTTCTTCAGCGAAGACATGGGATTGAGTACAGGATTGATGACAATCTTCCTTCCAGCGAAATTGGCGCATAGGACGTAGAATCCGCCCAACGAACTGCCAATGAGGTATTTGACATCGGGGTTGGCTGCAATAAAATCGTTGATTATTTTGACGGACTCATCTACATGATGATTGACTTCGAGTGGGCACCACTCCAATTCAGGATAGTATTTACGAAAGTTCGTAATCGTATCGGAGTGTATTGACCCCGCAAACCCGTGTATATAAACTGCTTTTGCCATACTTGCTTTATGTGTTTATTTTTTCTGCAAAGTTACATGTTTTCTCTGACATATACAATTTTTCCACATGATTTTTTTTGCATAAACTACCAAGTACCAAGAATATGAAAATGTATTATTTCGTAATATGCAGATTATCTAATACTTATAAACAAAATGGGGTGGGTAAAATTTATTTGTATATATGAGAAATATGCGAACAATCTTGTAGAGAAAAAGGTTATTTTGTCAGAGTCTAACTACCATATTGTGAAAGAAGTAAGTGGTGAATGGACTGCAACGTATGTGTTTGGTATTGGTGGTCTTTCTAAGAAGGCACTTGAAACCAATGCTATCAGCGAGATGTATAAAAACGCAGGATTAACAGGCAATCAACAGATTGTGAATATCACCACTACACAGTCTGTGGAGACATGGGCACTGGTTTATTCGAAAGTACGTGCCATTGCTCATGGTTATGTGATTGAGTTTGAGGAATAATCGATGCTGCTGTGGGAAATGAAAAATGCACTCCGAGGGGAGTGCATTTTCTATATTATATATAAGGTGTAACCTTACATCACGATATTCACGATGCGGCCGGGGACAACGATGACTTTCTTTGGAGCAGCGCCGTTCAATTGTTTGGCGGTCAGCTCGTGAGCCATGACAAGCTTCTCAACCTCCTCGCGGGGAGTGTCCTTTGCCACCTCAATCGTGAAACGCACCTTGCCATTAAACTGAACAGGGTACTTTTGAGTTGCCTCTACCAAGTATGCTTCGTTGCACTCTGGCCATTCGGCGTGGCAAACAGAACCTGTTTCGCCACAGAGGTGCCATGCTTCCTCTGCAATGTGAGGAGCGTATGGAGCAAGCAAGATAGCGAAGGTCTTGAGGATAGCGACCTTGTTGCACTTGAGGGCTTGCAACTCGTTTTGCGCAATCATGAAGGCAGGGATAGAAGTGTTGAATGAGAAGTTCTCAATATCCCAAGTAATCTTCTTGATGAGTTTGTGCAATGAGCGAAGTTCCTCTGCTGTTGGCTCGTCGTTGGAGAGAGTCTCGAACATGTTCCACCACTTGCGCAAGAAGCGGTGTACGCCATCAATACCGTTGGTATCCCAAGGTTTGGACATCTCGAGAGGGCCGAGGAACATCTCGTAAAGGCGCAGCGTATCCGCACCATACTTAGCCACTACGTCGTCTGGGTTCACCACATTGAACATAGACTTGGACATCTTCTCTACCGCCCAACCGCAAATGTATTGCTTTGGAGCCATTGGTGTACCAATATATGGGTTATCCTCTACGGAAGTGCCATCTGCAAAGACAAATTGTGCGTTTTTAAACTCAGGCATCCAGTTGCGGAAAGCATCAATATCGAGTACATCGTTCTTGACAATATTCACGTTTACGTGGATAGGTTGTACTTTATCTTTGTACTCTGGGTTGTCAATGAGATTGTAGCTGATGAAGAGATTACCCGTTGCGCCTTTGCCGATATAGCGATAGACAAAGTTGGAGCGACCTTGGATCATACCTTGGTTGATGAGTTTGCGGAATGGCTCGTCCTCGCAGATATAGCCGAGGTCGAAGAGGAACTTATTCCAGAAACGGCTATAGATAAGGTGACCCGTAGCGTGCTCTGTACCACCGATATAGAGATTAACTTGACGCCAGTATTCGTTGGCTTCTTTGCCCACCAAAGCAGCATCGTTGTGGTTGTCCATATAACGGAGGTAGTAGGCAGATGAACCTGCGAAACCAGGCATAGTGCAGAGCTCCAATGGGAAGACAGACACGTTATCAATCAAGGACTTAGAAACGACCTTATTATTAGTGGTGTCCCATGCCCAGAGGTCCGCATTGCCGAGAGGTGGCTCGCCTGTGGTGGTAGGTTTGAAGTCCGACACAGCAGGGAGTTCGAGTGGCAAGCAAGATTCTGGAATCATGTATGGCATGCCGTCTTTGTAGTAAACAGGGAAGGGTTCGCCCCAGTAGCGTTGGCGGCTGAAGACCGCATCGCGGAGGCGGTAGTTCACTTTCACGCGGCCGAGCCCCGTGTTGGTAATATGCTCCTTCATGCGTTGGATGGCCTCTTTGACCTCGAGTCCGTTGAGGAAGCCCGAATTGATCATGATACCTTCTTTGGCATCGAAGCTCTGTTCGCTGACATCGGCACCCTCGATGAGTGGGATAATAGGCAGGTTGAAGTGCTTAGCGAACGCATAGTCACGGCTATCGTGTGCAGGCACAGCCATGATAGCACCCGTACCATAACCACTTAGCACATAATCGCTTACGTAGATAGGAATCTCAGCATTGGTGAGAGGGTTGATAGCATACGAGCCCGTGAATACACCTGTAACACGGCGGTCGGCGATACGTTCGCGTTCGGTGCGGTTCTTCACCATTTGGAGGTATGCCTCTACTTCGGCGCGTTGCTCATCGGTAGTGACACGAGCCACATACTCGCTCTCTGGCGCAAGCACCATGAAGGTAACACCATAGACCGTATCTGCGCGGGTGGTGAAGATAGTGAATGGTTCATCTTGCCCCTTGATCGCAAAGCGCATCTCCGCACCTTCGCTGCGACCAATCCAGTTACGTTGTGTCTCTTTGAGGGAGTCGGTCCAATCCACGCGGTCAAGACCCTCCAAGAGGCGTGGCGCGTAGGCACTCACGCGGAGGTTCCATTGGCGCATAATGCGTTGCTCTACAGGGTAGCCACCGCGCACTGAAAGACCCTCGCTGACCTCATCGTTGGCAAGTACGCAACCGAGTTCTGGGCACCAGTTTACCTTCGTATCTGCCAGATAAGCAATACGATAGTTCATCAAGCGCTCTTGTTGCTCACGTTCGGAGAGCGTTGCCCAAGTAGGGTCAGTTTGCTCAAACTTCTCAATGAGTTTGCTGATTGGTTGCGCCTTTTGCAGAGAAGTATCGAAATAGGAGTTGAACATTTGGATAAATGCCCATTGTGTCCATTTGTAGAAGTCTGGTGAGCAGGTCTTTACTTCGCGGTCCCAATCGTAGTTGAAACCGATTTTCTGGAGTTGCTCAATATAGTGAGCGATGTTCTCCATCGTGGTCTTCTCTGGGTGCTGACCTGTTTGGATAGCATATTGCTCCGCAGGCAAACCATAGGAGTCAAAGCCCATTGGGTGGAGGACATTGAAGCCCTGAAGGCGTTTGTAACGGCTGTAGATATCGCTGGCGATATAGCCGAGAGGGTGACCTACGTGCAAGCCCGCGCCCGATGGGTAAGGGAACATATCGAGCACATAAAATGGCTTTTTGTCGCTTTGGTTACTTACACGGTAAGTGCCTGCTTTAGCCCATTCGGCTTGCCATTTCTTTTCAATTTCACTAAAATTGTAATCCATAACTTTATAACAAAAATTACTCAAAATTAGACCGAAAATTAACAAACATTATTTTATTTCGCTCCAAAAATTGTAGTATATTATAGTTAATTATTCAAAATTAGAGCAACTTCTTCACTTGGTCGTACACGTTTTGTGCAGTGAAGCCGAGTTTCTCATCAAGCACTTTGTATGGTGCGGAGAAGCCGAAGGAGTTGAGTCCCCAAACGGTGCCGTGTTCGCCTACCAGTCCTTCGAGGTTGCATGGCAGACCTGCAGTCAAACCAAAGCGAGTTACACCTTGTGGCAATACTTCTGATTGATACTCCTTGCTTTGTTGGCGGAAGATAGCCTCAGATGGCACGCTGACAATCTGCAAGCGAATACCCTCTGCACGAAGGAGTTCAGCACCTGCCATCAGGGTAGATACTTCGCTACCCGAAGCCAACATCACTACTTGTGGGTTCTCATCTTGGCTCACGATATACGCACCTTTCTTTACGCCTTCGGCGGAAGTGTTAGGCACACTGGTCACGTCTTGGCGCGAGAGGATAAGGGCGGTTGGGGTATAAATGTTCTCCATTGCCATCTTCCATGCAGCGGTAGTCTCTTCGGCATCCGCAGGGCGAAGAACCATCACGCTGGGGCGACCAGAGTGGTTGTGCAGTTTCTCCATGAGGCGGATTTGTGCCTCTTGCTCCACTGGCTCGTGGGTTGGACCATCCTCGCCCACACGGAAAGCATCGTGGCTCCAAACGAACATCATCTGAATCTCCATGAGGGCAGCCATACGGATGGCAGGTTTCATATAATCAGAGAAAACAAAGAACGTTCCGCAGGCAGGAATGATACCGCCGTGGAGTGCCATACCGATGCAGACGCAAGCCATGGTGAGTTCGCTGACACCTGCTTGCAGGAAACGACCTGTGAAATCGTCAGGAGTGATGACATGGGTATGTTTGAGGAAACCATCTGTCTTGTCGGAGTTGCAGAGGTCGGCGGAGGATACAATCATGTTGCCGACATGCTCGGAGAGGTATGCCAATACATTAGCAGACGCAGCACGGGTCGCCACGTTTTGCTTTTGCATGATTTCGCTCCAGTCCACGCAAGGTGCTTCACCACGCATAAAAGTCTCATACTCGTTGGCAGCCAATGGATTAGCGGTTGCCCACTCGTGGTAATCGGCATAGCGTTGGTTGGTTATTTCGCGCAGTTCTTCGGCACGTTGGTCGTAGAGAGCCTGCACATCAGGGAAGATCTGGAATGGGTTCTCTGGATCGCCACCGAGGTTCTTAACGGTAGCTTCGAACGAAGCACCTGACTTGCTGAGTGGCTGACCGTGGGTAGAGGTCTTTCCTTCCCAACTCTCGCCTTCGGCGGTTACGCAGCCTTTACCCATAGAGGTATGACCAATGATGAGCGATGGGCGATTCTTCTCTGCTTGCGCATTGAAAATGGCTTGGCGGATAGCCGATGGATCATGACCATCAATATCTTGTACGTACCAACCCCATGCCTCGTACTTCATGGCTACGTTCTCGGAGCTTACCTCGTTGCAGTTGGTAGAGAGTTGTACTTCGTTGGAGTCGTAGTACATGATGAGGTTATCGAGTTTGAGGTGTCCAGCCATACGACCAGCACCTTGGCTAATCTCCTCTTGGATACCGCCGTCAGAGATGAAGGCGTAAATGGTAGGATTGTGTACCTCGCCATAGCGAGCGTTGAACCACTTCGCTGCGATAGCTGCACCTACTGCGAACGTATGACCTTGACCAAGAGGACCAGAGGTGTTCTCAATGCCACGCTCCACATTGCGCTCTGGATGACCAGGGGTAACACTGCCCCATTGGCGGAGTTGCTTGAGCTCATCCATAGTGAAATGTCCTGTCATGCAAAGTTGTGCATAGAGCATTGGCGACATGTGGCCTGGGTCAAGGAAGAAACGGTCGCGCGCTTCCCAACATGGATTCTCGGGGTCATGGATAAGAAACTCGGAGTAGAGCACTTGAACGAAGTCTGCACCACTCATTGAGCCACCTGGGTGTCCACTCTTGGCCTTCTCGACCATTGCTGCGGCAAGGATACGAATGTTATCTGCTGCTTTTGTCATTAATTGATTAGTATTCATGATTGTTAAAATTTATATCCAAGGAAATAGTTGATGCCCCAGTTGGTATCTTGCCTATAGCCAAAACCTGGCAGGTAAGCAGGCAGGGCATCGCCCTGTTTGTCGGTACGTGTGAAAAGGAACTTGAGCCGCACATACCAACCCATCTGAAACCCTTTCCAAATTTGTACTTGGCAGCCAGCGACTACCTCACCCCAACAGTCGAACTTATGTTGGTTGAAGTAGTTGGTATTGGGCATTTCCCAATAAGCATCATACACGGGCACATCGGTAATCTGGAAACCCTGATATGCTCCTCCTACGCGCAGACCCACCATGAGGCAGTTATCAGTCTTGCCCTTCTTGAGTGCGCTCAAATCCATACCCACACGAGCAAAACCGCCTTGTCCATTGTAGTGCCCTCCATCGGCAGAGAGCTCTGCGATAGCATACCCTAACTCCAGTGTTGGATAGAAGCGATTTGCCAATCGGACATTGAGTGCTGCTTCATAGTCCTGTACCTTACCTTTGGAACGTGCTAACTCTAAGATAGGGTTGGCAATATCCAGTTTAAGACTCATGCCCTGGTATATGGTGGAGTCACCATACTCGCGCGCGCTCGCGCACAGCGCAAGGCAGCAGAGGGATAATATGAGCAGGAGTTTATTCATGCAGGTGGATACAGAGGTTTTCTTGGATAGCGTCCTCTACGTTGGCATTGATGATTTGCACACTATCCACGCGCGGGTCGGTGGAGTAGGCTGCGGTAATGGTATGATAAATGGCGCAACCGCATGCCAGACTAACAAAGTACTGGCGAGGGGTGTGCTCCACGAATAGCGTATCGGTCTGATTGTGAAAGGTCATCACAAAGATAGAGAGCGATGTGTCGGGCTGTAGAGGTAGGGGCAGTTTGCTGATGCCTTTGCCATTGTCCAAAAGCAGGTTGTAGTCGCCCAATATTTCCACCGTGAGGCTATCCCATGTGGTGTATTTGACGGAATGTCCTTTTAGGTTGGTAGAGTCGGCTTGCAGCGTTAGCACCATAGCCACATCCATCTCCTTGCGACACGTCGTATCTGCTGTGCAAGCCACAAGAACAACAGCGCAGCAGAGGGCGAAAGCAATATGTAGGGCGGGGAAGCGGTTCAAAGCGATTCGATATAGTTTAAAGTAATGAGCGTGCCTCTTGGCGAAGCGCTAACATAGCATTGTCATTGGCGGTTTGCCCATTTGATTTGTAGGCAGTTATAAGTATTTTAGCATACTCGAGTGCGGTGCTTTCTGGCGGCATCTGCTGTGCCATAGCATTGATGAAAGCCACCATTTGGTCGCGCGCAGCTAAGATAGCCTCCCAGACTTGGTCGCTGACATAAATCTGCTGGCTGAGGTTGTGGTCGTACTCCATGCGAATGGTGCGCATAAGGTGTTGTTGCACCTGTAGGATAGTCATTTCGCCCAAATTGAGTTCGATGAGCATGTGCTCAGGCGTAGTGCGCTCCAACAATAAGGAAAGGCGCTCATACGCACGCATACGCAGGGGAGAAATCTCTTTTTGCGAAAGGCGTTTGAGTTCCCACAACCGTTTTTCGGCTTCGCTTTTGTAAAACTTGTGCATCACAATCCATGTGGCAAGCAGCACACATAACGCAGGTACGCAGTATTTCAAAATCTCTATCATAATCGCCCAAATAAATTTGGGCGCAAAGTTACAAAAAAAAATCGACATACACAAGTGTATGTCTAATTTTTCTCTAACTATAGGCGTCAAACCCGTCAAGAACCCGTAATCGGTAGTGCATTTGCTCGGCAGAATTACTCCTCTGAGAAGTGGACAAGTACGTGGCGGTAGGAGTTGAAGATTTTGGACTTGCTGACAAAGCCTAAGTACTGCTTTTGTTCGTTCACTACGGGCAGATTCCATGCGCCTGTGTCCTCAAAAATCTCCATGACCTTGCCCATAGGCATGGTGTCAGTGAGGATGGCTTGGGGCGAGTTCATGAGTTGCTTCACGGTGAAACGGTTGTACAATCGAGGTTGGAACATAATGTTGCGCACCTCGTCTAAGAGCAAGATACCCAATAACTTACCATTGTTGTCCACTACGGGGAAGATGTTGCGATTACTTTGTGCAATGACTTTTACCAGTTCGCCCAAGGTCATTTCGGGGTTGAGGGTGCGAAGGTCGGTTTCCAATACATTCTCCATCTTCATCAGCGTGAGAACAGAACGATCCTTGTTGTGGGTAAGGAGTTCGCCTTTCTGCGCCAGACGCATAGCATAAAGGCTATGAGGTTCGAAGATTTTGATGGTGAGGTATGATACAACGGATACTGCCATCAGGGGCATAAAGAGGTGGTAGCCACCTGTGAGTTCTGCTATAAGGAAAATACCCGTCAGCGGTGCGTGCATGACACCTGCCATGAGTCCCGACATACCTGCTAACGCAAAATTCGCTTCGGGTACACCTATACCGAGCATGTTCATCAGTCGGGCGCAGATAAAGCCCACGATAGCACCCATGAAGAGCGAAGGTGCGAAGATTCCACCCACACCGCCACCACCGTTGGTGGCAACTGATGCGAATATCTTAAGCAGGACAATGGCTGTAAAGTAGCCAACAAGAATCCACGACCCCGTGCCAAAACGCTCAAAAGGGCTATTGGCAATGGCAGAAACGGAGTCGCCGTTGATGAGTTGCTTGATGACATCGTAGCCCTCTCCATAAAGCGGAGGGAAAAGGAAAAGCAGCAAACCCAATACCGAGCCACCCACAAGGAATTTGACCCATAAATTCTGCACATGGCGTTTGAAAAGTTGTTCGAGGCTATTCATGCCACGTGTGAAATATAGGGATACCAATCCGCACATTACGCCCAAAATCAAGTACCAAGGCAATCGCTCCACGAAAAATGGTTCGCTGTTTGTCAGCGGGAACATAGCCTCCTGTCCATTGGCAACGAAGGAGATTGCAGTAGCCGTGACAGAGGATATGAGCAATGGTGCAACGGATGTCATGGTGAGGTCCATCATCAGCACTTCCAGGGTGAAGACCAGACCTGCGATAGGGGCTTGGAAGATACCACCCACTGCACCTGCGGCACCGCAACCAATCATGAGCATCATGGTCTTTTGGTCGAGGCGGAAGAGTTTGGCGAGGTTGCTACCGATAGCCGAACCTGTCAGCACAATAGGTGCCTCGGCTCCGACCGAACCACCAAATCCAATGGTGAGTGCCGAACCTACCAACGAGGACCACGTGTTGTGCAATTTGATGATGGATTTGCGCTGAGAAATCGCATAGAGAATCTTGGTGATACCGTGCGATATGTCGTCCTTGACAATGTATTTCACAAAGAGTCCCGCCAGTGTGATACCAATCATTGGAGTGATGAGATACCACCAATGGTCTTGCGCAATGAGTTGGTTCTCAACGAAATGCTGAATGCTATGAATCATGAACTTCAGCAGTTGCGCTGCACAGGATGCCAACGCTCCCACGAAAAAACTCAATATGAGGACGAGGTTCTTCTGTGGGATATGTTGCTCACGCCAAGCAATAAATCGGTCGTATGTTAAATGGGAGTTCAGGAGTTTAGTAGTTTAGGAGTTATTCTTCGAAATTGTCTTGAGTGTCCCAACCTATGCCGCGGTATTTGTCGAGGTCCCACTCCTCTTCCACCTCGTTGAGGTAGATGGTGTGTGGTTCATCGTCTTCATCGGTGTCGTCGTCTTCTGCTCGCTCAATCACCTTAATGTCAATAGGCGAGTGTGAGATTTCGATCACCTGATTTTGCTCTTTGTTCAGTTCCTCCCAAAGCATGTCTTTGAGGTCGGTGATACCCATGCCACTGGCGGAGGAGAAGCATACTACGGGAATCTGCAAATCCTGCGAGAGTTTAGCGGTGAGTGCAGATAGGTCAATCTCTGGGTCAGCGATGTCGCATTTGGAGATAGCCAGAATGCGTGCTTTGGTAAGCAGTTGGGGGTTGTATTTCTCCAATTCTGCGAGCAGGATCTCGTACTCTTTTCGAATGTCCTCTGTAATGACAGGCACCATGAAGAGCAGTACCGCATTACGCTCAATATGGCGCAAGAAGCGCAATCCTAATCCTCTGCCTTCGGCTGCGCCCTCAATGATTCCAGGGATGTCCGCCATGCAGAATGATTGACCATCTCGGTAGGACACGATGCCCAATTGCGGGGTGAGCGTGGTGAAAGGATAGTCGGCAATCTCTGGCTTGGCAGCACTGACTACGGATAGTAGGGTGGATTTGCCTGCGTTAGGGAAGCTCACCAAACCAACATCTGCCAGCACCTTGAGTTGGAGAATTATGTTTGCCTCTATACATGGTTCGCCGGGCTGTGCATAGCGAGGGGCTTGGTTGGTTGCTGTGCGGAAATGCCAGTTGCCCAACCCACCTTTGCCACCGCGGAAGAGGATAATCTCCTGATTATGCTCTTTCACCTCGCACAGAAACTCGCCTGTATCGCCATTGTAAACCACTGTGCCACAAGGTACTTCGATGATTTTGTCCTCGCCGTCCTTTCCAAACGAACGCGAAGGACCTCCGCTGCCACCGTCGGTAGCAAAGATATGCTTTTGGTACTTTAGGTGAAGCAGTGTCCAGAGGTTGCGATTACCGCGCAGGATGATATGTCCGCCTCGTCCGCCATCACCACCATCGGGACCGCCCTTAGGCACATATTTAGCACGGTGGAAGTGCATGCTACCTGCACCACCTTTGCCTGAACGGCAGTAGATTTTTACGTAGTCAATGAATGAGGAGGAAGCCATGTTAATTTACGATTGGACTATTTACAATTTACGACTGATAGATTTATTTCTGAATCAGTTTCAGGATATTGTCTATTTGGTTGAACGTATCATCCATCGAGTAGTTGCCATTGATAGCAAAGTAGTTGTGGCGATGGAGATAGTAGGTGCAAACAGGTTTTGTCTCTGACTGATATACTTGCAGACGTTTTTTGATTGTTTCGTAATTGTCATCAGCACGACCGCTGGTCTTGCCACGATTGAGGAGGCGTTTGATAACCTCGTCTTCTTCTACGAAGAGGTCAAGCAGTACCGCCTTCATTTGGCGACGTTCGAGCAGCAGTTCCAATGCTTCTGCTTGGGCCACAGTGCGAGGATAACCGTCAAAGATGACGCCCTTGCAATCTTCGGGCAGGTTGTCCAAATAGCGGGCAATGAGGTGAATCATTTTATGGTCTGGCACCAAGTTGCCTTTGGCAATCAACTCGCCAATTTCTTTGCCGAGTTCGCTACCTGATCTGATTTCAGCACGAAGCGCATCGCCTGTTGATAGGTGTTGCAAACCGTATTTCTCTACGATAAGGTCAGATTGTGTGCCTTTTCCACTACCGGGAGCACCACAGAGTATGATGTTCAACATAGTTGAAAATGTTTTAATAGTTTTAGGGGATAAGGGTAAAGTCGGACACAAAACGAGTTGCCCCAAAGAGCAACTCGTTGTATGGGTATGCACCAATTAGAGTGCCAAACCTTTACCTGCTTTGAACTTAGCCACTTTCTTAGCAGCAATCTCAATCTTAGCACCAGTAGCAGGGTTAACGCCTTGGCGAGCAGCTTTCTCAACTACAGAGAAAGTACCGAAACCTACCAATTGTACGCTCTCACCCTTTTTGAGTGCACCAGCGATTGCATTTACAGTTGCCTCAAGAGTACCTTGTGCTTGTACTTTTGTCAAACCAGCCTCAGCTGCAATAGCAGCTACCAAATCTGCTTTATTCATACGAAAATAAGATTAAATAATTAAACATTAAGTATATCACATTGGACTTTCCAACGAATTGCATGCAAAGTTACAACAATTTTCTAATTCTACAAACATTTTGACTGAAAAAATGTCATTTTTCTGCCATTTTTTGCATTTTTATGTGATGTAGCACGGTTTTTGTTTGAATTTTCGTGTTTTTTTACTACTTTTGCACAGAATTAATGACTAATTGACAATGTATAGAAACTTACCACCTATCACAAAGAATCTACTAATGATTAACATCATCTGTTTTTTTGCAGATTATGTTTTTGGTAGATATGGCATCGATTTTTCGCATATTTTTGGCTTGCACTATCTGACTGCATCTGATTTCCATCTTTGGCAGCCGATTACGTATATGTTTATGCATGCCAATTTCTCGCACATATTCTTCAATATGTTTGCGGTGTTTATGTTTGCCCCTGCCATTGAGGAGCGTTGGGGTAGTAAGCGTTTTTTGATTTATTACCTTGTTACGGGCATTGGTGCGGGCGTTATTCAGGAGGTTGTTTGGGCATTGCAACTGCAACCTGTTCTCAGTACTGTAGATCCTATGATAGCTGCTGCGTTGGCTAATAGGGTAGTAACTATTGGTGCCAGTGGTGCGGTGTTTGGTATATTGTTGGCATTTGGTTGGTTGTTCCCTGATGTGCGAATGTATATTATGTTTATTCCTATTCCTATACGCGCGCGTACATTAGTTATAATATATGCGTTGATAGAGTTGTTTACGGGCTTGGCACCTTCTGCGGGCGACAATGTGGCGCATTTCGCGCACTTGGGTGGTATGATTTTCGGTTGGTTGCTGATACTGTGGTGGCGTTATCGCGGGTATGATGGTTTCGATTCTACACCATGGAACGATGGCACACTCCGCCGTTGGTGGGAGAATCTAAAGCGTTGGATTAGGGATAAGTGGGAAGACTGGTTCCCTCCTCGCCATCCGCGCATTAATCGCGATAAGGACACCAACTACCGCGACTACCACTACCACGAACCGTTGTGATTTTTATTCGAACTGCTATAATCTTAATCGCCATTTGTGTTTTCTATGCATGAGTGGCGATTTTTATTTTATCATAAACATTGCATTTCTCTTGTATCTTACGCACAATACACGCACTATTCACGCACAATTCCTGGCACATGACTGGCGATTGCCTGAAACTTGATTAAACCTAAATCAACATTAAAACCCACAAAAAAGCATTTTTATTTGCCCCATTCTTGCTCAATCCAAAATAATTCACTATCTTTGCAGTCGCAAACGAAAGTTTGCAGACATATTATAAAAAGCGTTTATTAGCGCTTGTTTTGGTAGCTCGAAATCCTGCAAAATTTCACCAGCCCAAAACAAGAAGGCAGTAAACGCCCTTTGGGATATGGATTATCCCGCCGCAGAGCGTCCACGCGTGGACTGCTCTGTTTGGTGGCTTTTCATATTCGGCGTGGGCGTTGCTTGCTTATTCTTGTTGGTAGGGTCTTGCAGGAACCTCGAGTTAGAGAATAAGCAAAGGTAAGGTTCCACGCTTTTTGTGTATTTATACCAACGGGTCGTTTGGAGCCAACTTCCCACAAATAGTAAGCATGATGAAAAAGTTATTCTTTTTTATTTTTAGTTTCGTAGTGTGCATATGGGGCTTTCCGCTTAATGCACAAAATCAACCCCCACCATGGGAGGTGGCGTGTGGTACAGAGATTTTGATTACTGCGACAGCGAAATCGGGCTATCGTTTTGTGCAATGGAGTGATGGCGATGTGACTAATCCACGCAGTATCGTTGCAGATTCAGACTTAACACTTTATGCTGTCTTTGTTGCTGAAGAACCAACCAATACTCCACTGATACCTCTTGAAGAAAAAGAAACCGTTCAAAAGGTTATGATTAACGACCATATATACATTATCTATGGAGATAAAACATATTCCATAATGGGTGTATTGGTAAACGAAAAATAAAATTATTCAACATTTAACACTAATCAATATGAAAAAGATTTTTTCTATTATCCTTTCGCTTTGCCTCTTTAGCAGCGCTTATGGCAATGCGTTTACCACCGATTGTGGTAATACAGTATCAATCACCGCTACTCCTGTTACTGGATATCATTTTACACAGTGGCAAGATGGCAACACCGATAATCCTCGACAGATAGAGGTAAAAGCAAGTGCAAGTTATACTGCTTCATTTGCTCCCAATGAGTACACAATTATCTTTGTAAATGAAGATGGTACAGAGCTGCAAAAGAGTTTGTTTGCTTATGGTACAATGCCTGTTTATAATGGGGCAACGCCTACCAAACCTGCTTCTGCTCAATATACCTATACTTTTGCAGGTTGGAGCCCAGCAATTGCTACAGTAACAGCTAACGCAACCTATACTGCTACTTACACTTCATCGGTAAATAGTTATACACTTACATTATCGGGAGAGAATGGCGTAGTAACTGGAGCAGGTTCGTATGAATATGGTAGTGTGGTAAATGTCTCTGCTACGCCGCTTGAGTGTTATCAATTCAAGCAGTGGTCGGATGGCGATACGAATGCCACACGTGAAATCACCATTACGGACGACATCGAACTTGAGGCAATATTTGAGGTAATAACTTATACTATCACTATTGAGTCTGCTAACCAAGAACATGGTACAGTAACAATAGAGGTGGTAGGAACTCAAGGTAATACCCCTTCTCCCAGTGTACCAAATGATGGTCACGAGTACGTAGATTTGGGTTTGCCAAGTGGATTGTTGTGGGCAACTTGCAATGTGGGAGCTAATAGTCCATACGAGGCAGGTGACTACTTCGCTTGGGGTGAAACAGAGCCAAAAGAAACCTACGATTGGAGTACCTACAAATGGTGCGAGGGAGATAAAAAAAGTTTAACAAAGTACACTATCCCAGTGGGCTCCAGTGGTGGTTTTGTTGATTATAAGACTCGCCTTGAGCCTGCTGATGATGCTGCCCATGTAAATTGGGGTGGTAATTGGCGTATGCCTACAGAAGAAGAATGGCAAGAATTGCGTGAGAATTGTGATATATATGAATCATTTGCTGTAAGTCGTATAAATGGAAATTCCATATCATTGCCATTTGCTGGTTATAAAGGAGATGCTGGCACTGATATTAATGCTGCATACTATTGGTCAAGTTCACTCGGCAACTATTCAGATTATGGGAATAGTATTTATTTTACGTACTCAGGAGGAGGTGGTGGTCATGGACGCGAAGTCGGACTATCAGTGCGCCCTGTATGGTCACCAATGCCCAAATCTAATTTACCAAATTTTAGAGATGTTGAAGCTCGTAACACAACTTCAAACTCAGCCACAATTCATTTGATGATAACAGATGATGGAGGTTCGTATATAACTAACTATGGTGTATGTTATAGCACTTCGGAAAATCCTACAATAATGGATGATATAGCAACATGTTATTATTGTTATGGAAAAGCAGGAAATGCATTTGACTTAACCGATCTTGAAGCAGGAACGACCTATTATGTGCGTGCATACGCAACCAATAGCAATGGAACGAGCTATAGTGAACAAATAGAATTTACGACATTGTCTACAAAATAAAAAAGTCATAGTTATTATTTAGATACATTTTCACCCTGCAAGTCATTGGATTTGCAGGGTGAGTTTTTATGAGTTAATAATATTGTATCCACCGCTTATCCACCGCTTATCCACCGCTTATCCACCCGATAAATGGGAGGAAGAGGGGCTCTATATCCGCCACGAATTGTGTGGTTATAGTATGGTTATTGTGTGGTGTGTGCGGGGAAAGTGGGGGTATTACCACCCAATGGTAGCACAGACGGGGAAGTGGTCGGAGTAGGAGACTCTGTCCACCTCGCATTTTATAGGGGTTAGGTTGCGGGAACAGAGGATATAATCAATGCGAATACCCAGAGGACCTTTCTTATAGGTGTTGCCCAACCTACCAAAACTGCCCTCTAAAAAGCAATCACGCATGCCCCAACGAATTTTGCCATACACATACGACAGCGGAATGGAATTGAAGTCACCCACCGCCAACACAGGATAGGGCGAGGCGTTAATCGCCGCTTTCACTGCTTTGGCTTGCTCTTGGCGCAGCTCACTGGCTGAGTGAAGCTTCTGATTCAGGCTACTCTGCTTGAAGTGGCTGACAGTCAGAGAGTCTAACTGCAAGTCCTCTTTCATGAGGCGAAAACTCTCTAAGTGATTCACTATAAGGCGAATAGTATCTTCCTTTACCACCACATCGCATTGGCTACTGATATTATTCTGCGACTCGTAGGAGATAGTCTGTTTGTTGATGAGGGGATAACGTGAGAACACCACATTCCCAAACTGCCGACGGCTGTTGTATCGCTTGAAATCGTAGTAGGTATAAGGGTATTGGCTCATGGCCTGGCGCAATTGGTGCAGGGTCATACGTTGCGCGTCTTTATACACCCTGACCTCTTGCAGGCAGATAATATCCGCATCCTGCTCGTTGAGGTAGGCAAGCATCTGTTTGGCTTGCTGCTTGTCGCCCATGCAGAGCGCGTGGGTGTTGTAGGTCAGCACCTTCAGCGTATGCGAGAAATCCTGCTGCGGTTGCCTCCATTGGTGAGAAACAAACAGCGATACTACTCCAATCAGAAGGAGCAGTATCGCTATTTTTATCGTTCGCCAAAGTGTTCGCATACTTATTTAGGTTCAAGTGTTACGATTGGCACGAGCATCTCCTCCAAGGATATTCCTCCGTGCTGGAAGGTGTCGCGATAGAACTGTGCGTAGTGGTTGAAATTGTTAGGGTACGCAAAGAAATCATCGCTGGTACAGAACACATAGCTGCTGCTGACATTGGGGCAAGGCAGTCCTACTTGCTTGGGGCGGGTAATCTCGAAGCAGTTCTTGGATTGGCAGTTGAGTGCTTTGCCCACTTTGTAGCGCAGGTTGGTGTTGGTGTTCTTATCGCCAATAATCTGCACGGCATTCGTAACGCGCGTCGTGCCGTGGTCGGTGGTCAGCACCACTTTGTAGCCCAACGCAGCGATACGGCGGAACATCTCGGCAGTAGGCGAATGGCGTAGCCAACTGAGTGTGAGACTGCGGTAGGCTGCCTCATCATTGGCGAGCTCGCGCATCATCTTGCTCTCGGTGCGGGAGTGGGATAGCATATCTATGAAATTGAGTACCACCACATTCAGCGGTGTCTGTAATCCCTTGAACTGCTTGGTGATACGTTCGCAGAAATCGCTCTCGTTCACCTTGAAATAGCTATAGCCATAGCGTTTGCGGAAGCGGTCAAGTTGGGTCTGGATGAGGTCTTTCTCATTGTTGTTCTTGCTTTCCTCCTCGTCCTCATCAATCCACAAATGGGGGTACATCTCTTGTATCTGCAACGGACTGAGTCCCGCAAAAATAGCGTTGCGCGCGTACTGTGTGGCGGTAGGAAGGATAGAGGTGTACATCTGTTCTTCCTTAATGGTAAACCACTCAGACAGAAGGGGTTGGATGGCTTTCCATTGGTCGTAGCGGAAGTTGTCAATCACCACGAAGAACACCTTTTCGCCATTGTCCACCAGTGGGAAGACAAATTTCTTCATCACGTCTTGCGACATGGTTGGGCGGGTGGCAGGGTTAGTCCACCAACCATCATAGTTCTTGGCGATGAACTTGGCAAATGCCTTGTTGGCCTGCTCGCGTTGCATATGGAGCATCTCGTGCATAGCGGAATCCACATTCTCCAACTCCAATTCCCAACGTGTAAGGGTGCGCTCAATCGCCATCCACTCATCAATGGTGTTGGCGGTATCAATCATATAGGTGATGTCGGAGAACTCTTGGCGATAGGTGGTGTTGGTGTGTTCCTCCACAATCTCGCGTTGGTGGATGTGCTTCTTGAGGCACAGCAGTATCTGGCTCGGATTGACGGGTTTGATGAGATAGTCGGCAATCTTTTGACCAATAGCCTGCTCCATGATATGCTCTTCTTCGGATTTGGTAATCATCACTACTGGCAGGGTGGGGCAGAGCGTTTTGATCTCTTGCAATGCCTCTAAACCCGATAGACCAGGCATGTTCTCATCCAAGAAAACAATATCGAATTGCTGTTCGCGACAAGCATCAATAGCATCTTGTCCGTTGTTGACTGGGGTAACATGGTACCCTTTCTCTTGTAGATAAATAATGTAGGGTTTCAGCAGATGAATCTCATCGTCCGCCCAAAGTATTCGGTTCATAGTTTCTCCATTTGTTGATTAGGTTTAACATATCTTCAGCCCAGGGGCTATCAAAGTGCATTCTTTCTCCCGTTCGGGGGTGGGTAAAGCCCAATGTCTTGGCGTGCAAGACTTGTCGCGGACAGAGGGCAAAGCAGTTGTGGATATACTGTTTGTATTTCTGTGTACGCAGACCTTTGAGCACCTCCATGCCGCCATATTTCTCATCGGCAAACAAGGGATGTCCAATACTCCTCATGTGTACACGTATCTGGTGCGTGCGCCCTGTTTCTAATCGACATTCCACCAGTGTTACATACGGAAAACGCTCCAGTACGCGCCAATGGGTAATGGCCTCTTTGGCGTTGGGATTCTCCTCTAAATCCCAGATACGGTATATCGTTCTATCGCGGTTGTCGCGTGCGAGAGCGCCTTCTATCGTACCACTCTCTTCGGTGAAGGTGCCCCATACGAGGGCATTGTAGGTGCGTTCGGTGGTGTGGTCAAAGAACTGCTTGCCGAGGTGTGTCTTGGCCTCTGGGGTCTTGGCGATGAGCAGTAGTCCGCTGGTGTCCTTGTCAATGCGGTGTACGAGTCCGATATTCGGATCGTTGATGTCCAACTTATCGCGGAAGTGCCATGCCAGGGCGTTGAGCAAGGTATGTTCGTAGTTGCCGTGTCCAGGATGCACCACCATACCTGCGGGTTTGTTGATGACCAGCACATCATCGTCCTCGTAGATAACCTCTAATGGAATCTCTTCGGGATGAATGGTGTAGTCGTGTGGCTCGTGGTCAAGCAGCACTTGGATGATGTCGAAGGGTTTAACCTTGTAGTTACTACTGACAGGTTTGCCATTGACCCAAATGTTGCCTGCATCTGCTGCGTTCTGGATACGATTGCGCGAAGTACCTGTCATGTGCTCTGCCAAGTACTTATCCACGCGCTGCGGTGTCTGACCTTTGTCCACCTCGCATCGCCAGCGTTCCCATACCTCTTGATGCTCTATATCTAAGTCTGTATCTAAATTGTACATTGTAAGTAGTCTAATAGTCAATTAGAAAAACTCCTCCTCATCTTGCTCATTATCAGCCGTTACGGTCTTTTCGATATCCATGGATAGTTTCAGATTGACACTACTACCCTCCACAACAATCGTGCCACTTTCGGGGGCTTGGGAATAGACGATGTATTGTGCTTTGTTTTCTTCGGTAGGGGGAATATCGTAGGTTACGATGCCCACGGTCAAAGCATGTGCCATAAGCCATGAGCGTGCCTCCTCAAGTGTCTTGCCCAGTATATTGGGAATCTCTATGTTGTTGGTACCTTGACCTTGACCGACAATGAGGTCAATGGGAGTGCCGACCTCCAATACCGTACCTGCTAATAGGGGTATGCTATCTTTGCGAATATCAAGAATCAGGTCGCGGTAGGCAGAAGGTTCGTATATGATACTATCAATCACCAGCCCCAAAGCAAAGATGGATGCCTGTGCTTGACGCAAACTGACATCGCGCAGCTCGGGAAGGATGACAGGTTTGCGGAAGTTGGCGTTCTTGATAACATAGATAGTGCGTCCATGTTTTACATGCGAATTGGCTTTGGGATTTTGTTCCACGATGGTGCCTAAAGGAACTTTGTTGGAGTAGGTGGAGTCAATGACATCTATGTGCAGGCCTTCGGATTCCAAGATGATCTTGGCTTCCTCTACATATAACTGGGTGATATCAGGAACAAGTATCTCAACTCCGTGTTGGGTGTAATTGCGCAGTCCTAAAATGACAATAAAAATGGCAATGACAGACACTATCGCTGCAAGGGCACAGTGGAGTAATACAATTCCAAATTTAAATGAAATCTTAGCCATAAGTGTATGTTTTTTATAAAAAATCAGTAATTTTGCTGCAAAGATACGATTTTTTTTGCTTATATGCAAAAAATACTTTATTTTTGCATAGTTTTTGATAGATATGTTAAAAACAAAAGAAAACAATTAACTTAATTTTTAAAATTTTAAGAGTTATGAAAAAGATTTTGCTTATCGCTGCTGTAGCAGTAATGGCTATGGGCTGCTGCAAGAAAGCTACTTGCCAAAAGGATCAATGTTGTGACAAACCTGCAACTGAGTGCTGCGAAAAGAAGGCAGAGTGCCCAAAGGCTGAGTGTGCAAAGGCAGAGTGCCAAAAACCAGATTCTTGCTGCCAGAAAGCAGAGTGCCCAAAGACTGACGCTTGCTGCGAGAAAAAAGCTGAGTGCCCAAAGGCAGAATAATAAACTGATAGCAGTTATTAAAAAGAAAACCGCCTAACAAAATGTTAGACGGTTTTTTTGTATTATATGTGAACGATTACTTCACAACTTGTCCGAGAACGCTGTAAACTACGTTGTCACGGATGATGAACATTTGACCATCGCGGATAACCTTAACAGCTTTCTTCTCTACATTGATGTTATCTACGCCAGTAGCTGTAGAAGCAGCGATATAGATATTGTCGGTAGCAACCTTATAGTAGAAGTCATATGTACCAGGAGCCAAGACAATGTTACTGTATTCTCCTTCTATAGTGTAAGAAACAGCAGTAGCTTCATCTACGTTACCGCACCATGCAGTAGCTACGCCATCAGTCAAAGTAGCAACCTTAACAGAGTCACCCTCAGCGATAGGTTGGTTCAAGAGTACATACTCTTCCTCAAGTGCGCTTTCGTTGCGTGTCAAAGCGATACCAGTAGTCCAGTCGCCACCAACACCCATCAATGCGTAAGTAACTTCACCTGGAGTTGGGTCAACAGGTGTACCACCTTCGCAATCAACTACGGTGTAGGTTGCCTTAGCACCTTCATTGTAGGTGATTTCGATGCAAGTGCTCTCAGTGAAGGTCATATCTTCAGTTTGGTTTTGATCAACAGTCCAGT
>JAZNMH010000024.1:0-36908 GCA_045579505.1 Paludibacteraceae bacterium
GGGCAGAACGCCGAATGCGTCAGCAGAGAGGAAGATGACATTCTTGGCATCGGGACCTGCGGACACGGGGCGAACAATCTTCTCGATGTGGTCGATGGGGTAGGAGACGCGGGTGTTCTCGGTCACAGAGCCGTCTGCAAAGTCACACTTGCCGTTCTCGTCAACGGTGACATTCTCCAGCAACGCATTGCGCTTGATGGCGTTGTAGATATCGGGCTCGGAGTCCTTATCCAGATTGATGACCTTGGCATAGCAACCGCCCTCGAAGTTGAACACACCGTTGTCGTCCCATCCGTGCTCATCATCACCAATGAGGAGACGCTTAGGATCGGTAGAAAGAGTGGTCTTACCTGTACCAGAGAGACCGAAGAATACTGCGGTGTTCTCACCGTTCATGTCGGTGTTAGCAGAGCAGTGCATTGATGCGATACCTTGCAAAGGCAAGAAGTAGTTCATCATAGAGAACATACCCTTCTTCATCTCACCACCGTACCAGGTGTTGAGGATCACTTGCTCGCGGCTGGTAGTGTTGAACGCTACGCAAGTCTCAGAGTTCAAGCCGAGCTCTTTGTAGTTCTCAACTTTTGCCTTAGAAGCGTTGTAAATCACGAAGTTAGGTTCGAAGTTCTCCAACTCCTCAGCAGATGGTTGGATAAACATATTGGTTACGAAGTGAGCTTGCCATGCTACCTCCACGATGAAGCGAACAGCAATACGAGTATCAGGGTTGGTACCGCAGAAAGCATCAACCACGAAGAGGCGCTTGTTAGAAAGCTCCTTGATAGCAATGTCTTTAACCACAGCCCAAGTAGCCTCAGACATAGGTTTGTTGTCGTTCTTGTAGTCCTCGCTTGTCCACCAAACATTGTCATGACTTTGAGCATCATCAACGATGAATTTGTCCTTAGGAGAACGACCAGTATAAACACCAGTCATCACGTTAACTGCGCCAAGCTCAGTCTCTTGGCCCTTGTCAAAGCCAGTTAATTCTGCTTTTGTCTCTTCTGCGAAAAGTACTTCGTAAGAAGGATTGTGTACGATCTCGGTTGTACCTACGATGCCGTACTGGGTCAAATCTAATTGTTTCATTGTTTAATTAAAAAGGTTATTTTGTTGTTATTTTTATTTTCGGTTATTGGGTATTGGTTATCGGCTATCGGATAAGCCGTAAAAATGCCCTACTTTTTCGGGTACAAAATTACTGCTATTTTTTGAAATAGGCAAATTTTTTCACATTTTAGTGCTATTTTGCAACTTGCATATTACAAAATCACGAAAAACATGTTGTAAAACATATTTTTTTATCAAAATATTTGGTGGGTATGAAAAAAAGCAGTACCTTTGCACCGTGTTTTTCATGGTATTAGATTTAAGGTTAAGTAAAGATTGGGTTGTCGGGATGACAATCCTTCTTTTTTTTAAGTATTTGCATGCGGACTTTGTCCTCGCATAAAACGACCAGTTGTACCTTCGAGGACACCCTACCCTCGAAGGTACGGTCGCATTATGCAGCCCATGTGCAAAAAAACGGCATAGAAAGTCAACTTTCTGCCGTTTTTTTTTGCGCATGTGCGTTTTTTGTTGTACCTTTGCAGTCGCAATGGAAAATCGTTACGAAAGAGAAGATTTGCAGAATGCACTCCGTGTTCTTCGTGAAGGCGGCGTGATATTGTATCCCACAGATACGGTTTGGGGGATAGGTTGCGATGCCACTAACGCGCAGGCGGTCGCGCGCGTGTACGAAATAAAAAGGCGTGTGGATAGCAAGGCCATGCTGGTGCTACTGGACGGAGCAGGCAAACTGCAGGGATACATGGACAAAGTACCTGAGACGGCATGGATGCTGTTGGAAGCAAATGAAGGACAACGCCCCATGACAATCATCTACCCTCACGCACGCAATTTGGCGCCTAACCTGCTGGCAGAGGATGGCAGCGTAGGTATTCGTATCACATCTGAACCATTCAGCAAAGCCCTTTGCGAACAATTGCGCCGTCCAATCGTCTCCACTTCGGCAAATATCAGTGGGGAACTTGCTGCAAAGATTTTCAGCGAGATTAGTCCCGAACTGTTGCAAGCAGTAGATTATGTGTGCGCGTTCCGCAGAAATGACAATACTATTCATCAACCATCATCAATCATCAAGATTGATGAAAAAGAACGCATAACCATCATTCGCTCATGAGATGCCTCTCTCAATACCGCAAACAGCAATTAGCCTATATCCTAATAGATATAGTGTCTTCACTATTGGTGTGGGTAGCATTCTTGGGATTCCGATGGATGGTACACGAAGGTAAAGTATTTAGTGTAGATACCATACTGATACCTATGTTCGACTTCTATCGTCCGTTGGTATTATACCCATTGGGGTGCTTAATCATATACTATTTGTCAGGATATTACATCCGTCCTATCCGAAAAAATTACGCCAAAGAATTTCGAGCAACCCTTATCTCTGCGCTGTTCATTGCTTTTGGTGCATTCTTTATCTTTATCATCGATGACCCAGTAACGAGTTATCGAAACTACTTCACGTCGCTTATGGTGCTCATCGTGTTGCAGTTCGTATTGAGCTATATACCACGACTACTCTTCACGACCTTCTCAAAACGACATTTGAGCAAAACGCCAAGGCGCTACACCCTACATTCAGCAAAACAAATAAATGAATTTAAGAACAGCCACCAACTGCAAGCATACGACGAAGTAGTCATTGACCTCTCATCCACAGCCAACGAAAAAGATATTTATACCATTATCAATCAGCTATATCCATACGGTGTAGAGATTGCCATTCAGCCTCGTTTGTACGACATGCTGACTGGCGCAGCCAGTATCAAGGAAGTGGAGGATATGCCATTGGTACGCATTACGGAACACAAAATGAGCGATAGCCAATTGTGTATCAAACGAGCATTTGACGTGGTGGTTGCACTGAGTTCCCTTTTGCTATTGTCACCATTGTACATCCTATTATATGTATTGGTGTGGTGCAGTTCAAAAGGTCCTGCCATTTACAAGCAAGAGCGAATCGGTCTGCACGGTGTTCCATTTCAGATATTGAAGTTCCGAACTATGCGCTGTGACGCAGAGTCCACAACACCCATGCTGAGTGCAGACAACGATTCGCGTATTACCCCATTGGGCGCTTTCTTGCGCAAATACCGTTTGGACGAGTTGCCACAAATGTGGAATGTACTGAAAGGCGAAATGTCGGTTGTAGGTCCACGACCCGAACGCAGGTACTTTATTGAGCAAATAGAACAACAAGCCCCATACTATTGCCTTCTGTACAAGATTCGCCCAGGTCTGACCAGTTGGGGTCCCGTTAAGGTGGGTTATACGGATACCATTGAAAAAATGGTACAACGCCTCAACTACGACATAGTCTATGTGGAGAACATGTCCCTGCAATTGGATATGAAAATACTATTCCACACGATTGGTGTCATACTCGACGGCAAGGGAAAGTAGGGTGTAGAGTGTAAAGGAAAGGTAAAGATTATGAATTACGACGAAGCCATAAAACGAATTGAGGAGATTGTCCACGAGTTGGAACAATCAGAGGCGCTGAGCATGGATATGTACCAAGCTCGCGCCAAGGAGGCCAAAGAGCTCCTCACCTATTGCCACAATCAACTCACGGATTGGGAAGAGAAAATGACTGAGGTAATGAAAGACGCTTAACCGTATTGTGGTGGAAGAGGCGCAAGTCTTGCTCCAAACTATCGTTCGGCAGCGTAAAAGGCAGGTCGCCACGCAGATAATCTTCAGTCGGAATACAATAATAATTGCGACGTTCATTCATCAGAGAGCCCTTGTGCACGTACACAGGGATAAAGTCTATCGCCACTATCTTGTGCGTCTCGCGGTCAATGTCCACCGTAGTCATGATACCACCGTTGGAGTCTTCCCAACGCTGATTGCTCACCAAATTGCCTAAAGCATACACTACGGGTACTTGGCGTCCGTCCGCAGCCGTCAATACACCATGATCTTGCACCACGTGTGGGTGTCCACCAATAATCAAGTCAATACCCAAATCTGCCAGCCACTGCCCTACCCCTTGTTGGAAGGCATTGTGCTGCAGCTGATACTCCGTGCCCCAATGGATATACATGATACGCATATCTATAGTGGTATCCTTCAGGCTATTAGCCAAATCTATCTCCAACTGTTCGGTCTCTATGTAATTCACACAGGTAGGCCATACAGGCACCAGTCCATTGGTGCCGTAGGTCGTATTGAAGAGGGCTATCTTCATATCATCCACATGGAGAATCAGCGGATACTGCTCGCGACGCTCCGTGGTATCGCGGTACGCACCCATATTGGGATAAGGCGAGAGTTTCTTCAGCGTACGCAGCATACCTTTCTTATCGCCATCCAAGATATGATTGTTCGCTAAGGCAAAAATCTGAAACCCAGCATCCACTAAAGCATAGAGAAACGCATCGGGGGTACGAAACTTAGGATAACCGCGATAGGGTTTGCCCGACAAGGTTGTCTCGAAATTCACCACACTCACATCTGCATCTGCCAAATAAGGACGCAGGTAGCGGAAGTTAGGTTCATAGTCATATTGACGTTTCTTAGCATCCCATGCCCACTTGAATTGCACAGAGTGTTGCATAGCATCACCAGCAAAGAGCAAACGCACATACTGGCGTGTAGAATCTGTCAATGGAAACGAATGGTGTCCCTGCGCAAACATATTTAGCGACAAGAGCCACCCCAGCAGTATGCATAAGGAGGTCAAAAGATATTTCATGGTTTTCATGTGTTGAGTGTTTTAGGGTTTGTTATCGGTATTTATTTTCGGCTATATCATCCAGCATAGACAGGTAACTCTCATAGCGAGAAAGGGCTATTCTGCCCTCTACCACTGCCTGATTAACAGCACAACCAGGTTCGTTCATGTGCACACAGTCCGAATAGCGACATTCTTGACTAATAGCAAATATCTCACGGAAATAGTGCCCCATCTCTTGTCGCTCCATATCCAGCATGCCGAAGCCCTTGATACCCGGAGTGTCTATGATCCAAGAGTTTGGTGTAGGGTTGTGTGGGGTTGTGTAGGATTGTGTAGGATTGTTAAGGGGGTACATCTCGGAGAAAGTGGTGGTATGCATACCCTTATGGTGGGCTGAAGATATAGCCCCCGTGCGGGCAATATCCTTACCCAAAATAGCATTGAGCAATGTGGATTTACCCACACCCGAATTGCCAGAGAGCAGAGTCACTTTGCCATCAAAGATAGAGGCGATAGTGCTATTAGGCGAGGAGGTAAGAGATAATGCAGAAATAGCGTATGTGGGATAGCCCAGCGATTCGTATAATTGGCGCAGGGCGGATAGTTCGTGTTGCTCATCCTCATTGAGTAGGTCCACCTTGTTAAAAATCAAGCATGCAGGCACACGATATGCCTCGCAAGTAGCCAAGAAGCGGTCTATGAAGGTAGTAGAAGTTTCGGGGTGGCGAAGCGTGACAATCAATGCCGCCATATCCACGTTGGCAGCCAAGATATGCGACGCATAACTGAGATTGGTCGAGCGGCGAACGATATAGTTCTTGCGGTCATAAAGTTCCGTAATCCAATGCGTACCATCGTCCAAGGCCGTCACCTCGACATAATCACCTATCGCAATAGGATTGGTGGAACGAATACCACGAATACGAAAATTGCCCTTCACATGGCAATCCGCCGTTGTTCCGTCTTCAAAATGCACGCCATAACTTGTGCCCGTTGATTTGATAACTAATCCTCGCATAGGGGTTGTATAGGGTTGTGTAGGGTTGTGTAGGGTGGTTAAAATGCCTCTGTGGCTGTTAAGTAAAAACTATAAGCATTGATATGGTTCCAACGCGAATCTACATTGCTGCGCGCTACGTCAAAACGGATATTCACTTTCGCCTTATTAATGGCAACACGCAGACCTACTCCATATCCCACTTTGGGTGTTGCCCAATGCCAATAATGATAGTCATACACATCGCCTATCCCTGCAAACATCGCTGCTCGAAAGATACTCCATATCGGTATGCGCCATTCGGCTTGCATCTGCCACATTATATCATCGCGAAACATATCGCTATTGATTCCTCTGAGTCCATCTTGTCCGCCCAGTCGGGGAAGTAAGGGATAGAGCGTGAGGTGGGAGTTCGCATATTTCGACAAGAGCCATTGTGTCTTGAACTGCCATGCCAGCACCATATTGTGCGGCAGGGGGATATACTGTCTTAGATCAGCGGTCAGCAAGCCATTGACGGCCGCCGTTTGCCCCTCAGGAACAATAACCTCACTCGTCCATGCCGCAGCGGCAGTGAGTTTAGCAAAGAGTCCATGACTGGGATAGAAGACATTGTCGCGTGTGTCATACAGTACCACGGCGCCCAGTGCCACTTGCGCCAAAGGCTTGACGGTCGTGTATATATCCTGTATGGCAAACCGCGCAATGAGCATATCCGCCATAGGTCCTACAGCTGTATGCTGCCCCACATAAATGGGTGCTTGGAGGTGCAGGTAACCGCGTTGCAGCTGATACGGGGTTGCCCGCCGCAGCATACCTACCCCCGTATTACCTTCATTAGCGACATCACCCTCGCCATATAGACCGTAATAGGTAGCAGGTCGGTCGCTATAGCCTGCTCGGAATTGCAGTTGCCACTCTCTCGCCTCTCGCCTCATCGGGGTTCCCGAAAACGCATGTTGCGTTTTGGGGTGCTCTTTGCCTTTCGTCTTAAAATACAAGTTTCCTTGGGCGTTAATATACCACTGGTGCTTGAGCGAATAGGTGCCATCGAGTTGCACGATTGAACTGCGTTCTTGGTTCGGCAAACGGAAGTAGCCCTGTGCCGCGGCGCCAAACTCCCATGTGGACTCGGGCGAGTAATTGACCACGGGAATACCCATCGCAGGCAAATTCAACAAACTATCTAAACAAATAGCATGAGACATTGGTATGAGCAATGTCCATGCTATTGTCAGTATGAGTGATCGCAGACGCAATAAATCGAGGTTAAAGGCTAAAGGTCAAAGGCTAAAGGCTGGGGATATGCGGCTCTGCCGCTATTTTGCGTCTCTCGCCTAATCGCCTCATTGCCTTATCGCCTAAACTTACACGGTCATAATCTCTTTCTCTTTCTTAGCGTAGATCTCGTCCACTTGCTTCACGTACTTGTCGTGCAGCTTTTGTGCATCGCTCTCCGCATCTTTCTCTGCATCCTCTGGCAGACCCTCTTTGACTTGCTTTTTGAGGGTATCAATAGCATCTCGACGAGCATTACGAATGCTCACCTTGGCATTCTCAGCCTCGCCCTTACATTGCTTAGCCAGTTCCTTACGGCGCTCCTCGGTCAATGGAGGAATAGAAAGGCGAATGCTCTCACCATTGTTGCTGGGTGCCAAGCCAACATTGGAGTTAATGATAGCTCGTTCAATTTCGGCAATCATCTTCTTCTCCCATGGTTGGATTTGGATAGTACGCGCATCAGGGGTAGTGATAGTAGCCACATTTGAGAGGGATGACATTTGTCCATAGTATTCTACTTTGACTACATCCAAGATTCGTGCACTGGCTTTACCTGCGCGGATACGCGCTAAAGCATCATCAAGATACATGACAGCAGATTCCATCAGTTCCTCTGCATCGTTCAAAATTTGTTTTGGTTCAATCATGGTTATCAGGGTTTTACAAGTGTTCCTATTTGTTGTCCATTCATTACTTTCTCCAGGTTGCCAACAGTGTCCATGTCAAACACGTAGATTGGCATATTATTCTCGCGGCACATGGTGATAGCGGTCAAGTCCATGACTTTGAGTTTCATCTCCAGTACCTCATCGTATGTGATATGGGTGAACTTCGTCGCATTAGGGTCTTTCTCTGGGTCAGCCGTATAGATGCCATCCACGCGTGTACCCTTCATCATCACATCAGCTTTGAGCTCTATGGCGCGGAGTACCGAAGCGGTGTCTGTGGTGAAGTATGGATTGCCTGTGCCGCCAGCGATAATCACGACTGTACCCTTGGACATGAGGCGCAAGGCCTTGTCGGTGGTGTAGAGTTCGCCTATTGGCTCCATGCGCACACTGGTCATAACGCGTGCTTTCTGTCCCACAGCCTCCAATGCGGAGCAAAGTGCCAAGGAGTTAATGACCGTAGCCAGCATGCCCATTTGGTCACCTTTGACACGGTCAAAACCTTTTTGCGAGCCACTCAGACCGCGGAAAATGTTTCCACCACCAATCACGATAGCAATCTCTATACCCATCTTGACAATCTGCTGTATTTGCAGCGCATAGTCAGCAAGGCGTTGCTCGTCGATGCCGTAACCCTTGCTTCCCATGAGACTCTCACCTGAGAGTTTTAAAAGTATTCGTTTGTACATAAAATCTCCTAATTTAGTAATCCGCTGCAAAATTAGTAAAAAAAATACATATATGCAAGAAATGATTTACTTTTTTTTGTACTTTCGCTTTTTTTTCGTACCTTTGCAAAAGATTTCATTTTTATGGAGCAAGGTCTCAATACATATTACTATTGCGTGGCGCAGCACCTATTTGCTGTGGAGTGTGCCGATAAGGCACTCCTTGAACGAATGAGCAACTACGAACCATTTCGCGTAGAGGCTCAGGGCGAACCAATTTTCGCATTACGCATAGAGCAAGACGGATTGCTCCACGAAGATCTACGTTCGCACTACACACATGTCTTCACCGATAATTCCGAGGAGGATATGCCCCGCATTGAGGTGTATAGAGAGGTTATTGGTGATGGGCAATTGGCTATTGGCGATAAGGGGTGGTTGATGCGTGTATCACAGATAGCCCAATCACCTATCTGTTGCGAGTTGCAGAGCGATAAAGATTTTACACAAGGAGTGCTACACATAGCAACCGAATACCAGGATGTGCGTTTCTGCATCGACAACGCACTAATGCTTATGTTTGCCTTCCGCACCGCACCTCTCATGACACTGGAGATGCACGCCGCAGTGGTAGTGAAGAACGAGGCTAAAAGCGAGGAATTGGGCTACTTGTTCTTGGGGCATAGTGGTACAGGCAAGTCCACACATGCGCGCCAATGGCTACAGGCTTTTCCCGATGCGTGGCTCCTGAACGACGACAACCCTATCCTACGCGTTATGGACAATGGCGATGTCTATGTGTTTGGTTCGCCATGGAGTGGGAAGACACCTTGCTACATAGACGCGCACGCACGCGTCGGAGGTATCATCAAACTCAGTCAAGCACCATTCAACGAACTACAACCACTGACGTTGCCACAAGCATATGCCTACATTTTGTCTTCAGCGTCTGGGCTGAAGATTGACCGACAAATGGCAGACCAACTATACGATAGCATCAAGCATATTATTACCCATGTGAAATGCTATCACCTGAATTGTCTGCCCAATATCGATGCTGCAGAGACATGCTGGAATGGTGTTAAATAAAGATTATGGAAAAAAGCAACGATATATTAATCCCCGAGTTTGAGCGACTGCTCCAGGGAGGTCACATGGTGGAGTTTGCGCCCCGCGGCGTGAGTATGCGCCCCTTTATTGAAGGCGGACGTGACAAAGTGATTCTCAGAACATGCCGCGAGCCCAAAGTGGGTATCATTGTCTTAGCGAGAACAAATGGTACGTATGTGCTTCACCGAATTTATAAAATCAAGGGCGAGCAGATTATTCTGCGTGGCGATGGCAACCTCCGCGGACAAGAGGTTTGCACCTTTGAGGATATCATCGGTCGCGTAGTGCGCATAAAGGGACGCAATGGCAAGCGCAAACGCCTGACTAAAGCACGGATTTGGCGACATTTGCCTACTTGTGTCAAGTGGTTTATACTCAAAGTATATAGCAAAATCATCAAATTGCAAAATATATTCTATGAAGACTAAGAAAGGATTTCGCCTACGTGAGTTGGGCGGTGATTATATACTGATTGGCGAGAGCGTAGAGCTCGTCAACTTCAACAACCTTATCACCTTTAATGAGGCTGCAGCCTATCTGTGGCAAAACGTGGAGGGCAAAGAGTTTGATGTGGATACCCTCACACAGCTATTGCTGGATGAGTATGATGTCACCGAAGACATCGCCCGTCAGGATGCCCAAGCCACTATTGATGACTGGAAGGAGATTGGCATTATCCGTTAAACCGGAGACCGAAATCCGGAAGCCGAAATCCGGAGCTCAGCAACAAGACATGAATCAAGAACAACTATTTTTCTCGATACTTAGATCCGTGCTCTGGGGAACTGAAGTTAATATGCCCACCGATACGGATTGGAAAGGCGTGCTGAACTTGGCGGCACGTCAGAAGTGCTTACATGCCCTTAGCGTATGGCTCAAGGCACATCGCATCTCTACCCCTTTCGACAAACAACTCACACCTACCATGTTCATGGTGCTGCAACGCCAAGCACGACTCAACCAGTTGGCTATCAGCGTGATTGAATTGCTTGCGCAGCACGATATTTCCGCTACACTCATCAAGGGCTATAGCATATCGGCTCTCTATCCCGACCCTGATACCCGCGATTTTGGCGATGTGGACATTTATGTAGGGGAGAAAGACTACGAACGCGCTGCCGAGATTGTAACTGCCGCCTATCCTGATGCGCATTGGCATTCTGGTACAGAAGGAGGCATACACTATATATTGGTGATTGACGAGAATCTGGATCGCGTGGTGGAGCTCCACCGCGTAACGATGGAGTTTCACGACAAGAATGCCGATGCACTATATCAGGCATTTACCCACAAACATTTAGACGGCTCCACCACTTTGGACATATACGGTCATGCCGTACCCGTCCCCAGTGCGGCATACAATGCGCTGTATGTCTTTATGCACGCATGGCACCATTTTGAGAGTACGGGTGTCGGTTTCCGCCAATTGGGCGATTGGGCGTTGTGTCTAAAATTGGCACACGAGCAATCCACACCAGAGGAATGGCAAACGCTCACGCAGGAGATAGAGCAGATTCTCACAGCCCTGCACATGCGAACCGCTTGGCAGACTTTCGGGCATATATTGGTCAATGCGTTGCAGTTGCCTGTAGAGGCGTTTCCACTATATACCACTGATTATCAAGATCGCGCTAATCGTTTGCTTCGCCAGCTCCTACGCGACGGACATGGTGGAAGACCTATAAAAGGAGATTGTTGCCTCATGAAACGCTTCGGTTGGGAGCGACCAAAGAAGAATCGTTTGTTGCAGAAGGGTTATACCGCCTGCCGATTGCTCTTTGAGGCATGGCAAATGGCTAAGTTCTTCCCCCATTTGGCTTGGCACGAACTGCGTGCTACACTAATTTCTCTTTAAGCATCATAACAAGAGTATTCGCAGGCATGCTGGCAGGCATGTCTTTGGGTATGTGCACAAAGATAGCCCGTTGTTGCAGATATAGTGCTTCATAATACACACGGTTGCAGACATACAATCCTGCGGAATTAGACACTTGTACGGGCTGTACATTATCTGTACAAAACCGCACTAACTCCTTGATTGGCAGTGGTGTCTGTAGTGCAAGTGGTTGGTGAACGTAAATGGTTTCTTCGTTGGGGATATAGCCATCATTATCGCCTTTTGTGCTGTCCATCATGTTGATAGCAAAGCGCTCCAAACGGATATTTTCGCCCGCAGGACATTGCCCAAGCATAATGACTAAATCAGGAGAGAAGGTCGCTATTGCCTCTCGCAATACGATAGGTGCGCGCTTGAAACTAACAGGCAAACACACTTTCTCTATTGCCCAATCTGCAATGGAATTAGGCAACAGAGAAAGAACGGATTGTGTGATATTTGTCTCCGCCCCACCAAAAGGCTCAAAGGCGGTTAGTAGAATACGCATTTTGATTATGCATTATATCCAATACCCTTCTTTTTGAGCTCAGGAACTATCGGATTATCGCAATGATTGATTTGTTGGTTAATAATTTGCGCTAAGTCCTGTGCAATCCGGATAGCACGCATATCCCAACAAGTCACGCTCCATGCCACACGCAGTGATATAGCATTGAGTTTATGCTCCAATTGGCGTGCAAAAAACAACTTAGAAGCATTGGTGTGATAGCGCTGTTTGTCAGCTGAAAATTGATATTTCTCTAATAACAAACTATTAAATACTTGATATATCTGCTCAAAAGTGGCAATGTCATTTAAAGTAATATTAGGGTCATCATATGTCTCGTCTCCCTTTTTGGCACCATAAGTAAAGTGGAATTGTGTAGGGAATGTAGGTTCATTGGCACCACTTGCAGCTAAAACGGATATAACCCAATGGTCATCGCTATTGGCAAGACGATTGATATCAGCCAAGCATTCTTCTCCTCCTTCTATATTTTTGCTCTTATCGTAAATATAGAATGAACCATATGGTCTTGTTTCGCCCAATTCACGACCTATATAATTGAATCCGCCAATCTTTGCCAAGTAGTATCCCCACCATCCCATGATGGGATCAACAATATTAGAAGGTGTGTAAATAGTTATTTTTGATCCACGGTCAATACATTGTCCATAACATGTATTAACAGTAAAATGTTCGATTGCTAATTTATCTTCTGGATGCTCATCAGCAGGACGAGTACATGCTAAATTAGTAAAGCGAAAGTCATCGCTATTGGAAACTGCCTCAAATATTTCGTCTTCTTTTAATCCTAAGCGTGCTTGTATTTCCGTTACAGATAAATAACGAGGTACTATTTGAAAATTAGTTAATCTATCCTCTTTGCGCTCAAATGCTAAGTGCAGACGCTCTTTCCAACCTTCAATCTTCTCCTTCTTCTCATCCTTCTCCATCACCTCGGTGAAGGCGGAACCAATCAATCCGGCAGGCACGGCGAAGATAGCAATACCTAATATACCAATGATACAGGCAATGATGCGTCCTGTAAAGGTGATAGGTGGGGTGTCTGCGAAGTTACCAGGGTCGCCAATATACTGTGCAAAAGCCCAAACTACAGAGGTCCAACCGTTGTCATATACCTCGGGTTGTGCCTCATGCTCTACGAAGAAGAGGACAAAAGAAAGTATCAGGGTGACAATTGTCAAGAATTGAAGTGACACTACCATCTCATTCTTTTTTGCTCGTATAGCGCGCGAGAGGATGCTAAACGCTTTCATATAGCGGAAGATACGCAGCAAGCGGGCAATACGCAATGCCTTGAGTGCCACATATGGGATAGGCATAAAGAAGTGCAGATAGAACGGATAGGTAGAGAGGATATCGATCAATCCGTAGAAAGAGAAACAGTAGCGCACGCGTCCCCAGAAGCCTTTGTATTTTGGGTTCAACTGGTCAGCATTCCAGATACGCAAACTCACCTCTATAGTAAAGAAAGCGGTTGTGAGATAGTCAATGACAGTCAGCCATGTACCATATCGCTCTACGATAATATCGTAGGTAGAAAGGAAGACCTCAATGGTGGACAGAACAATAAAACCGATGATGGCATAGTCCACAAGGTTATGCCATTGTTTGGTGTGCAAGTTATCGTCAAAGACGCGATTAAGTTCTTGCTTGAATTTGAGAATTTTTGGGTTCATATTTTATAGTGATTTGTTTCTTACGGATTAATTAACCATGCTACGCCAAGTCCCACATTGGAGTACATAGCAGGGTCTTGGCAATTAATGGATGCATAGACATCCAGTTGTACGCGATGGTGAGGCATATAGGTAAAGCCTGCATCTAAGTTCCAATCGGCATCAGTATGGGTACTGAGGCGAGTGAAATAGTTGTAACTCTCTACAAATGCACCCCATTGGTCATTAATGGTAAAGCCGAGGCATAGTGCAAGGAAGGTGCTGGGTGTAGCATCTACGCCATTCCATTCTGCGCCAAGATTATAGCACAGATTCAGCCAATCGGTTACATCATTCTCAAAGAGCAGATATAGACTGGGGGCTACATGCGAGCTCTGATATGCCTCTTGGGTGATAGGTATGGCAATATTCGCCAAGAAACTGATTTTTGGTACGGCTTTCCACCCATCGAACACACGGATTTTGGTACCCAATATCAATGGCTCTACTTGATATTTCCATTGAGTGTAATTCCATTCTGTAGTGCGGGATAAAGTTCCATCATACTCTAAGCGTAACTCCGCAAAGGGTGCTACGCCAAAGCGAAACATGGTCGTGGGTAATGTAAACGAGTGTTGACGATCTGCGTAATCCCATTGGAAACCCGTCTCCCATTGAATAGTTTTGAATGGTAGTACACCTACGCCTGTCGCCATACCAGGACGATCCGCAGCCACAGATAGTGGCGCTGCGTTCTCGACATCCTGCGCATACATGCAAAGCGCAGTAAAGCTAAGTAAGAGTAACAGTAGTTTTGTTTTCATTAGCTTAATATCCTATTTTTTATATATCAAATTCAGTCTCATTATCTGTAAGCAACATTTGCTGAACGGAATTAAAATCCGCTAGAGCCTTGAAAGGGCTACTAGCTGCTAGTTCATTGATAGCATTTAGTCCGGCAGAGAGCATGGCGGTATCACCATTTATTAGAGCAGAATCTACAACTTCAAAATGTTTGGCAAAGATAGCGCTTCTCTCATCAAATGATTTTGTAAGATATTCTTGTAAAACCTCTCTCATTGCCTCTACTTTTTTTATTGCTACATCAGCATTCGAACGTATTTGTGTACGTTTTGTCTCTTGTAACTCGGTGAATTTTGCCACTTCGCCAGCTATGGTTATAAATTTTTCAAAACTTTCTGCAGCGGCTTGAGAAGAGGAAAAGTCTAACTGTGTATTATCAAACACATAATTCACAAATTGTTCATCTTCTTCGGCAGTCATATCTTCTTTTACGCATGATATATCTTCTGTGACTTCCGTTTCTTCAATGGTTTCAACTATAGTATTTTCTGTAATGTCTTCTTCAGTGGTATCATTGGACACTACTATACCTTCTTCCGTTAGCTCATCAGCAACGTTTAAAGCTGCTATTTGGTCTGCTGTAAATTGTAAATGCTCTAAAATTTCGTTATCTGCGAATTGTTCCATAATCGTGACTGTGATATCATTTGTCGTAATATCCGATACGTATGACGATATCATTTGGACAACCTCACGTCCTTTTGGATTATTACTAGCAATATTGGCAATAGCAGGAATTAAATTTGACTGCAGCATCTCTGATAGATAAATATTATCAACATGTTGATGATTTACTTTTTGCGTTATCATATAATTTATACAATCCGCTAAAGCATCTGTTATATCTTGAGTTTCAGCCGCTGTTATTTCAGCTTTATCAGCTAATTCTTTTGTTAGTTTTTTTGATGCAATAGTAAAAACAGACTTAACTGTTTTTGCACCAACACTATTCCAAGTGGATATTCCTATCTTGGACCAATTAATAGATTTTTTACCAGACATATTGAAGTTAGTATTATTGAAGTTGGTTGTTTAAAACGTTTAATATTTTACCTTTGGCTATTCCGGAGATTTCACTTACGTTTCCATCATCATCCATAATAGGTACTTGAGCTAACTCGCTCATTGATTTTATCACAATAGCTGTTTGTTGAAATATCTTAACATGTTCTTCATTTTTAGGATCAAAACCAATCATAATATCAGTCATTTTATCAAGATACAGCATGCATCTATCTTTAAGTTGTAATGTTAGGTCTTGCAATTCAATTGCTCTTTTATTAACACCTTCTAACACAGTCCATCCCAGCTCCATTTTAGCTTTCAGTTCTTTGACATCAGCTAAATACTGTGTTGCTTCGGTATTCTTTTTAGAGAAATAGGCTGTTGCCACCACACTTGCAGAAGCCAATGCGATAATACCAGTCATTGCTCCTAGTACGGCCATTCCACCTGCGACTCCCAATCCTCCTGATGCAATAGACCCTCCTCCTAGCCATGCAAAAACAGCATTTGTGGCAGCTGCTCCATGCAGCGAACTGATAGCTATGCCCGTACTAGCGGCACCAATTTGTGTAACGATAGCAGGTATTCCCATCACTGCGGTTATTGCACTACCTCCAGCAATACTTAGTGTTCTCAAAGCTGTTGATGCATTCATATTCACCGTTTCTAATTCTTTTACTTGTTCTGGGGTGATATCAATGCTCGTCATAAAGTCGTACTCTTTGACTTTAGCTTTCTTATTGATAAGATCTAAATATAGCAAAAACTTACCTACTGTATTTTGCAGTGCCTCCAATCGAACGCGCGCAAATTTTTCTAATATTTCATTACTTTCTTGACGTCTATGTTCATTCTCTTTGTCTATAAAACTCTTTATCTCATCTGCTTCCAGTTTTAACTGCTTAGCTGCTTTTGCATCTTGATAGGCTTGAACTCCACTTATTGTCTTTCCTAATTTCACAGCTCCTTTCCCGACGTTGTTTATAATATCAGGTATTCCGTCTTCATCCTTATCTTCTGTTAGTTTGGTTTGTATTGTTTTACCCATGTTTTTATAGGTCTCTTTATCTGATACAGTTTCTGCAAAAGATTTTGTAAGTTCTGATGCGGATTGTATCATTTGACTCGATTTTTCGGTCAAAGTTTCACTAGCAGATTTAATCTGATCAAATAGTCGTCCCATATTTAGATTATGACTTTGTTAATTATTATCAAAAATATCGCGCCAAGAGGCATAGCGATGCATAATTTTTCTATAAATTGGATTTTTGGAGAAGATTTATCATATTGTTTTCTCTTTTTTTGTAAGCCAGCGGAAACCCAATCCCGCTGACCTAATGATTTTATTTACGCTTGCGCTCACGAGCGATAGACTCTTTGCAACTCTCTATTTGGCGCTTGATAGACTCTATTTGGCGGTCATGCGAAGCTGCGCGGTCAACTTTCATTTTGCGATAGGACGCTTTACCACTTGGTGTAGATGAGAACTTCACCATTCGAGCATAATACTCGTTGTCTTTTTTCTTTGCATCTTTCTCTTTTTGCAATTTGGCGCGCAAATCTACCATTTGCTTTTTGTAATACTCCAAACTCATAATGATTAGTTTTTAAGGGTTAATATTATTTATCTTTCACTTTGCCGCGTTCATTCATCATATATTCGCGCCATATCTCATTGATAGCGGGATTGCCATCGATATTGAGCGGATAAGTGCCATGCACAATACATATCGCTTCTATACACTCTACTAAGCTCTCTTCTTCCTTGTCAATAACCGCCCACTCGAAATAGCAGTCTTTCAGTATTTCATCAATCTGCTTTTCGTGAATGGGTTTGTTGTATTCCTCATCCGTCAGCAGACTATGGATAGTTCTGCGTAGGGTAGAGGTGTGAATATTGCCCGTACTATGCTGTATATAACGACGATATCCCTTATTACTTTTGCCAAAATACAACGCATAGTAGGTCTTTCCCTCTATCTCGCGTGTCAATACCCCTTCAAGCAAGTTGATAGGTTCCTTACTGTTCTTGCTTTTCCACTCGCGCAACATGGTCACAACCTCTGACTCCGAGTGAAACCACCAGCGATAGAGTATAGGTTCTTTAGGTACAGGTATCTTGCCTGACCCCACTTTATAGCGTTTCGTATTATCCAACACTTGCTTTACAATCTCCGCACAATGTTGCAGGATTAAGTCTTTGTAAGTAGCCATAACTCTATTATTTATGCGTTTTAGTTATTCAATTTAACAAGTTCTATTGTAGTATTGTAGAGAAAAAGTCGTTTCCTGTTTTTTTGTGGACAGCAGTGATAATTATTTATAATTTTAGATCCCTCCCCACCAATCAGCGATCAATTACGGGTTCATAACGGGTTCTTGATGGGTTCATAAGAAGACATCACTATCTCATCCGCAGCACATCTATATCCTATCACTATTCTGTTATATCTTATATCTATTGTGTCTATTTTCTGTAAATATAGAATGAGGGAGTGAGGGAGTGAGGGAAGTGAGGGGACTATTTCCCTCACTCCCTCACTTCCCTCACTATGCAAAACATGAGGGTATTTTCTGTACAAACCTATTGCAAGTCTTTCTATATAAGCGGTTTGTGCGGATTTCGGAATCCATCTTTCCATTGTGTTCAATGCCACTCCAAGGACTTTCGCTTGCTTAACTGCATCCTGCATTGTAAAGTCCGTGGGGAACATATTTTTGCTGTACTTCGGATACTACCTTGGCTTTGATTAATCTGTTTCTTCCAAAATCAACATGTCAGCTATCAAAAAGTTAGTTAACCAATTGCAAGACAAGCATTATATCGAGCGCGGTCATTCGCTCATGGCGAGTGTTTATCACACCGTCCATGTAAGGATTGCGATTTGAGATTTTCTCTACAATACGGCAAAGAACACCTTTCCTCATTTTATTCCTCCCCTTAAGGGGAGTTAGGAGGGGTCTTTTCCTCATTTTACCCTCCCCTTGAGGGGGAGTCAGTAGGGGTCTGGTAAGCAGGTGGGCGGTCAAGCCCGCCTGCCTTGTTGTTTGGTCACTTGGATTAAGCGCGACCAGCAGCAGCAATAGTGCCACCGTTGTCAGCCAAAGCGCTGTCATCAGCGTTAGCTACTTGAACGCCAATACCGTACATCTCAGCGATCTTCTTCTCGAAGTTGCCTACTTGCATGTGACCAACGATCTTCAACTCGCCACCCTTAGCGCCCTCTGCGCGGATAGATGCGAGAGTAGCGTTGTCATCAGCGAAGCCACCTTTGCAAGATGCGCTTTTGTACACGCGCAAGGTAGAACCAAACGCTTTCTTAAATTCGGCTTTCAAGGTCTTAACCTTCATGTTGCCTTTCAATGCAATTTCTGCCATAGTTGTAAATTTTGAATAATTGATCAATTATACCCGCAACTTTAGGACTGCGAGCGTTGTCCTATTTTGGTAAGCATAGGAGCGATCAAACTCCTACACCATTAATCGCAGATGATTATTCTCCGCGGGCAGCTTGACCGATGGTGAGGTTGTTATCCACACATTTCTCACCTGCTGGGTCTTTGATTTGTACAGTCAGACCAAAGAGATCGTTGAAGAGTTTCTCCACATCACCTACTTTCATAGATGCTTTGATCTTCAAGTCAGCAGTAGCGTGGGTGTTTACCTCCTTGCTGGTCTTTTGGTTGAGTTGGTTGAGTGTCAAGTCGCCATCAGCCAATTGCTTGCCTTTGTAGATTGCCAAGGTACAGCCAAAAGCTTTCTTGAAGTCAGCACAAATAGTTTTAACTTTCTTGTTTGGTGCCACAGCAAACTCCGCGTTTGTAAAGTGGTCTTTGATTGAATTTAAAAGTCCCATGATTGTATAATGTTTAAAAAGTTTTTAAGACCGCTGCGCTGCTGGATATTAGACCGCTGCGCTGCTGGACCGCTCACAAGTGAGCTGTTAGATATAATTGTTCTAAAAGTTATCTTCTCTTTTTGCCTGTTAAGCCCTTGAGGATAGCGCCACCTATTTTGCGCTCCAATCCTTGTTTGGTGGTGGGGATACCTACTGCACGGGCTACTTTGGTCTTCAAGCCCGAAATGCCTACTGCTCGCTTGAGCGAGAAACTGAGTCCTGGAATTCTTGCCATAAGTGTGTTGTTTAGAGTGGTGTAGAATGGTGTAGTATTGTGTAGAGTTTAATCTATCTGTTTCATGTATAGGAAGACCTGTTTTCCCTCGTCATTTGTAAAGTTGGACAAGTGTTCCAGTTGATTGACATAGCCAACCGTATTCTCCTTTATCTTCTCAATGATTTCGGTATTAGCATTACCATCAGTATCTTCCTTGGTTGTAATAAGCAAATCTGCCGTTATACTGGAGCCGTTGAAATAGCGACTGGCTTGCGACATGGCTTTGACACTTGCTACACGCAGCATTGTACTCTCATTACCACCATATTTAGCGGGATCAAGCACAACAGCTGACACTAAGTAGTTATCACTATAGTCATTCACTACTTTCACATCAAAGGGCGCATGCTTGTACATGCGAATGAGAAAGTTGGTCAATGCTGTTTTGTCGGCATTGAAATTTTGCGCATAACACCCAATGGCAAAAATACAAAAAACAAGTGTTGATACAATATTCTTCATAAGTCGTTTATTCTAAAAGTATTCCGTTCCATTCTGGAAATAAAGTATTGAGAACTATGCGTATTGAGAACTGAGGATCTTCTCTGGTATTATAAATACCACCAGAAATACCGCTGTGGATAATTGCATGAGGATTAAAAGTCATCAACGTACTCGTGCTACTCAATGCTTTCATTGATATATTTTGATGATCATCGTGATACTTTTTTAATGTTTCATATGCTACTGGCACCACCACTTGAATGACACCACTATGCTGAAAAACATCATCAATATAAATACTCATATCAACGCACGGCATATAGTCCCATCCTTCTGAAATATCTAACCAAACATGACCAAAAGTACCAAATTCATTTTGTAATAACCAATAGCTATCACCCGATGGAGCGTAGGTGCCATCCGATAGTTTTGTTGCTTGCAAAGATTTTGCAGGTACTGTAATACGTATGTCCTTGTATTGAGAAGGATTATATTTCACTATTTCAAAATTTGTCACCTTAGCCAAGTCTTCCAATTTAATCCTTAATCTCCATTCTCTCTGGGTAATAAGTCCTAAATATGGTTGAGTCAGTTGCGATGCATCCCATGACAACATCTGATCTTGAAATAGAACATGATGCTTACGCGTATACGCGACATTTACCCCCCACTTACCGTTGAGATTATCCACTACATAATAAGGATTAAGCAGACTATTCATCATGGGTGTGAGAAAATCTGTAAAATCTATTTCTGCATAAAAATTACCAAAGGTTACCCCTACTTCCTTGCCGCCATCGATGGTCGTTTTGAGGGTGTTATAGAAATCAGAATAATAGGGTATTTTATAGTGTTTAAGTTGCTCTATTTGTTCTGATGTTAGACGTAGCGCATTCAATGTATTGCTCATCAATTCCACAAATTGCAGTGCCCCTTGTCCCCAATATGCCTCGATTCGAATAGGCACTATGCAATACAGTTCTTCTGCATTAGGATCTTCCAATTCAGGTTCTTCCACATGCAACTTAAAAGCCACCATTTCAGAGTGAGCTGCCACCTGCAATAGTTGTTTCTTGAGATGTTCGAATGCTATGCGTGTGTTCATCTGGTTCAGGCGTATCAATTGTAAGTTGGCAGTAATGCTAGATGCATAGTTTGCGCCGCCTACCAGTTCGCACACTGCTCCTTTGCTCTGCGCATAAGTCACCATCTTTTTTGCAGAGAGGGTAGCTTGCAACATTACCTCGTGATTGCCATTGGGCAGAACAGAAGCACCTAATTCGTGGTAGGAATAGACATTACCTGAAGCAATGGTGATAATTTCATCCCTTACCAGTGAGTCGTTAAGAATTTCTGTATTCGCAGAAACGAATACGCCATACGCTTGCTCTATCGCATTGCGCAGAGCTGCATGCGTAGCTTCCTGCTTGGTCACACCAATACCTGACATAACCAATGTTACGCTATCTACACCTTGCGCATAGATATTCATTCCCGAAAATATCAAGAGTATATAGAGTAGGTGCTTTTTCATATTGTCTATTGTGTTATTACTTGCTTGAAGAACCAAATTTGAATGCTCGTTCGCGTTTGTAACCAATATCTATTCTGCCAAAGCGATTGGCAAGGGCGTTCCATCCTTCTTGTTTCTGGCGTTTGAGCTCCATCTCATCTTCATACTTCTTCATCTTGAACTCCCACTCAGCTTGTGCCGCCGCCGCTTTAGCAGCCTCTATGCGACGTAGCTGGGTATTGATCGCCTTAATGAGCGCATTGGCTTGGGTCTGGCATTGTGCCTCAGGGTTTACTTTAGCCAAAATGCTGAGTGCCTCTGTAGCCGAATCGTAGTCGCGATGAGCGAGCCATGCACTGCGCGCATTCTGAATGAGTTTTTTGCCCTCCAGATTAATATACTGTTTGTAGATTTCTACTGCCTTATTCTGGCAAGTGGTATAGCAATCGGCACAGACAGCAGGCACAGTCACCAGATTAGCAATCGCACGCTCATACTGCTGCATAGCCGCTAGACGCTCTGCTTCCTGGAGCAGGAAGGTGCAATTGTCGGTATAATAGGATATGATTTCATCCTTGGTGTTATTGACCAGTGCTACGAGGTCAGGATTGTTGGTCTTGATATTCTTGAAGGCCTGGATATAGCATTTGGTCTCTGTTTCGCCTATGCCCCATGTATGAATAGTGGAAGTGGCGTATATCTTCTCCTCTACCACATCACCGATAATAAAGGTAATATCCATCCGTTGCACAATCATGCCTGCGGTATTCACCTCGCGCGTAGTGATATCCACACGCGCTGTCATGATAAAGCGATCGGCCTCTGTACTCACCAATCCGCAATCCGATAGGAGATGCTGCATCTTCGTCTCCAGATTAGCGCGCGCTTCCTCGGGAATGTTTTCGTACTCAGGTTGTACTGCACTGATAGACAGACGACCCGCATCGTTCTGCGCCCACGCAGATAGACTAAATATGCCTAATAGACATGCTATAAAATACTTCTTCATACTATTTCTCTCCTATCACTATGACTGCCTCTCCGAGACCTTTATTCATCACTTTGCTCTCAATGAGATATTGTTGTTTGAGGAATTTGCGCAAGTTGGTAGCAAACATACGAGCATCCATAGCGCGACCTTTGTCATTGAACATAGGGATACGCACTTGTTCGTATTTAGCACGCATCTCGGTATTGCTACTTAGATTGAAAGAGCCATCTACGGTATTGCGCACCATCCAATCGCTAATGACATCAATCAGTTCTTCGTCATCGTACTCATCCTCTAAGGTTATATCGCTATTGTCCCAAATACGCAGTTGCAATGTTATTTCGCGTCCATGCGCTTGGGCATCAGAGAAATGCGAAGTGAGTTGGCGCGAGAACTGATCCATCTGCTTGGTCAGCATCTTATCAATCTGGAGTGCGATAGGCAAGCTATCCATTATCTCCACCGCGTTGGCAGCCGCCACCTGTTTGTTGGAATAGGTGTCGATAGCAGCAATGCTGAGCGAGAGGGAAGTGCTACCATTGGATTGGGCTGTCGTCCAGTCCACACGCAACTCTATGTCGTATTTCACACGACGGCGCAACATGTCTAATGGTGTCTCCGTCAGCATTGCGCCCATACTACTCTGCGTAACCTCTTCTTCAACTGCTTCATCAATTAGGGACTTATATTCCTGCATAAAATCCTTGACTGGATAGTCGCGGTTAGACATTATCTCACCTATCTTACTGGCAACCAAAAACAGTTCAGCATCCTCACGAAAGGCTGCTTCGTAGTCATTAACTGTCACTTTCTTGCCTTGGTTCTCAATAACCGTAGTGAAATAGCGCGTAGAACACCAGTGATCACTCGGAATGACCATGATAGTGGGTTTCTTTGCTGTTTGGGCAAAGGTAATCATGCTACATAGGAGCAACATGATTAAGCAAATTTTTGATTTCATCATGTGTGTTTTTTATTTCGTTGTTTTGCTTTGCAAAGGTAGTGTTTTTTCGCTATGTGGGCAAGAAAGGCGTTGGTTCTTGTTGGTTCTTTTGCGTTTGAATGCCATTAGCACGGGTGTTTTGGCATGGTTTTCGTGCTATCTTTGGCAGTTTGGCACACAAAAAAAGGCATGAACGATTCCTTGTCCATACCTTGAGGTCCTGAGAAAACCCGTACATCCAAACAACGAATCGCCCACGCCTACGCGCGGGCATTCGCTCATTTATTCGGAATGCACATACACTATATACCACCAATCGGCAACGATGATTCTACTCATTCGTGCCTACATTGACGCTATACAAATTGAAATTTCTCAGGTTTCAAGGTATGTTGCGAATAAATAGCAAATGCTACTTTATCTATGTCGTGAGAGGGTACTGCTGCACGCTTGCGGCAGTTGAGGCGCAGCCTCCACCCTTTCAACGCGCAAAGGTACACATTTTTTTGCAGATATACAAGAAAAATCGTATTTTAGTGCGATTTTGTTTAGAAAACGCGTTCCATTGGTTATATTTTGACACTGAACCTCACGGAACTGCACTGATATTCCGTGTTACTGAAGAGGTTTGGTTTGTTGAACTTGTTCGGAGATTTGCAACATGCGCGTACCAAACTCCTGTGTCCATATATCAATGCAACGATACTTCAAATCTGTATCATCGGCATAACAATTAGCCAGTGAATCACGCACTTGCGTATGCTGTTCCCAGAAATTCTGGTATTGCTGAAAGAAAGCCACATACGAAGCGCATGTGTCGGCTATGTATTGCAGCCTTTCGGTTTCCAAATCCACCAATCGGTGTATCTGCGCTATCATCTCTTGCTCTCGCTGCTGCTTCTGTGCATACTCGTTTGCCACTTGTGCCATCTGCTCGGATTCTTGGTAAATGCGATAGGTATGGACAGACAGCAAAGCACTGATAATCAAAATGATGATTGCAATGATATAAGGGATATATTTTTGGCGGCGTTGGCGTTTCTCGATAGAGAGGCGGATAGCTGCTATGTTAGCAAATTGCCCGTTTTGACATTGCTGACGGAGGCGTTTGTAACGAACAGGGAAAAGCAGTTGCAATGTCTGCCCGAACTTCTGTATATCATGCTGTATATCGTTCTGCGGATTGGTGGTGTCCAGTTCGCTCAGTCCGAAATCAATGAGTTTGACATTCTGCCCATTGCGGGTGATGAGGATATTGCTACTCTTGAGGTCGTGGTGCACCAATTGGAGCGAATGGATATACTCCAACGCATCCAGTAGTTGCATCATCGCCCGTTGGCGTGCCGAATGAGAAGGGTTAGTAGCGAGCCACTCCGCCAAAGTCATACCATCTACATACTCCATCACGATACACCTACCGCAGCCCTCCACCTGCTCCAATGAATAGGTCTCGGCGATATTGGGATGGCTAAGCGCAATGCCCAACGAGAACTCCTTCTGCTGAAGCAAAAGCAAGTCCGTGAGCGACTTGCAATCAGCCGACAGTCCCTTCAGCACATAGCGTTTGCCATAGCGGGAGGCGGCATAGAGGCAGTTGTGCGACCGCTGCTGGAGAAGCGCAATATCCTGCCAGTCGGCAGAGAATGCAGCAGGAGATATGAAGCCAGAATCGGAAATGTCCATTACGCTACTAAAATTATTATTATAACACTACCAAAATTATAGTATATTATACAAAATTATCCAAAATGATTCAAGAAATTTTGATTAATAATTTATAATAAACTACTATTTTGGGAGAGAAACTAATACTACCAAAATTATAGTAGTTAGATTTTGGTGACGGAGGTCAGGCCGTGGCGTTTGCCTGCAACGTATGTGGTGCGAGTGCCGTCAGCGAGGAGGAGATTATCCAGATACATGGGCTGACCTATCATGAAACATACAGCATAGAAGGTATTGCCCTCTTGCAGTTTGGCATTCTTCGCTTCTTCTACCACAAAATGATTATTACCTAAATAGCGGAATACACAATGGCGATTGGGTTGCCAAGTTACTTCTATCCGTTCCCCCGATTGCAATTCGGATGTGCGTATGCCCTCGCCCATGAACATGCCACTCTCGCCCTCCGCACGCTCCTCCAGTGCCACCAAATAGGCATTCCAATCCGCATAATCGAGGAACTGCGAAAGCGTATTGAGCGTAGAGAGGCGAGGTACACCATTGCTCTGGACATATCCCCAAATACGTTTGATAGTAGAGAGCGACAATACGCTGTGCTGTTTGTCCCAAATCTGCTGAATAAGATGCTCAAAATCAGCAGGGGATTGCAAAGCAACCCCCATGCGTTGTTCTATGTCTCGGCGGAGCGATTGTATCTCGGGTGATATCATTCTTCGTCTTGTTTGTACCACGATGCGTACATGGCGTAGTTGTGCGCAATCTTGCGGTTGATCTCGTTGGTCTGTTCTGGGTCGGCTTTCTTAATGAACTTAGCAGGCACACCTCCCCACACTTCGTAGGGACCAATCTGCGTATTCTTCAGTACCAACGAACCCGCAGCCACGATAGCGCCCTCGCCTACTACTACGCCATCGAGCAAAGTTGAACCCATGCCAATGAGCGCATAGTCGTGAACATCGGCACCGTGAATAGTAACATTATGTCCTACGGACACATAGTCGCCAATGGTGATGGTGCTTTTCTCGTAGAGCGTGTGCAATACAGAGCCATCCTGGATATTCACATGGTTGCCAATCTTAATCCAATTGACATCGCCACGCAATACGGCGTTAAACCAAATGGAGCAACCATCGCCGATGACGGTGTCACCGACAATAGTTGCGTTTTCTGCCAAAAAGCAGTCCTTGCCTATTTGCGGAGTGAATCCGCGTACAGGAACAATCAGAGCCATAATTAGCGTGCAGCAATGATAGCGCAGAAGTCAGCAGCTTTGAGGCTGGCGCCACCGATAAGACCACCGTCCACGTCTGGGTTAGCAAAAAGCTCAGCAGCGTTCTTAGCGTTGCAGCTACCACCATAAAGGATAGTGCAATCCTCAGCTACTTGCTCGCCGTATTTCTCTGCTACGAGGCCACGGATATATGCGTGGATCTCTTGTGCTTGCTCTGGAGTAGCAGTCAGACCTGTACCGATAGCCCATACTGGCTCATATGCCAATACGATTTTGCCAAAGTCCTCAGCACTGAGGTGGAACACACTGCCTTCCAATTGTGCTTTTACCACTTCGTTTTGTTTGCCTGCCTCACGCTCCTCTTTTACCTCGCCGATGCAGAAGATTGGTTTGAGATTGTTAGCGAGAGCGAGCTCCACTTTATCTTTCAAGATTTCGTAGGTCTCGCCATAGTATGCACGACGCTCAGAGTGACCGAGGATGCAGTACTCAGCACCCGTAGAAGCCACCATAGCAGCGCTCACTTCGCCAGTGTATGCACCTTTCTCCTTGTCAGCGCAGTTCTCAGCAGCCACAGCAATTGGACTATCCTTCAGGAGCTCAGCTACAGTAGCCAAGTGGATGAAAGGAGTACCGATAACGACAGCACATGCAGGGTTAGCAACTTGATTCTTCAATTCGGTAGCCAATGCTACACCTTCTTGCAGGGTCATGTTCATTTTCCAGTTGCCTGCAACCATTTTTGTTCTCATAATCGTTAAATATTTTTAGTTAATAATGTTTTTTCTAGTTGGGCTAGTGCGGATAGCAGGGCTAGTCTCTATCGCGGAGATTATACTTGTCAATAACTATTCCGTTTTGCACGACAATGGCACCTGGGTTGGCGCGGACAATCGTCTTGAGCGTTACGGGGTCGCATGTGCAGATACAATCGCTCAATGCAGGGTACTCCAGACTGAAATTGATAATCTCGTCTGTGCCAGAACCCGTGAGGATATATACTCCAGCCTCATCGCCTTCTTGCCTCATCGCCTCATCGCCTAATAGGGCTTCCACCTTCGCCATTTGCTTTTTGTCGGCTTTGGCGAGGTCGTACATCACCACCAATGTAATAGGTTCTTCGCTTTCCAATATGTCCCATGTCAGGTCTTCACCTTCCGCATTAATGATCTCAAAATCGTGGATAGGTGGTTCGTAGCCTTTCTTGATGAGTTTGGAGTTGGAGCGCACAAACGTCCATGTGCTGTCGCCCTTAGGGTAATTGTCTAAGGTGAAAGTCTGCTCTACCCCATCTTTCTCATACACAAACGAATATTCATATACATCGGGCTCTGCATCTTCGGGGTACTCCATCTGCGTAGGCAAGTGATTGCCAATCTTATATGGGCGGAAGTCCTTTACGGGCAAGTGAAGTCGTGTCCATGTCATAAATGCTATCGCAGCAATGATGGTTAGCGTAGCCAATACCACTTCCATCCAATTGCTCCACAACTGGCGTGTATGCTTGCGCAATGCCACCAATATAATCGCCAATGTGATCAATACCACGTTCTTCCAGAAGGTCTGCCAGTTGGTCAGCACCACTGCATCGCCAAAGCAACCGCAGTCGCTCACTGGGTTGGTCAGTGCTATATATAGCGTCAGCGGTGTCATCACGAGGTAGAAGATGAGTGATATCCACGATGTCCGCTGGGTGTGGATATTCAGCACCATGCACACACCGAGCAGCAACTCCAGAATAATCAGTCCCCATGCAGCCACTTCTGCCAAAGGCAGCAGTTCAGTGAAGAAGCCACCAAAAGCCTTGAGGTAATCTTCGATTTTATACACCGTACCCAATGGGTCAATGGCTTTGACCGCACCAGAGAAGATAAACACGAGCCCCAAGAGGGTGCGGGAGATTGAGGCGATAAGACGAGAAGGCGAGAGGCGAGAGGCAGGATTATTTCTCTTCATTTTCCATCACTTTTATAAGGTAAAACACTGCATAATTGAGCATATCGAAATAGTTGCCATCTGCGCCTTCGGAGATGAGTGTCTGATTGTCGTTGGCAGCAATGGATTTATTGCGATTTATCTTTGTGAGAATGATATCCGTCAGGCTGGTGGCAAACATATCGCGCCATGCCTCGCCGTAGTCGTGGTTCTTGCGGAGCATGAGGGCTTTGGCCTCAGCCATATAGTGGTCGTATAGTTGGATAGCGCGTTCTGCGGACATATCCACCGAGTCGGCATAGCCTTCGTGCAGCTGTATGAGTCCGATAATGCTATAATTGACTATAGCCATCATTTCGCCATGTATGCTCTCACCGACCATGTTCACGCCTGTCTGCTCAATCTCGCGGACACGCTTGGCCTTAATGAAGAGTTGGTCATTGACGGTCTGCGGGCGCATGATACGCCAACTAGGACCGTAGTCCTTCATTTTCAGTTCGTAGATGCGGCGGCATTTGCCTGCCACAATATCAAATTGCTCTGGAGTTTTCATATCTTATTTTATCATTATCTTTTCTACCGTATCGCCACAACGCATAATATAGTACCCCGCTTGTGGCAGTTCCACTATATCCTGTTCATTTGCAGGTTTGACTGCCACCAAACGTCCCATAATATCGTATATATAGGTATCACCCGCGTGCAAGGGAGACTCTACTCCTGTACCCATTGGTGGAACATATTTCTTGTAGTCCATCACATACCCTTGTATGGCTGGCGTTATCAAATCTATATAGTGCATATTACCAGCTATCACCACTGTATCATGCAAGGCTATTTCTACACCTGTAACAAAAGTGGCATTGTCCAACCATTGGACTGGATGGCAGTATAGCGCGTTGGTTTGCGAACCATTATCCGATATGTAGAACGAAGCATTGCCCTCTGGCGTGGCAATATCCTCAATCTGCGACACGATACCTTGCACATAAATAATCGTATTGGTTGGCTCTGCCGAAGGGAACTGGCTCACCCAATCGTTGAGCATGCCTACTGGAGCAGGGGTAACGGTCTCGTTGGTTAGGGTGAAAGTTTTGTTGGTGGAGCCTACTTGGCGGTAGCACTTAATCATACTACTTGATATTTTGCACTTTCCCACAAACTCGCGTGTCGCACTACGCAAGTGATAGTCGATGGCATAGTGTCCGCCTATCACCTGCGTGATAGTAACCATACCTTCGGTCATCACCTCGTTCACCTGATTGCCATCCTCATTTGACATCAGTTTGGTATAGACAGGCGACATCGTACCTTTCTCCTGCCTATTGGCTCCATCAATCACAAATGTACCCAAAATAGAATTAACATCCGCAGGGAATATATCCAACGCCAATGCTGTACCACTCTTGACTGCACCTTTGGAGGTCAGCGTGAAATCCTCCGTCTGCATGACAAGGCGCAAGTTATCCGCCCCCGTCTTGGCTGATAAGTCGGTTACCTGCATAGTGGCATACTCGGTACCGTAGTATTCGCTCTTCTTGATAATCTCTTTGAAGAAAACCGAGTCATTTGTTACCGTCACTTGGTAGCGTTTTGGTCCTTGACCATACACATATATAGGATAATCTGACTTGAAACTCACACCTATGCCGACCACCATTTCGTATTCTCCCGCAGGCACATTGGACAAACTGGCACTGGCATCTATGTTATAGTAATAATACGAGGGGTTGAGTTGCCACCCCGCTCCTGTACCCACAGGCTGATAGAGTGCCCCATCCTTATAGAGCAAGAAGGCTATTTCTCCACCCTCTTGGGCGATGCCTGCATTCTGAAAATTCTGAATCTTCACCGCCACTTTTTTGTTTTTTGCTATTGCTGTTGGGCTGGTCATTTCTATGGCAGAAGCTACCAGCATAGGTAAACTGCTACCGCCTTTATCTGGCTGAATGCCTACATACAGGGTGACTGCCTCGGTGAAAGCCCCATCATCGCTTGCGCCACCAATACCTTGATTCTCAGGGTTCATAGCAGACAGGGCAAAATAGCCATTCGCATAGCCACCCCAACCCCAATTGATATGGATAAAACCATCAGCCTGCATACCATCGCAGACAAAGGCATGTCCCTCATCATTCTTGGTCAGCGCCTCTATCAGAATAGGATGACTATCTTGCAAGTCCTCGGCTATCACATCCATAATCATCTCCTCATCCATATAGTCCTTCATCAGCACACGGATTCCTGCATCATAATCAAAGTTCCTGACCAATGCCTGCATAGATGCACCCATGCCTGCGCCACTGGCGCTCGAGCCATACCACGTATTGCTTGCTACGCCCACGTGGTACATCAGTTTCGCCACAGCATCGGCTTGCACCTGCGTATAACCGCTCTTGTAGGAGGGCAGCATGTTCTGCCAATCGTATGTTTCCTTTGAGTAATCCACAGATAACGTGCGCCCTTGCCACCAATAGGAGTAACTATCCGTACCTTTCTGTGGGTGTTTATGGTGATACATGATTTGTGTCGTAGCCGTTGCCATACAGCCTGTCACGGAACGCTGGTTGGTGTTAGGGTCTATCGGACAGTGGTTGTTGTATGGTGCATCCTGATTCCATGCGGTGTTGCCCAAGAGGGGCTCTATGGTAGGATAGTACTCCGCAGCCCGTTGTGCATTTGCCACGGGCGGTAACATGGCTGCGCGTGCTAACTCATCGGCGTACATCTGCATCCATACGCGCATGTTGGCTGGGATATTTGTTGCATCAAAACTCCCCTCGTCGCTGTAGCCTAACACCACACGCGCGTTGTCCTCAGCCGACACCAATACAAATCCAACTCCCGCCGAGGCGTTGAAGACATACAGTGCTGGTGTCGTCTCATTGATTTGATACTGCGTATATACCCATTCCACAGGTTTGGAGAGGGTTGTTGCAGCCGCTGCACGCTTCACGCGTTGCACGGGAGCCACATGCGACTGGCTTATAAACTCGCTGGCTATCGCAGCCGCCTGCTCGGGTGTGCGCGCCATCAAGCTCACGCTCACAATTAGCAATAATACTATAAATATCTTCCGCATAATTCTTGGTTAAATTTTCGCCATCAGCTCCTCGAGGGTTGTCAGTTGTTGCTCACCTGAGTGCATATCCTTGAGCATCACTTTGCCTGCTGCCATCTCATCGCCACCTACGATAGCCACAAATGGAATCTTCTTGCTATCGGCATAGCCCATTTGTTTCTTCATTTTCGTTGGCTCGGGATACACCTCTACGCTCATGCCCTTCTCGCGCAATGCTTTTGCCCAACGCAGGGCGTACAGCAATTCCTGTTCGCCGAAGGTAGCAAAGAGCAGTTGCGTGGTGGATTGCAAGTTCTCGGGATAGAGGTTCAGTTCGCTCAGTACGTCATAAATGCGGTCTGCGCCAAAGGATATACCCACACCCGACACATTTGGCATGCCAAAGATACCCGTCAGGTTGTCATAGCGACCACCACCTGTGATACTACCCATTTGCACATCCAACGCCTTCACCTCGAAGATAGCACCCGTGTAATAGTTCAGTCCGCGTGCGAGGCAGAGATCCAGTTCCACTTGCAAGCCACATGGGTCGTATGTACCCAAGTTGCCATCCTGTGTGCTTTGCGCATACAGGGCAAAGATAGTACGCAGTTCTTCAATACCCTTTAGTCCTGTTTCCGATGCTGCCAAGATACTCTCCAACTGATCCAGTTTTTCCGTATTGGTACCACTGAGGTGCAAGATAGGTTGCAGCGCATTGACTGCCTCTTGTGGCAAGCCCTTATCAAGCAGTTCTTTATTCACATTATCAATGCCTATCTTATCGAGTTTGTCAATCGCCACAGTGATATCAATGATTCGCTCTGGCTGACCAATGACTTCGGCTATACCTGCGAGGATCTTGCGGTTGTTGATATGCAGGCTCACGCGAATACCGAGGCGGCGATAGACTTCCTCTACAATCTGAATGAGTTCCACCTCGCTGAGTAGCGAGTTAGTACCTACCACATCCACGTCGCACTGATAGAACTCGCGGTAGCGACCTTTCTGCGGACGGTCAGCACGCCATACGGGTTGTATCTGATAGCGTTTGAAGGGGAACTGTATCTCCTCGCGGTGCTGCACCACGAATCGCGCAAACGGTACGGTCAGGTCATAGCGCAAGCCTTTCTCACTGACTTTGCTGGTCAGCGCACCGATAGTGGCATTGTCCAATGCCTCGTGCGTTACTGCCGACTTCCAATCGCCTGAATTGAGAATCTTAAACAGCAGTTTGTCGCCTTCTTCGCCATACTTGCCCATCAGCGTAGAGAGGTTCTCCATCGCTGGGGTTTCTATCTGCTGAAAGCCATAGAGCGAGAACACCGACTTGATGGTGTCGAAGATATAATTTCTGCGTGCCATCTCTATTGGAGAGAAATCACGTGTGCCTTTTGGAATACTTGGTTTTTGTGCCATATGTTTCTTTTTTTTATTTTCTGTTTTATTTGACTCCCGATTCGCGATTCCCGATTCCCAATTAGGACTCCCGACTCGCGACTCGCGAGTCCTAAAATATCTCCTGGTATATTTTCTCGGTTGCACCGAGTTCGCTATTCACATAGTCGGCTGCTGCTTGTCCCATCGCTGTTTGCTGCTCAAAGGTGCGGTCTAATGCCGCAGCAAACTCGCGATAGTCTTTCACGCTGATGGCTGCCCCGGCCTCTATCAGTCCGCGCGCCTCGCGGAACTTCTTCCATGTAGGTCCAAACACCACAGGCATGCCATACACCGCTGCCTCCAACGTGTTATGGATACTCACACCAAAACCGCCACCTATGTATGCCACATCTCCGTAGCGATAAATAGACGACAACACGCCTATCGTGTCCACCAACAATACCCGACACTTATCCACGCTCTGCGGCGTTGCCTCGGTATAGCGCACATAGCGACCTTCGAACAATTGGAATATATCGTGCAAATGTGCAGCATCTATCTCGTGGGGCACCAGCACCAATTTCACTCCCTCGCGATCTGCCATATAGCGAGCCAGTAGTTCTTCATCTTTGGGCCATGTGCTACCCGCCACTATCACGCGCTCCGCACCTGCCACAAAACCCTCTACAATAGGCAAATCCTTCGCCTGCTTCCTCACCGCCATCACACGGTCAAAGCGCGTATCGCCCGCCACCGTCACATGGTCTATACCATACTTTTGCAACAACTCCGCAGAAGCCCTGTCCTGCACAAATATATGCTTGAAGGTATGCAGCAGTTTCAGGTACTGTTTGCCCCATGGCAGGAAGAACAATTGCCCCGAACGGAAGATAGCTGAAATCAAATAGGTGGGTATATTGTTCTTTTTCAGTGCTTTGAGATACGCTGGCCAAAACTCATATTTGACCATTACAGCAGCCTCTATGGGCAGGGTTTCCAATAGTTTTTTGGCATTTCGGTGGGTGGCAAATGGCAGGTAAGTTACCTTATCCACCATGGGGTAGTTCTTGCGCAGTTCGTAGCCCGAAGGCGAGAAGAAGGTCAGCAGCACTTTGCGGAAGGGCAGTTCACTCTGTAGTCTCTCAATGATGGGGCGCGCCTGTTCGAACTCACCCACTGAGGCCGCATGAAACCACAGCACTCCGCTACCGCCAAGCGTCTTCGCCCATTCTTGCAACTCGCCCAGCGCACGCGCCTGACCATGCACCAACTTGCGCGCTTTCCTATGCCCAAAGAACGCGGCTATACGTAATATCCAAAAATATATATTCACTTATCTCTATTTGCCCAATAGTAAATTGTAAATAGTAAATTGTCAAATAGTAAATAAACTACAGGCTTTCCCCAAAGTCCTCTTTGAACTTCGATACCAATTCCTCTTGCCAATGTCCAATCTCTTTCAATCGACCAAAGAAGAAGCGCAGCACTTGTGGCTCCTCTACCCACTTCAGTCCGCCTATGATTTGGCGGTTATCCCACAGCCACTTTACGCGGTCTGCCACATATTTCACTTGGGACAAGGTATATACACGGCGAGGCATAGCCAATCGCATCAACTCCAGTTCCGCAAAACGCTCTGTGCCATCTGGCTCGCGTTGCTCGGACAGTGTACCACGCTCCATACCGCGAATACCACCTGCGATATACAACGCTGTCGCTACCGCAGCAGCAGGGTATTGGTCGTGTGGCATGTCAGGCACAAAACCCTGACAATCAATATGCGCACCCAATCCACCCGCAGGCTTAATCATGGGCACTCCATAGGCATCCAACTCGTTTACCAAGTAGTTGATAAACTCAGGTCCGTGGCTCAGATAGTCCATATCAAGCGACTCATACAATCCCTCCGCCATGGACTCTATGGAGCGCACATCTATACCTCCGTAGGTGAGGAAGCCCTCGTATAATGGAATATACTCCATCATGCTCTTGATGAGGTCGGTATTGTGACTAATGATAGCACCACCGCGAGCGAAACCCAACTTACGCGCTGAGAAGTAAATGATGTCCATCTTGCCTGCCAACAGGTGGTAGATCTCCTTGGGGGTCATATATTTGCATTGTGCCTCGCGGGTCTTCATAAAGTAAATGTTGTCTTGCAGCAGCGAGGCATCCAAGATACTTGGCACACCATATTCATGGCATACATCTGCCACCGCCAACATGTTCTCCAAACTCACGGGCTGACCACCAATCAAGTTGGTACCTGCCTCCACGCGCACGTATGCCACTTTCTCAGGGGTGTATTGCTCTATCACGCGGCGCAACTCTTGCAAGTCCATATCGCCCTTGAAGGGGTCATCACTTTGTGGAATCAGTCCCTTCTTGTGTAGCACCTCCACTACCTCGCCGCCACAACGGGTTACATGGGCTTTGGTGGTGGTGAAGTGGAAGTTCATGATAGCCACAGTGCCTGGCTTCACAAAACGCTCTGCCAATATGTTCTCGCAAGCACGACCTTGGTGCGCAGGCAACACGTTGTCGGTGCCAAACACCTCTTTCATCGCTGCTTTTAGGCGGTTAAAAGTCTCGCTACCTGCATACGCATCATCCGCCAAGTGCATGGCAGCCGTCTGACGGTCGGACATAGCATTCACGCCCGAGTCGGTCAGCATATCCAGATAAATATCTTTGTTTTGCAACAAGAAGGTGTTATTACCTGCCTTTTGAATAGCGCGCAGGCGCTCATCCACAGGCAACAGATTCAGCTTCTGAATCACGCGTACCTTGTGCATCTCCAGTGGCACTTGGTTCTCTGATTTGTAGAATTTAACAGACATAATACGATTTACGATTTTACTATTTACAATTGTACTGTTTTGTATCTTTTCGCAATATTGCATAAAAAGCGCGCAAAGGTACTAAAAAAAATGTACATTTGCAAGCAAAACGACAAATATTTGCAAAAAAAGCCACCTTGTCGGACAACAAGGCGGCTTTTGGCTATGGGTTATTGTAGGAAAGGGTTATGGAAAACGCAATTTTGCTTTGAGGATAAGGTACAGTAGAAGCAATGCTATACCTATCCACAACACCGCAGCGCTCCATTTATAGAACTTCGGCACATACATCTGCGGGGGATTTTCTACGACTTGCACGATGCTGTCTCTCACGACCACGGTATCTTGCACGATTCTTTCGCGCCATCGGTCGCGGTATTCTATGCGGTCGCGATAGACCACGCGGTCGCGATACACGGTATCGCCTCGTTGCCGTTCGCGTGTCAGTGTGCTATCTTTCACCACGACCAGTACGCTGTCTTTTTGCAGCTTCTTCTCGGCGTTTATTTTGTAGGTATTGCTCATAGCGTTGCTGTTTTTGTTGCCCATCGATGACATGCTGCTGCAACTCACGAGGACAAGGCACATCAGCATTAGGATACCGATCGGGTTCGCTAATCTCGATATACATTTCTTCATACGGATTCAGTGTTTGATAGGTGAATAGATATTCGCGCAGTTCGTTCAGTGTGTGGCGCGAGGATAATAGGCGACTTTCGCTCTCTTCATTCAGCGACAGTTGGCGGGTGCTCTGCTCGCCTACCAGAATACATCCTGTTGTATCTGCTATGGTATTACCTGCATGGATACGGATGCCTGTGCGTGGTTTGCCGTTGTGTGGGTCGCGTGCATAACCTATCACATGGTCCAGTAGTGGCAGCAGTTCGTTGAAGCGTGGGGACTGTGTTAGTCGCACACGATAGAATCCTTTAGGAATAGCATATTCCCAATGTTCGAGGGTATCACACCACCATTGCCCATCCACCACCATGCGTCCAGTGATAGCGTTGCCTTGTGGCTCATTTCTAATCAATCGTATATACATAATTTTCTTTGGGAGTTATTTACTCTTTGTATCGGTATTTGTAATCAATTCCTATCAGCGAGCCGCTGAAGGTCAGTATCTCGCCGAAGGCGATAAGGAGCGAATGGTGTATCTCGCCTAATGGTGGGCAGACGAGTCCAGCGGTGAGCAATGCGCACCCGAAGGTACACATTGCAGTAGCGATGATGAGTTGTAAACGTTTCATCTTAATTGAGGTTAGAGGAGATGGGAGCGCCCTTCGGGCTGTAGTTGGTAGT
>JAZNMH010000025.1:0-71190 GCA_045579505.1 Paludibacteraceae bacterium
TCATCTGCTGCTTTTCTGGTAATGAGTAAATCTTTCTTCTGCGATTTGACAATAATTTTTCCTGTTTACACATAACACTAAATCTTAATATTTGACACATTTTTATTGTTTTATGTGTAAACCTTTTTCAGGACGGGACACTTATTACTCTCTAAAACCCAACTCCCCCATACCCCATAAAAACCAATTCATATCCACTTTTCTCTCCAATATGACAAGAAAAATCACCTCATCATCCAGCAAGATATAAGACAACAACTCAGACAACTGCTGATTGATATGATATAATCCCTCCATCTCCACACAAAGCAACAAATCATACATACCCATACATTTATATACACCCACACATACTCACACATACTTAATATACTCACACATAGCTTGCTCCTTTTTTCTCACAAAAAAGCAGCAAACTCAACAAAAAAAGGAGCAAGTCCCAATAAAATCATCGTAAAAACCGAATCCATCCCCATAAATCATATAAAAATGCAGAAAAAATTACATTTTCTGCATTTTTTCTTTACAAACTGACAAGTTTTAGCAGTTTGTTGTAGTAATTTTGCAGCGTAATTCTTATTTCGTATTAAAAATACTCAAACGATAATTTCAAAAAAATGCAAAATTATGGCAAAGCAAACACAAAAGGAATTGATTCTAACTACAGAACAAACAACGAACAATCAATTACTGCAAATTGAACCACTCATTCGAATCATTCGGGGGCAACAAGTACTGTTAGATAGCGACCTTGCTATCTTGTATGGTGTTGAAACTAAGCGTTTGAACGAGCAAGTTAAACGCAATATTGAGCGTTTCCCAGATGACTTTATGTTTCAACTAACTAAAGTGGAACTCATTAACTTGAAGTCGCAAATTGCGACCTCAAGTGCAATAGAGAATTCTCCAAGATCACAAATTGTGACCTTAAACACTAAGAACCATTCTTTAAGGTCGCAAAATGCGACCTTGAATGAGGATGTTAACTTGAAATCACAAATTGTGACATCAAGTCATGGTGGCGTGCGCTATCTTCCTTATGCCTTCACCGAAAACGGTATTGCTATGCTCAGTAGTGTTCTGCGTTCGCCAATAGCTATTCAAGTCAACATCCGTATCATGCGCGCCTTTACCGCCATGCGCCAGTTCATAGCTTCCAATGCACAAATATTCCAACGTTTAGATGTGATGGAGCAAAATCAATTAGCAATCGTGGCGCACCAAACAGAGACAGACCACAAACTCGAAGAGGTATTCCGTCTTTTGGATAGCGGTAATGTGCAACCTCACCAAGGTATCTTCTACGATGGGCAAATCTTCGATGCCTACACCTTCATCAACGACCGCATACGCGAAGCCACCACACGCATCATCCTCATTGACAACTATATCGATGATAGCGTGCTCATCATGCTCGCCAAACGAGCAGATAAAGTGGCTGCTACCATTTATACCAAGAAACCATCCGCACAACTGCAATTGGACATCCAAAAGCACAACGCACAATATCCGCCGATAGAGGTCATCACCTTCGACCGCTCTCACGACCGCTTCCTCTGCATCGACGAGACCGTCTATCACCTCGGCGCCAGCATCAAAGATCTCGGCAAGAAGTGGTTCGCCTTCAACCGCATGGAGATGCAGACCAGCGAACTGTTGCAAAAAATGCAATAGTTGAATATAAGAATTTGATTTTTGGATCTTAATTAAAATGTTTTCGTATGACCGCTTGAATGTTTAATGTTGCACCCGCTTTTGCTTCGAACGATTTTTTCAACAACTATTGCTCTCAAGGGGGTAATATTTAACGACAATTTACGTCAATTTGATTGTCAATTATCGACAATTCGAGGAAAAATCTTTGTTTGCCCAAAAGAATGCAGCACGCTGCATTGGTGGGCAAGACAAAGATGTTGTCAGTTTAGAGGACGCGCCGGAGGCGCGGTGTAAGGTGTAAGGTGTAAGGTGTAAAGGCGAGTAAGGAGTTAACATCTGCATAACATCTGCGTAACATGTGCTACGCTGGATATATTGCATTATTGCATTATTGCATAACTTTATGAGCGAATTGATTTTTTCGGTAAAAAACACACAACGAAATAACCCCTCCAAAATTACCAAAAATTTAGGGGGTATTGGGGTAGAATATAATTATATATAAATATATAATATATTTTTATTATGCGACATATACCTTCGACACATTTTTTTATGCAATAATGCAATAATGCAACAATTCCTCTCGTACAGTACGAAAGTGTTAAAAATTCTTAAAGCTTAACCCTTCGTAACTACCTTTAATCTAACAACCTTAATTTTATCTTATCTTTTTTTTGCTATTCTCTTGTATATCTCATTTTATTTCCGTACCTTTGCAAGCATTAGATGAATAATAACTGTAAACAATTTACTTATAACGATGATAATAAATAATACATTCACAAATCAATCGCTTAAGAATCTAAAAGGACCATGGATGGATATTGCTAAAATATTCCAACGTATGTGTATAACTAGTCGCCGTCAACTTGACGATGGTACTGTAATGGAACAGATTAAAGTATCATCACTTCCTTTGACGACATTTCTAAACTGTGTTTCTCATATTGTCAACAATATAAATAGCGAATTTGGAGCTATGGAGGTAAGAAGTTTCTATAAGGGTTTAGACCCTACTAATCATCATGTCAATATTTCTCCCTCCTCATCTATTCTAACATATGACTATTGCTGTGATAAACTTTATGAACGCACAGTAATTTTTGCAGCGGTATACTATATTATTTCTATTGAAAGTCCAGAACTGCAAGACGTATTAACATCTGTATACAGTCAAGCATATTATAAGGATGCACATCCTTACTTTGATCATTTTATTTTTGAATTGCGCAAGAAGTTGACTACTGGTGTGGATGATACAACGGTTGAAGATGATTTTATCCCGCCTCATATTATCCCTGATGTTAGTGCGCTCATGAATGGATATCGAGAATTGAAACCTTATGCACGTTTACGAAAATTTCGACAAATAAAAATAGCTATAGAACTACTTCCATTGGATTGCAGGTCTATTAAAACTGACACATTATATCTTGTCATTACGTGTGCTATCAAGTGTTTAAAACGCACATTTAATCTTTCTGAGGATACTTATATTCCAGATAATGAAAAAGTCACTATATCTACTATGCTAGAAGAATATAAAAATACAGCTAAAGCAGATGAGAATGGTTGTGTTGCAGCTTTCCTTGAAAGAATAATAAGATCTAAAGAGCCTTCTCCTCAAGATACGATGTATCTGGAGTTATTAGAAAAAGCACAACGCCCAGCATGTTCTCATACTTCACCCACTGCAGAGAATGAAGATACTGAGATGTTAACCAGCGAAGTCGTTGAAGATTCAAAAAACCAGCGACGTGGTCCAAGGGTTAAGTACCTCTTTCATAATGACCATGACGAGAAGGATGAGACACGAACAAAACAAGAAGCTCAGCGAGTAATGAAATATCTAAACGCTCATCGCCTAGGTCACAAAAAACTAGATTCTTCTAAAGAGAATAAGATTAATATCGTAGTCGCTAATTTTTGGCATCATTGGAATGATCAAGGAATGGTAATTGAGGAGTTTTCAGGAGCGGCGTTTTATCGTTTCTTAACTGAAGATTGCAGTTTAGCTTGTGATGTAGATCAAAAAGCATTTTCGAGGGTAATTAAAGGCATTATTGAATCTGGTCGCGATTCTGAAATATATGCCGATGAAAAAGATTTTTTTAAGAATAAATAAGAACAAATAGGAACATTGGTGTTTTTTAAAAACGCCATTTTACTAGTAATAATGGGCACTCAGCAATGGGTGCTCATTTTGTTCTTTATTCATAATTCAAAATAAAAAATAGGAACAAAAGAACATTGAAAAAACAGCAGTACCTTTGCACCGTCAAATCAAAATTCTGGCCAGTATTTTTTTCTTGACACGGTTTTGCTCTTTACAGACAAACCAAGGAAAATAAGGTTTAACCCGCGCTTGCATAAAACAATATATACACACACAAGCGCACATAGCAAAAGATTTACGAAAATGGAAAATAATGAATTTCGCGGTCGCCTAGTCCACATCGGACAGACCGAACAGTTTGACACACGCGATGGACGTCACATGATCTCACGAGAAATAACCCTCGCCACCGACGAGCAATTTCCCAAGACAGCATGTTTCACCCTTCGCAACGAGCTAGCGCAAAACTTCAGCCACAACATCGGCGAGACGATCAGCGTACGCTTTGACTTTCACGCACGCCCTAACCGAGAGGGCACACGTTACTACAATGAACTACGCGCATGGAGACTCAATTAATTATTACTACAATGAACTTAAAAAGTTTACAAGTGCAAAAACGCACCATGATGGAAGCCCTCGTATCCTTCCACAAAGAGTCAGACAACGGAATTGCAGAGATTATCTCCTTCCCAGTATCCAAAACCAAAAGCGGCGACAAGAATGCGCTCCAACTGCCATTGGGCAAAACACTACGCGGCAGCATGCTCCTCACACTTGACCCCGACGATGAGCACTATGTGCTACAGGGTTTCCGTATCTATCGCAAGAACACCTGCAAGCGTACCACCACCATCCACGAGACACGCCATAGCCGCGTCTTCGTCAGCAACACCCGTGTGACCGTCAGTATGTCCTTTCCGCTCACGGATGACCCAACTCGTCTCACCGCTCGATTGCAGAACTTCGCCAACGCCATCGTGGACGAATCCGACGAGATAGCAGCCATGCTCAGCCAAGAAGGTACCGTCAAAGTCCAAGAAGCATGGCAATTGCTGGGCAATTGTAGTTTGGAGGACGCCTCTGCGTAAAAACCAACCCTTGCCGTGGGGGTGTCTTCTTATCTCACATTCGTTCGAACGATTATTAGCGCCCCCACGGAATTGGTGTTGGATTAAGTTGTTTAAGTTGTTGTCAATAAAATAATTTTCGTTAATTTTGGTTTAATTTTTTATAATTATTGTTTTATGAGTATTCCTCGTATTTGCATACAACCCTCCATTTCCTCAGGCAAACCCACGCCTGTCCTCTGGTCAGCCATTGAGCAAGCCATGCGCGACCCTCGTATCCAAGACATCTGCGACCAGATCAAACTCCTCGACGGCAATGACCCCGACGAACTCGCTCGTCTCAAACGTCAATTGCCCGTCATCACGCCGCACGCCTGCCGTTTCACGAACGATGGCACGCGCAAGTCCGCCAACGCTGTCCCCTCTGGGCTCGTCATGCTCGACATCGACCATATCGACAACCCAAGAGAATTCTATGCAGAGCATATCCTCCCCGCCTTATCGCCTAATAGCCCTATCGCCTCTTCGCCTAACATCCCCCCTATAGGGGGGAATGAGGGGGGCTTATATTTCGTGGCCATCACGCCGAGCGGTCACGGTCTCCGCATCCTCGCCGAGCGCAACCCTGGCGAGAGTATTCCCGATGCACAGCACCGCATTGCTTCTGCTTGTAACATCCCCGAGTACGACAGCGTCACGACCGACCTGGCGCGCGCCTCCTTCCTCATGCCTTGGTCCTATGTGCTCTATTGCGAACCCTCAGGACTTAACTTCGACACAGCCGAACGCGAAGCCGTCATCACCGCCCTCTTTGCACAACTCGACACGCACTCCCATACGACCACACTACCACAACAAAATATGAGCGAAACATCCCAAGAAAAGTCCGCCCCTTCAGGGGAGGATTTAGGAGGGGCTTCCTACCGTGGCATCCCTTATGCCGAGATAGTCCGTGAACTCATCAACCTCCTCGGCGGAGAACCAGCCATCGGCGAACGCAACCAGTTCTACTTCACCCTCGTGCGCTATATCCGTTATATATGCGACTTCAACGCCGAGATGTGTGTCCGTGTCTTGCCTGATTTTGGACTCTCCCACCAAGAGCGTCTTACCACAGCCACCTCCTCCATCAACCGACCACGCAAAGGCGACCTTCCTGACCTCCTCAACCGTGCCATCACCACCGCGAGCTTAGCGAGCGAAGGCGAAGCCCCAACCTCTAACCTTATCGCCTCATCGCCTGATAGCCTTCCACCCCTCCCACGAGTTTTGGAACTCATCTGCCGTCGCCTTCCTGCCGATTTCTGTCCCGCCATGGTAGTCGCTGCACTGCCTATCCTCGGCGCACTGGCTACCCGCATACGCTTTCAGTACCTCGACAAACAGGAGCACAGTTTCTCCTTCATGTCCTGTATCACGGCGCCTGCTGCCACGGGTAAGTCCTTCATTCGCAAACCCATCAACCTGCTGCTTACGCCCATCGACCAGCAAGACGAGATCGAACGCCAGAAAGAGGAGGAGTACAAAGATGCACTCCGCGCCGCCAAGAACACCAAGATGCAACCCACCAACCCGCGTCCCTGTCCGCGCAACAACGGTATCAATGTCTCCATCGCCAAACTGCTGCAACTGCTCTCCTATTCCGATGGCAAGCACCTCATTGGTATCGGAGAAGAGATAGACACCCTCGTCAAAAGCGAACGCGCAGGCGTATGGAGCCAAAAATCCGACATCTACCGCCTCGGCTTTGACAACGCCAAGTACGGTCAGAACTATATGTCCGACAACTCCTTCTCGGCAAATGTGCCGGTGTATTACAACCTGCTGCTCACGGGCACCCCAGGCGGTATGTACCGTTTCTTCAAGGATGTGGAGGATGGACTGGTGACCCGCTTCTGCTTTGCGCAGCTACCCGATATGTTCGGTGCGGACATCCCTGCCTTCGAGAACTACACCCCCGCCGAGGAGCGCGAGATCATCGAGATTGCCACGCGTCTGGATCAAGCAGAGGGCTTCATCACCTGCACCCATGTAGGCAACCGTATCCGCCGATGGCTCAACGACAAACGCGAACTGGCTATCCGTGAAGACAGCCGTGCCATTGACACGTTGCGCAAGCGTTCGGCGGTCATCGGCTACCGTGCAGGCATGCTGGCATATCTGCTCAATGGACAGAAATACGACAAGGGAGTAGGGGAGTTCACCACTTGGGTAGCGGAGTATATCTTCCAGAACCAGATGCAGCTGTTCGGCAATAAGTTTGAGGAAGTGGCACAATCGCACATCATAGCCAACGAAAGACGAGGTAATGTGATTTCATTGCTCAGCGAGTTGCCTGCCACTTTCACTCGTACCGAACTAATCGCATTGCGTTCTCGTCGTGGGCAATCCACCCAAGTTGCTTGTGTACTCTCTCGATGGCGTACAGCGGGCTTCATCACCCAAGCAGCCAAAAACACCTATCGTAAAACTCCCAAAGCCACCCAAAGATGAGCAAGATTATCGAGTGGCGAAACAGGGAGATGTATGCCGACTATTGTGCGCATCTACGCAATGGCGTGCCCGTGATGGATATATATGCCATCCTTGCGCACCGATACGGATTAGATAGCGATTATCTCAGGCGTATCATACGCAAGGAGGCGAAAAAGAAAAAAACAGGCCATTCGGCAATATTGGACTAAAAAGTCCAACAAGATAACGATATTTTTAGTATCTTTGTAGCGTATTTCGAAAACACACGAGTACGCTACATTTTTTGGTTCGGTAGTATAGTGGTATTAACACCTGTGCGTTATATTCCTTGCGGGAGACGCTGGTTCGAATCCAGCCCGAATCTCAAAGAGCTCTTTGTTAAACCTTAAACCTTCACTCCTTAAACCTTAAACAACATGGCAAAAATCATTCCTATGGACCTTATTGGTTCCATGTCAGGTAAAGTCTGCGGACACTCTGACATCTCCTTCGCAAAGAAGGGCAAAACCCAGTACACGATGAAACGCTGCAATCCTCGCACCAAGCCCTACACCGAAGCCGAACTGGCTCGTCAGGAGAAGTTCGCTCAAGTGCGTGCTGCTATGAAGGCGCTCTCTGAGGAGCAAAAAGCCGAGTACGCAGCTCAGTTCAAAAAGTCCCCTGGCAAGTACACCACGCTCAACGGTTATATCTTCGCCAAGGAGTACGAGAAACTGGTGTAACCTTAAACCTTAACTCCTTCAACCTTAAAACTCTTAAAACCTTAACAGAATTATGGCAAAAGTAGAATATGCATTCCCAGTGGAAGTGATCCACGGCAAGGTGGCTAAGCGCCACAAAATCGGCTTTGCACACCGCAAGGCAAGTAAACTCAACTACACTCAGTCCTACAGCAAGCGCTCGACCAAGTACTCGCAAGCGGAGATAGACCACCAAGCGAAATTCGCTGCTGTAGCTATTGCAACCAGCGCACGTTTGGCAGATCCCAACCAAATGCCGCTTGACCAACTGGCTTTCAAGGGTCAAAGCAAGTACAAGACCTTGCGTCAGTACGTTTGGCACCTCTGCGCGGAGGAGTACGATAAGCAGAACGCGTAAGGCGCAAAGCGCCAGTTGAGAGAACGCTTCGCTATAGTTCGCTCGCTATGCTCGCTGTAGAACGCTTCGCTGGAGTTCTTTGGAGTACTACAGCCCGAAGGGCGCTCTACAGGGCATAGCCCGAACTACCAACTACTAAACACCAAACCTATGAAACAGTTAACCGATATACAGAAAGAACGCCTGAGGAAGGCTATTAAGTACCTACTCGTGTCTGTCGCCACAGCCATCGCTATGGCATTAGGACTGACCTCATGCAATGTAACACGCACCATCACTACCGAAAGCCGCTCCGTGACCAAAGGTGATACAGCAATTATCATCCAGTCCAAAACCATCGAATCCTACAACGCCAAAAAGAATTAGGTGCACTAAAATCGCTCCTCGTGAGCGATTTTATTTGCATATGTATAAAAATTGTTGTACCTATGCAGCGAGAAAAAAGAATGAACCGGTAACAATTTGTTACCAGTTCAAATTACGAGCTGCGGATGGCAAACATCCATCTCATATATAGCAAGGGTTTGTATAAACACTAAAAAGTAGAGCAGCTTTCACTAAACCGCGGCTGCCGCATACCGCTCACATTTTATGTTTATGTAGAAAACTGTTATAAAAAAACTGTCATAGAATCTATGACAGTTTTCTGTTATCTTATAAGTTGAGGGGTATCTCCTGTGAAAAATAAGGCGTTCTCAATCATAAAATTGTCAAATCTTCCTTGAATTATGTCACAATATTTTTCCTCTAATTCAAAGCCTATAAATTTCCTATCATTTAAAAGGGATGCTATCGCAGTTGTACCTGAGCCCATGAAAGGATCTAATACTATATCACCCTCATTGGAACTAATCTCAATAAATGGCGTACAGACTTTCAATGGTTTTTGTGTTTCGTGAGCAGTTCTCTCTTTCCCCATACATATAGGCGCCTCAATGAAATTATGCATTTCATTGACCTCTTTAAAGTTCCACGTTTTTGGAGATCCTTTAGAAAAATGTATGCATATTTCCATGCTATTAGCAAACATTTTTCTCGAACTTATTGCTGGGAACGGATTGGTTTTATGCCAATGAATGACTTTACGAAATTTAAATCCCACTTTTTCTATAATACGATTAAGATAGGATACATAATCGTCATCACACCACATATAGCCGCTTGCTCCTTCTTTACACACTCGATATAGCTGTTCTATAACTTTAGTCATGAAATCTAAATAGTGTTCCTCAGATTCAAATCCATCGAACTTAAACTCAGTAACCACATCTTTATGATTTTTTAACCCTTTTAGATTTCCAGCTCTATATTGATAATATGGTGGATCTGTAAAAATAAGGTCAATAGAATTATCTGGTATATTTGCTAAACCCGTCAAGCAATCTTGCTTATATATCACATTTGTTAACATAAGTATGTATAATTTTAATTCGTTTGCAAAGGTACAATATTTTTTTTAATTATGCAAATAATTGCTTGAATAATTCATTAATTTATACTTTTTAAAGATTTTGAACCTTTGTAAATGTAATAAAAGCATATGTGCAATATATTCCGTTGTATATATTGCACATTTTTTGTAATTTTGCAGCAAATTTTATTTTATGACTACTTTAGAGAAAATAGGTCTTGCTATCAAGACGCGTCGCAAAGAATTAGGATTATCTCAAGAGCGTTTAGCTTTTGAGGCTAATTTAGATCGTACTTACATCCCAAAGGTCGAGGCAGGTCAAATAAATATTACTATAAAATCTTTAGAAAAGATAGCTTCAGCCCTTCGGGTTCCTATTAATTACTTTTTCTTGTCGCTATGAATATAGAAAGTAAATTTTCAAATAGCTCTATTTTAGATGCGCTAAAGAATTATAATTCTCCATGCGTCGTTAATGCAGGTCCAGGTTCTGGAAAAACTCGTTTTTTGTGTTATAAGTTAGCTTACTTGTTAATAAATAAGATATATAAGCCATCTGAAATTGTTGTTTGTACGTTTACTGAAAAAGCGGCGGAAGAATTAAAATTGCGTATAAAAAATATTATCCAAGAAGAGGCGCCTGATTTATTGTTTTCTTGTCCATTAAATGAATTACGCATTGGTACCATACACTCTATCTTTCTGAATTTTATAGAGGAATTTATTTCTTTTAGTAGATATAAATCTAATATTAGGTTATTATCCGATTTTGAACGAAAAATATTTATTCATAAAAACTTATCTAAGTTTAATTTTGAAACTTATACTATTCCATCTTCTACTGGATATTCTAAGACCTTTTTTTATTTAGCTGATTATGCTAATTTGATATATAAGGACTTAGATGAGTGGGAAATGACTGACTATTTATGCGGTTTCTTTGATGCATTGGTAGATGTCGGTTTTGATACACCTAACCGATTGCACATTAATCGTGCTATAAGTGAGAATGTTTGCTTGCGTCCTTTATTTGATGCTTACTTTGTATATAAAGAACTCCTCGTGGAGCATAACTATATAGACTTTAATCAGATTTTACAGACTTATTGGGAAATGCTGCAAAATGTAGATTTCCTAAAAGTAATTCGTAAACAGATTAAATACATTATGGTTGATGAATATCAAGATACAAACTATATACAAGAGCGTGCGCTTTTAGAAATGATAGGTGATACCTTAGAACTATGTAATGTCGATGATGGAGAAAAATATGGGAATAAACCAATTACTATTGTAGGTGATATAAATCAAAGTTTATACAGATTTAGAGGCGCAACGATTGATAATATTCTTACGTTTAATAATAAATTCAATGTTCCTGTATCGGCACATCATATGTTTATTAACTATAGATCTACTGAAAATATTATTAATCTATGTAACGAGTACATTTATCAAAATCTTTCTTATTATCAATCGAAAATAGGGTTAAATCCTAAAGATTTTATCATAAAGAAAGGAAATCTTTCTAAGGAGATACCTATATTAAAGTTTGTTAGTTCTGATAGATGTACAACCTCTTTTGTTCAGGATATATACAATTATGTATGTACATTACGTAATATGAATGTGATACATAATTTATCGGATGTCGCTATTTTATTGCCAAGTATCCGCTATACAGAGGCGATGGCTTTTAAGGATATATTTGATGATAAATTGCAATTCCCTATTGATATTGAGTTCTTTAATAATAATTTGGTTAAGTCAGTCTTGTCCCAGTTCTTGCTATATACTAACATTACGCTTGGACACGTATCTCAGGAATATAAAGATTACATATCTGAATTGCAATCTATATCTACTTTAGAACCTTTAGTGGATATCGAATCAATACAAAATACAAGCTTAGTTAATTTGTGTTATCAAATCGTTGGAGAATTACAGAAGTTAAACACTTATACGGAAGAGGATTTTTTGATACTCGGTATATTGACACAACAACTTTCTACTTTTGCCTCGCTTTATCGAGAATACAACTTGGAGAATCTTTTTACTGATTATTTACCTTACGTATTCACGCATGCTGAGGATATCATTTTAGGTGATGTATCTATAGAATCTGATAAAGTAAAAATAATGACTATTCACCAGTCAAAAGGATTGGAGTTCCCGATTGTTGTAGTTGGCTTCAATAAGTCCATTACAAAAAGAAATACTTGTGAAGATTACCTTTCAGCGCGCGATTTATTTAGAGAACTATCAAATAATAAGAGTGTCGAAGATAATGATAACGTGAGCGAATTAGAATTACGTAGGTTGTTTTATGTCGCTTTCTCAAGAGCAAAAAATATGCTACTAATTGGCTCGCGTGAAAAATCAAAAGCTAATAAATTAACAAGTAATCGATTTAATTATCAATTATTATCATCCGAAAGTACCGCCAAACAAAAAATCTCGTTGGATTATGAATCATTGCCTGAAGTAATTCTAAAACCTCGCTTTAGTTATACAGCTGATATAGAAACTTATAATCTATGTCCTCAAATGTATGAGTTTAGCCAAAAATTTGGATTAGTTGTCCCTAACGAAAATGACTTTGCTTTTGGAAAACTGGTACATAAAGCCATAGAAAATCTTAATCGAGAGATACTTCGTAGAACTGATTTACCTAACATTGATGAGCTTATTAAAATTGCAGAATCTACCATTGACAATATCATAGAAAGCACGTTTAATAATGATAAGTTATTGGATCAGAAAAAAGATATTCTTTTTCAAGTTAAAAACTATCTTATGTACTTCTATGATATGTTCAAACAAAAAATGCTGTATCAAGTAGAAGCACCTATTACTTATGAAAATGAAGATTATATTTTGAATGGTAGGATTGATATTGTATTTGAGAAAGATGGTCGGAATATTATCGTAGATGTGAAATCTGGTAAAAAATCTAATAAATCTGAAAGAGATATTTTGAATTTTGAAGGTCAACTTAATCTTTATGGTAGTATTTATTCTGAACTGAGCAAAAAGCCGTATGATCTCTTGATTTATAGTACTGGTGAAAGACATTATAAAGAGGGTGAGTATAAGGTACCTATTAGACGGCAAGAGTCTATTGATTTTATAGATAGTACAATAAGAAAAATTTTGAATAAAGATTTTTGCATAGATGGATATTCTTTAAAAGATGTGTGTCCTAAATGTCCTTTTGTCAAAATGTGTAAACATAAATCTATATAGTATGAAAAAATTTGAGTTAAGCATCTTTGCAACTCCGAGTGAGTCGCAAGCAAAGATTGAGAAGTGGTATGAGAAATTTTATAATTATCATCCTACTAGGAAAAGAGAATTTTTAGATTTTCTTTTTGAACTTTTGCGTGAACCACTCTACTATGATTGGAATGTTTACCGTACTGCTGTCTTTGCTTTTCAGCACATTGTAGATGATCTTACTCGCACAGAAAAAAGAAATGTTTTTAAACTATTATACAGCCTTACTACTTCCGAAATATGTAGAAAAAAATTAGCTTTTTCTAACGCGATAAGTATTACCATGCGTTCTTATTATGGCGACCCTGCCATATCTGCTAATGATGCTAAAAATGCTTATGATTTTATCATAAACAATATGCCTCCAATACCGAAAATGTTTGGTGCTAATAGATGCCAGTTGTGCTGGAATAAAACCTTGAAGGAACTTGTACTAAAGCAAGGAATTGAGATAGAAAAAAAGCATCAAATAGAAATATATGGAATTACTAATTTGAATATTTTCCAGAATCAATTAAGTGATTCGTATAACGAGGAGATGAATCAAAAGCTCAATGCCTTTTACAAATCTTTTTTTGGCAATATTAAAGAGATTAAAGTACACGATATTTCATCGAAAGATAAAAATGACAAAAAGAAGGACAAGACGATGCAGCAACAAGGTATTGATAAAACCTTGGTTACTAATGATGGTAAACAGATTTTTATAGAAGAAAAATCGCGTGAACCTAAGTTCTGGGATAATCGTCTAACAGATATCTTGCTTGAATATATTAGTATTGATAACAGGGATATTCCAGGATGGGTCTATACATCACGCTCGGAGTACATAGTAATTCTTTTTAAGAATATAGATATAGACAAATCTCAATTATATGTATTCCCTTTCAAACCTATTAGAGAGTGGGTAAGAAAAAATGATGCACGATTCAAAAGTTTCAGCGACATAATCGCTCACAATGTCGCATGGAATACAATATCTAAAGCCGTTCCATTAGATGTTGTTCTCAATGAAATCCTAAAGAACGAGGATAAAAAATTCAGAAAACTTCATAATTTAGTTTAATATGACACACGATTTTGATTCTGACTTGAGATTTGAACAGTCTAAATTTGCTGTTCAAAATAGATTCTACCAACATTTGTATGGTAATGATATTAGAATAGAAAGAGCTGACTATGATACAGAAGCTGGTAGAATGTTACAACGCAAAGATATTGATTTAATTTTGCATCTTCCTGATGGGAAAAGTATTTCTATTTCAGAAAAACATAGAAAATCATTTTATGGAGATATTTTGGTAGAATTTTATAGTAAGTTCCCTCATACCTTAGGTTGGATGGATAATTCTGAGGCTGATGTTATGACATATTTTGTCCCTGGGAAAGTAGTGGTGATAAATAAAAAAGAGTTAGTGAATTTTTACAAGACAACACTTAAGAATCTCAATTTTGAACAACTTTTTAGTCAGTTAGTCTCTGCTAACCCAAGAAGGAGTGCCAGAGAATCACAGTTTGTTACTATAAATGGTCGTAGAGAACAAGTTACAATTATTCAAGCTTATAATCATCCTTCAGGGTCATTGGATTCATGGTACACGGAGAGTGTAGCAATTTCGTTGGATATTTTACGTAGGAATGGTGTTACTTGTGATGAATATGAATTGTAAGTGATTTCCACTGTCACTTTATTACATAAAATGTATATTCAGTAAAGTTATATTGGGAATATCGCAAAGCGTTGCGCCAATGTTGCCGAAACAAAAAACATTATGGCGTGGCATTTGACAACTCCGAGGCATACCAATTGGCTAATGCGATATGCTTGTTTACACCAAAACACCCTCCGAAATTTTCGGAGGGTGTGGTGTCTCAATGGGCGGTATGGCGCTTCAATGGCATTAGCCAAATGGGCTTACCATTGTTTTACCCAGATGAGTTTTTGGGTGTCATAGCCGCGGCGTTCTGCTTCGGCAAGAATGAGCGTCTTGGTGGAGTCCTCCAATTGTGGCGTGCGAGAGAGAATCCAGAGGTAGTTTTGGTTGCTACCACCCACTAATACATACTGGTAATCAGCATCAAGCATCATGATACGATAGTCGCTAAAGAAAGGACCGAAGAATGACACACGGAGCAAACCCGGTACACCTGTCGTCTTAGCAATACCTTTGGCATCCTTGGCGCGACCATCCTTTATGCCTGTGTTGAGCACATCGATCTTGCCATCATCGCGCAGGGTGTACTTTGCCATCGCATACTCCAGACCACGCTCGAAGGAGTGGTCGAAGCGCGCAATCTCATACCAGCTACCGAGGTAGCGATTCAGATCCACCGAACTAACGGTACTGTTGTCCACTTTAGGGGCAGAGTCGCAACTTGCGAACAGACTGGCTAAACAAGCCATTAAGAAGAATTTTTTCATAGTTGTTTGGTTTTTGGTTAAGTTTATTATTACTCCCCGTAGGGATTATGGTTCTTGGTTGCTGATGTATATACAAAAACCGTGCAAAACTATTTTGTTCGTTTTTTTTGCATATATCAAATATTTCTTGTACCTTTGCGGACAAATTATAGAATACAATGTTTACACGAACGATACAACTCATAGGCGAAGAGGGTTTTGCAGCATTGCAGCGCGCGCGTGTGATACTCTTTGGTGTAGGAGGCGTGGGCGGATGGTGTGCGGAAACGCTTCTGCGTACTGGTCTTGGACACTTGACTATAGTGGATTTCGACAAAGTGGATACCACCAATCTCAATCGCCAAATAGTAGCCACCGCAGCCAATATCGGGCAGAACAAAGTGCAGGAAATGCAAAAGCGCCTGCTTTCCATTGCTCCCGAAGCCGATGTGCAAGCCATTGACCGACAGTACAACAGCGAGACTGCCGACAGTTTTGACCTCGCGCAATACGACATCGTAATTGATGCCATAGACATGGTGGAGTGCAAGGCATTGCTGCTCTACCGCGCTACTCAAGCAGGTTGCCGTGTGTATTCGAGCATGGGCGCTGGGCGCAAAACAGACCCGCAGAAGATTCGCACCGCTGAGTTCTGGAAGGTGCAGGGTTGTCCTCTCGCACGAGCGCTGCGCACACGCATGAAAAAGGCAGGACTAATGCCTGCCTCTAAGATACAATGTGTCTATTCTGAGGAGATCAGTGGCGAACAGGGCACTATTGCTCCCGTAGTAGGCGTCTTCGGCATGACCCTCGCCAGTATGGTCATCAATCATGTAGCAGTTTCTCCAAGCAGACTTGCAGTGCCTCTGTCCAATGAGGGATAGCGATGCCGAAAGTAGATTTAATCTTCGACTTGTTCAGCACACTAAAGTGTGGGCGAGGTGTCTGGTATTGATACTCGCTGCTGAGGATTGGGCGCAGGTTGCATTGCGCAATTTGCTGTGCTGCATCGGTTGGCAGCAATGTTTTTGCGCGAGCAAAAATCTCATGCGTGAAATCGTACCACGAGCATACTCCTTCGTTGGTGAAATGATAGACACCCGCTTGCCAAACAGGAGCATTGATGACTGCAAATATAGCCACTGCGAGGTCTGCCGCGTAGGTGGGCGAACCTATCTGGTCAAAAACAACACCCAACGCCTCGCGCTCTTGTCCTAAACGCAACATGGTTTTCACGAAATTGTTGCCAAAAGTGGAATACAACCACGCTGTGCGAATAATAACTGCTTTCGGACTAACGGCTTGCAGCAACACTTCACCTTCGCGCTTGGTGCGACCGTAGGCGGTACGAGGTGCTACGGAGTCCGTTTCGGAATAGGGAACGCAAGCCTCTCCTGAGAAGACATAGTCGGTGCTGACATGAATGACTTTTGCACCAGAGAGCCCAAGGTTCTCAACGGCTAAGGCGTTAATCTTGTGCGCCATGTCTTCGTCTGTTTCGGCTTTGTCCACATTCGTGTAAGCAGCGCAATTGACAATCACATCAATCGCGTTGTCCGTTACAAACTGATTAACAGCCTCGCGTGAGGTGATGTCTAATTCTGCTATATCGGTAAAGAAATATGTATGCTGAGTGTGTTGCGCCGAGAGGACACGCATCTCGTTGCCTAACTGTCCGTTGGCGCCTGTGATGAGAATATTCATTGTGATTTACAATTTGACTATTTACAATGTACTATGGATTAAAAGGGATTGTCAAAGTCTTGAAGAAGTGTATGGTGCTTGTCTTTCTCGCTGAGAATCATTGCTTCAGCAGGGATTTGCCAATCAATCTTCAGCGCAGGGTCGGTGAGTAGAATACCACCATCGGCCTCAGGATGATAGAGATTGTCGCACTTATACGTAAACACCGCACGTTCGCTTAGCACAGAAAATCCGTGTGCAAAACCGCGAGGGATATAGAACTGGCGATGGCTTTCGGCATCCAATTCCACGGCAAAATGCTGACCATAGGTAGGACTATCTTTGCGCAAGTCCACTGCCACATCCAATACGCGCCCTTCGGCACAACTGACCAGTTTGGCTTGGGTATAAGGTGGACGTTGGAAGTGCAGACCACGCACTACGCCAAACGAAGAACAGGATTGGTTGTCCTGCACAAAAGTGGCATCAACGCCCGCTTCGCGGTAGCGTTGTTCGTTATAAGTCTCTACAAAATAGCCGCGTGCATCGCGAAAAACTTTGGGCTCAATAACCAACAGACCCTCTATAGGTGTTTTGAAAACTTCCATAACTTTTACGAAATATGGTGCAAAGGTAGTGTTTTTTTTGCATATGTGCAAATAAAAGTGTACCTTTGCAGCAAAATTTAGACATTGCAGTATGAAAGAGCGTGTAAAATATCTTGTTGCAACCTGGTGCATTGCGTTGTTATCTATGAGTAGTATGTGGGCTGTGGCACCACTTCCTGGGTTGGGTCTCACGGAGCCCGTTCGCAAGCATATCCCACAAGGTGTGGTTAGCCAACAGCGTGCGGCGCGAGTGGCTGCGGAATGGCAAGCACCCAAGTTGGTATCGCGTGGGTTGCTTATTGTGGTGGAGTTTGCTGATACACGATTGGCGGCAGGCAACACGGTGCAGTCGTTTGACTCGCTGGCAAATGCGGATGACTATACCTATAACGGAGCCATGGGTTCGTGCAAACAATACTATCAAGACCAATCGAATGGCAAATATATTCCGCAGTTTGATGTGGTAGGTCCAGTGCTATTGCCTCAAAACACAGCATACTACGGCACGGATGCTGCATACACGGGAGATGATAGATATGTGGCGGATTTCGTGATTGATGCCTGCAAAGGTGCGCAAGCGATGGGTGTGGACTTCTCGAACTATGACCAAGACAACGATGGCAATGTGGACTTGGTGTATATCATCTATGCTGGGTATAGCCAAGCAGATGGCGGTGCTGCTACCTGCATTTGGCCTCATGCTTGGGATATGCAGTCGGCTTTGTACTACGGCAATACGAATCAGAGCGAATATTTTGTGAAAGCCAATGCTGCGGGGATTATCACATCGCAGAACTTGCCCGTGCTGAATGGCAAGACCATTATGCGCTATGCTTGTTCGAATGAATTGATTTTTAATTCGAGTGCTCGCACAAGTATAGGAACTATCTGCCATGAGTTTGGTCATGTACTGGGCTTGGCGGACTTGTATGTTACGGATAATAGTGCGCCCGGAAATACGAAGTTAGTGCCTGGTTCGTGGGCTCTGATGAGCCACGGCAACTATCTCAATAATGGCAACACGCCTCCAAACTTGTCGGTGTGGGAGAAGTATTATTTGGGATGGGCAGAACCTGAGATGTTGTATGCCAACGAATATGTGGTGATGCCTGCGGATGGCATGAGTTATCGCCAACTCAATCGCACGGGTGTCGTTTCGGCAGATGGACCACTAACTACCGACACTACCTATTATCTGGAGAACCGTCAGATGACGGGCTGGGATAGTTATTTGCCCGGACATGGTATGTTGGTATGGCGCGTGGTGTACGATGCGGATGACTGGTACTACAATACACCTAATAACTATACCACTCGTTTCCAACTGATAACTGCCAATGGCTCTACACCATACACAAGTAACTTGCAAGGTGGTAAGCGACAAGATGTGCCCTTCCCTGGTTCGTGGTTCGTGACAGAGTATGAACCATACGAACATACAGACTTGACTGATATAGAGGAAAATGATGGCATAATTTCGTTTCAATTTACCAATACAACCTATACCCATGTGGAAATGCCAAAGGTGGATATGGATATCAACGCTCATGTTTGGTACAACATCTTGGGACAGCCCGTGGATATAGAATTCCACAAAGGAGTTGCCATTAGCAAAGGACAGAAAATCATTATACGATAACGTTTTGTTATCTATATGAATAAAGAAACGAGGGGCAACCCTCGTTTCTTTTACTCATATTGTTGAAATAGGAAATCGTTGTACGGATAGCGCTGAATATGAATGGCTTTGATACGATTATAGAACAGCGACTTCAGTTCATCAATATTCGTTTTTTGCCTTGCAGAGATGAAAATACAATCGTCATGCAGTTTTGCCATCCAAGTACGTTGCAGTTCTTCGAGTGAGATGTTCTCGCGCTTGATAGGAGTAAGGTCGTCTTCCTCTTTGGGCGTGTAGGTAAAGGCATCAATCTTGTTGAAGACTACGATGCGTGGAATCTGCGCCACGGTCTTTTCTGATTTTCGATTTCCGTTACCCGATTTCTGCTTCTTTGACCAAGGGTCTGCTTCTTTGATTTCCGTTTGTTTGGTTAGCAACTCATTGATAGTTTGCTCCACCACTTCGTATTGCTCTTCAAAATTAGGGTGAGAGATATCCACCACGTGGATGAGCAAGTCTGCTTCGCGTACTTCGTCCAGCGTGGACTTAAACGATTCTACCAAGTGGTGGGGCAGTTTGCGTATAAATCCAACTGTATCAGAGAGCAAGAAAGGCAGGTTCTCAATTGTTACTTTGCGCACAGTGGTGTCCAATGTGGCAAAGAGTTTGTTCTCAGCAAAGACCTCGGACTTGCTAATCAGGTTCATGATGGTGGACTTGCCCACGTTGGTATAGCCGACAAGTGCCACACGCACCATTTTGCCACGGTTCTGGCGTTGCGTAGCCATTTGGCGGTCAATCTTCTTCAGTTCCTCACGGAGCAGGGCAATACGTTGTCCGATGATTCGTTTATCCGCCTCAATCTGCGTTTCACCCATACCACGGCTGGTAGTGCCACCGCCTCGCTGACGGTCAAGGTGCGACCACATACGGGTTAGGCGAGGCAACATATATTGCAAATGCGCCATCTCTACTTGCGTTTTGGCGTAGGAAGTCTGTGCGCGATGAAGGAAAATCTCCAGAATGAGAATCGTGCGGTCAATGACTCGAACAGGCTGTTTGTGGTTGTCCTTAATCTCGTTCTGATTGTGCGCATTGAGCGCTTTCTCTATGTTGCGGAGTTGGCGAGGCGATAGTTCATCGTCGAAAATGACCATATCAATAAAGTCATCGGTATCAGCAAACTGCTGAATATACTGGTTGATTTCTTGCAGCTTACCTTCTCCCACATAGGTAGATGTGTTGGGATAGTCAAGGCGTTGCACAAAACGCTTGACACAGCGGGTGTTGTTGGTGTCGGCAAGAAATTCCAACTCATCCAAGTACTCTTTTGTTCGTTCTTCGTTTTGATGGGGGGTAATGAGTCCCACCAAAACTGCATTCAGTTGTCCCATAGGGTTGTGTAGTATTGTGTAGTATTGTGTAGGGTTGTGGCGAAAAAGCGTGCAAAGGTACAGATTTATTTTTACTTGTGCAAATTTTATGGGATTTGGACTGAAATTATGTGAATTTTGTAGAATAATGTTGGCTGTTTGAATAATATTTTGTATCTTTGCAGGGTAAATGAAATAATCTTTAATTCTAATACGTTATGAAACGAGTTGTAGTTTATACCCTATTATGTTTAGGGTTGGTTTTCTCCTCTTGTGGGAAGCATGGTGGTTCATCGTTGCATTTTGATGCGGATAGTGCGCGCGTACTGATTGAGCAGGCAATAGCGGATTCGCTAATCCCTGGTGCCGTACTGTGCGTGGTGGATGAAGGCAAGATTGTGCATCTGGAGGCATACGGCTATCGCGCTATTGTGCCTGAACATGAGGAGATGACGGAGAATACGATATTTGACCTTGCCTCGGTGAGCAAACCCACAGGCGCAGGTACGGCAGCCTTGCTATTGGTGAAGGAAGGCAAGTTGTCGGTGGATGATTTGGTGTGCAAGTATATTCCGAACTTCCACCCCGATGTGACGGTGCGTCACCTGATGACCCACTATTCGGGCTTGCCTGCGTATTTCATTGCAGCACCTATGGAAAAGAAGTTCTTAGAGGCAATAGGCAATGGGCGATTGGCTATGGACACGGAGCAGGCGCGCCGTGATTTTACCATTGACTCTATTGCACGCTGCAAAAGACCTACGGCTATTGATGAGAAGTATCGCTATTCCTGCCTCAATTTTATCTCGTTGCAACGTGTGGTGGAGACTATCGTCGGCACGGATGTGAACACCTATTTGCAGGCTAAACTTTATGACCCTCAAGGTTGGGAAACGATGGGTTGGTTGCCCGATAAAGCCAATATTGAGCGTATCGCGCCCACCGAGTGGCATGATGATATACAGTTGCGTGGCGATGTGCATGACCCTGTGGCGCGTGTGATGATGTGCGGTATATCAGGCAACGCGGGCGTGTTTGCTACGGCAGAGGAGATTGGCAAATGGGCTATCTGGTATATGGACCAGCCACAAGAGGTGCGCGAAAGTGCTTGCCATGCAGGCCTTTGGACAGAGGAGGTGCAGTTGGCTGCAGACACATTGCAAACAACTGTGGAGAGTCGCCATACAGGTTACACGGGAACGAATGTGGTCGTGTGGCCAGAGTATAACCGCGCTGTGGTGCTGCTGGCGCACCGCGTTCACCCACATGACAAAGGCAGTATGTATTGCTTGCGCACAGCCATAAAAGAGTTGGTCAGACCGTAGATAAATGGTCGAAATCTGCAATAAACCCGCTTCTTCCTATAGGAACTCTACGGGAACTCTGCGGGAACTCTGCGGGAATTGTACGGCAGATACAAGGAAATGTGCCGTTTTTTCATCGAATGAAGACAGACGCTGGAATTATTTACTAAAAATAGAAATTAGAGAAACTTAGGTCAAAAATAACGCTTTTTTTTGGAAAGTTTGCATATGTCAAAAAAAAGTAGTATCTTTGCACTCGCTTTAATGGAATAGTGTAAAGTGTAAAGTGTAAAGTGTAAAGGCAGGATGTAAAGTGTAAGGTGTAAAGGCAGGATGTATATAGCCATAGCAGGAAATATTGGAGCTGGGAAGACGACGCTGACAAAGATGTTAGCGAAGTATTACGGTTGGGAACCACGCTTTGAGTCGGTGAGTTTTAATCCATACTTGGAGGATTATTACACAGACATCAAGCGCTGGTCGTTCTGCGTGGAAACCTACTTCCTGAAAGAGCGTTTCAAAGATATGCTGCGCATTAAAGAAGTGGAACACACTATCGTACAAGACAGAAGTATCTTTGAAGGCGTGCATGTGTTTGTTACCAACAACTACCTGCGCGGCGACCTGTCAGAGCGCGATTATCAGACATACATGGAACTGTTTGACCACATGAAACGCATGATGCGTATGCCCGACCTGATGATATACCTGCGCAAATCGGTGCCATCGCTAATCGCACAAATACAAAAACGTGGGCGCGACTACGAGAAAACCATGCAACTGGACTATCTGCGCGACCTGAACGAACGGTACGAGGAGTTTATATACAAACAATACGAGGGTAGGGTGCTGGTCATTGAAAGCGATGACCTCGATTTTGAAAGCAATCCCGAGGACTTCCGCAAAGTCATTAACAAGATAGATGCAGAACTCTTCGGACTGTTCTCGGCAGAGAACTTTTTGGTCTAACATTTAACAATAAAACGGTCTAAAATTAACAATTATGCATATAGCAGTAGCAGGAAACATTGGTTGCGGTAAGACCACTTTGACCAACATGCTGGCAAAACATTATGGCTGGCAACCACGCTTTGAGAGCGTGGAGTTTAATCCATACTTGGAGGATTTTTATGCGGACATGGGCCGCTGGTCGTTTAACTTGCAGATATACTTCTTGAACAAACGCTTCAAAGATGTGGTGGATATATCCAACTCCAACGAGTTTATTATCCAAGACCGCACCATCTATGAAGATGCTCGTATCTTTGCACCAAACTTGCACCGTCAAGGATATATGTCGGATAGGGACTTTGATAACTATCGCGACCTGTTTGACCTGATGATGTCGCTGGTGAAGATGCCCGACCTGATGATTTATATCCGTAGTACCATTCCAAACCTGGTGGCACAGATACAAAAACGCGGTCGTGCGTATGAATCAAGTATGCGTATCGACTACTTGCAGGGCTTGAACGAACTATATGAGAACTGGATTGCGGACTACAAAGGCAAATTGCTCATCATCGATGGCGATACCATCAAGTTCGGCGACCGACCAGAAGACTTCCGCTATATCACCGACCGCATAGATGCGGAATTGTTCGGATTGTTCCCATTTGAGGGTAGTGCGGAGCACGGAAAAGAAATAAAATAATTTACGATTTGACGATTTACAATGTACGATTGATTTACGATTTGACAATATTGTATAAATGATTAAATCGCTAAATAGTACATAGATAGTAAATTGTACATTGTCCAATTGTAAGTAACCTTGATACAGAAGTTTTTAGATTATATTGCCATAGAGAAACGGTACTCAGCGCGTACCGTGGGAGAGTATGGAGATGATCTGAAAGCATGGTGCAAGTTCTTGGGATGGGAAGTGGAGGACTTTAATCCTAAGGACGTGTGCGCGGAGGATGTGAAGGCGTGGATGATTGACATGTTGGATCACAAGCAGTCGCCGCGTAGCGTGAAAAGACGGTTGTCGGCAGTGAAGAGTTTTTACAAGTTCTTGCTGCGTGTGGGATTGGTGAAAGTGGATATTACACGTGCGATTGTAGCACCAAAAACAGACAAACCGTTACCTCTATACTTCCGAGAGAGCGAGATGCAAGGGGTGAAAATCAACCAAGAACGCGACTGGAACGAGGATATGAGTGAAGAGGAACAGTTTACGCACCTGCGCGATTACCTGATGGTGGAGATGTTGTATCAGACGGGTATGCGTCGCGCAGAGTTGGTGGGACTGAAAGAGGTGGACGTAGATACGCGACAGCAACAAGTAAGAGTGTTCGGAAAAAGAGCCAAAGAACGAATCGTGCCGATAGGCGAAGGGCTATGCGAACTAATAGAGGAGTATCGGAAAAATAAATGCAGTTTTTTGGGCGAGAGTGCAGGGGTTGGCACGTTTCTTGTGCGAAAAAACAGAAAAGGCGAATGGGTGGAAATGGATGCGCACACCTTATATAATATAGTACGTGCGCGTATGGGGGAAGTCAGTACCCTGAAAAAACACTCGCCACACGTATTGAGGCACACCTTTGCGACCAGCATGCTGAATAACGGAGCAGATATACGAACCATACAAAGCTTGTTGGGACATGCGAGTTTAGCTGCCACGCAAGTATATACGCATGCCACCTTCGAACAGATGAAAGAAGCATACGAAGCGGCACACCCGCGGAGTAGAAATAAATAATAACTTAACATTAAAAAAGGAGGAAACCATGAAACTGAACGTAAAAGCCGTGAATTTTGAGACAGCAGAGCGTCTTGAGAAGTACATCGAGAAGAAAACACGTCGTTATGAGAAATTGCTTTCCCCTTCCGCTGAACTGGAGATACGTATGACGGTGGTGAAACCAGAAACGAATCTGAACAAAGAGACCGCTATCCGTATCATAGGTATGGGAATGGAGTTGTTTGCACAAAAAGTTTGCGACACTTTTGAGCAGGGCATTGATGAATGCTTGGAGGCGTTGGACAAACAATTGGAGAAGCAAAAAGATAGATAAAATCCCTCAGTTTTGGGTGAGAAGCGGGGGTTTTGCCCCGCTTTTTTATGAAAAATGAAATAAAATTGCATTTTTTTTGGAAAATATTTGGTCAGTTCAAAAAAAAGCAGTACCTTTGCACCGCTTTTCCGCCGACGTGTTAGAAGGCATGGCAAAAAAAGCCGAAAAGTGACCCGCCTCTTTAGCTCAGTTGGCCAGAGCACGTGATTTGTAATCTCGGGGTCGTTGGTTCGAATCCGACAAGAGGCTCCAAAAATGGACATTGAAATAAACATTGGGAGTATTCCAGAGCGGCCAAATGGGGCAGACTGTAAATCTGCTGGTTTTCACCTTCGGTGGTTCGAATCCATCTGCTCCCACACAAAATAACCGTCGCGGAAGTCGTGGTTAATTCGCGGAAATAGCTCAGTCGATAGAGCACTAGCCTTCCAAGCTGGGGGTCGCGGGTTTGAGCCCCGTTTTCCGCTCGATTTTTATTTATACGCTCGTATTTGTCGAGCCGTAGCGAGTGGGTTTCGCGCTGCTGATGTAGCTCAGTGGTAGAGCGCATCCTTGGTAAGGATGAGGTCGCGGGTTCAACTCCCGCCATTAGCTCAAGGTTTTACAGCCAAACAATGCTCTTTCGGGAGTATTGTGGTGTGTAAAACGGAGATTAATTAGGTAAAACTTATAGTATTAACGTTAATAACTAAATTCTAGAATTATGGCAAAAGAAAAATTTGACCGTTCGAAACCACACGTGAACATTGGTACAATTGGTCACGTTGATCACGGTAAAACTACTTTGACCGCTGCTATTACTACTGTATTGGCATCTCGTGGGCTTTCTGAGCTTCGTTCATTCGACTCTATCGACAATGCTCCAGAGGAGAAAGAGCGTGGTATTACTATTAACACTGCACACGTTGAGTACCAAACAGCTACTCGTCACTACGCTCACGTTGACTGCCCTGGTCACGCTGACTACGTAAAGAACATGGTAACTGGTGCTGCTCAAATGGACGGCGCTATCATCGTAGTAGCTGCTACTGATGGTCCTATGCCTCAAACACGTGAGCACATCCTTTTGGCTCGTCAGGTGAACGTTCCTCGCTTGGTTGTATTTATGAACAAGTGCGACCTCGTTGATGACGCTGAGATGCTTGACCTCGTTGAGATGGAGATGCGTGAGCTTCTTTCATTCTATGAGTTCGATGGCGACAACACTCCTATCATCCGTGGTTCTGCTCTTGGTGCATTGAACGCAGTAAAAGAGTGGGAAGACAAGGTTATGGAGTTGATGGATGCTTGCGATACATGGATTGAGTTGCCTCCACGTGCTGTTGATAAACCATTCTTGATGCCTGTTGAGGACGTATTCTCAATTACAGGTCGTGGTACCGTAGCTACTGGTCGTATCGAAACTGGTATCATCAAAGTTGGTGAGGAAGTTCAATTGATCGGTCTTGGTGCTGAGGGTAAGAAGTCAGTTGTAACTGGTGTTGAGATGTTCCGTAAGTTGCTCGACCAAGGTGAGGCTGGTGATAACGTAGGTTTGTTGCTCCGTGGTATTGATAAAGATGAGGTTCGCCGTGGTATGGTAATCACCCACCCAGGTGTTGTTAAACCTCACGAGGAGTTCAAGGCTTCTGTTTATATCTTGAAGAAAGAGGAAGGTGGCCGTCACACTCCATTCCACAACCACTATCGTCCACAATTCTACATCCGTACAATGGACGTAACTGGCGAGATCACTTTGCCAGAGGGTACAGAGATGGTAATGCCAGGTGATAACTTGGAGATCAAGGTTAAGTTGATTTACCCAGTAGCTTGCTCTGAGGGTCTCCGCTTCGCTATCCGCGAGGGTGGTCGTACCGTAGGTTCAGGTCAAATCACTGGTTTGCTTGACTAATACAAAGTCTGACTAAGGTCAGCAATAAACAACGATTGCCGAAGTTTCGGCTTCGGCAATCACTTACGGAAGTCTTCTAATGGTAAGAAAGCGGTCTCCAAAACCGTCAATGTGGGTTCGATTCCTGCCTTCCGTGCTGTTACAACTAAAATAGCTTCCGTCTGACTTCGGCGAATGCTGAGGCCAGATGTTTGGCGCGAATAAGGAATAAAGAAAAAACTACAGATATGAAGTTCGTTGAGAATCTTAAAGAATCCTACAATGAGTTAGTTCACAAAGTGAGCTGGCCTACTCGTAAAGAATTGTCCAAAAGCGCAGTGCTGGTGTTGATTGCTTCCATAATACTGGCGCTTATCGTATGGCTGATGGACTTTAGCTTTGAGTCGATTATGACATTTGTTTACGGCTTATTCTAATCTGTTAATGAGTTTAGCTATGGCTGAGAACAATTACAAGTGGTATGTGCTGAAAGCAATCAGTGGTAAGGAGAACAAAGTGAAAGAGTACATTGAAGGCGCTTTGGTCACCTCTACTTTGTTTAAGGAGTATGTATCCCAAGTCTTAATCCCAACCGAAAAAGTGGTAGCTCTCCGTGGTGGCAAGCGCGTGATTAAAGAACGCAACATGTTGCCTGGTTATGTGCTCGTAGAGTGCAACTTGACCGATGAGTGCTATCCTCTTTTGCGTAACATTCCTAACGTACTTGGTTTCCTGAGTGAGAGTAAATCTTCTACTAAGCCAGCCCCTGTGCCACAAGCTGAGATCAACAAGATTATCGGTTCAGTGGATGAGACAGCGGTGGAGGCTGTGTTGGATGATACATTCTTGGAGGGCGAGCGCGTGAAGGTAATCAGTGGCGCATTCAATGGATTCGAGGGAATCATTAATGAAGTTTCGCCTGAGAAACGTAAACTCAAAGTGGTGGTGACTATCTTCGATCGTCAAACACCATTGGAGTTGGGCTTCGATCAAGTAGAAAAGGAGTAGGAGGCATTTGTTACGGGCCGTTGACTACTCGGTAGTTTATTAACAACAAAACTATTAACAAAGTAAAACTAACATTTAATTATGGCTAAAGAAATTGCTGGATTTATCAAGCTCCAGATTAAGGGTGGCGCTGCTAACCCATCTCCTCCAGTAGGACCTGCACTGGGTTCTAAAGGTGTGAACATTATGGAGTTTTGTAAACAATTCAATGCCAGAACGCAGGAGAAGGCAGGTAAGATTTTGCCTGTAGTAATCACTGTTTACACTGACAAATCATTCGATTTTATCGTTAAGACTCCACCAGTTGCTGTTCAACTCAAGGAGGCTGCTAAGATTAAGGCAGGTTCTAACCAACCTAACCGTAACAAAGTAGCAACTATCACTGAGGAGCAAGTAGTGGCTATCGCTACCGATAAGATGGTGGATTTGAACTGTTTCACCGTAGAGAGCGCTATCAGCATGGTTAAAGGTACCGCTCGCAGTATGGGTATTACCGTTAAATAATTAAACTTCAATCACTATTATGGCAAAATTGACAAAGAATCAAAAGCTTGCTGCTGAGAAGATTGAAGCAGGTAAGCTCTACACCGTAGCAGAGGCTGCTGCGTTGGTGAAAGAGATCACTACAACTAAGTTTGACGCAAGCGTAGATGTAGATGTTCGTTTGGGTGTGGATCCACGTAAGGCTAACCAAATGGTTCGTGGCGTGGTAAGTCTGCCTAACGGTACAGGTAAACAAGTTCGCGTACTCGCATTGTGTACTGCAGACCAAGAGGCTGCTGCTAAAGAGGCAGGTGCTGACTATGTAGGTCTGGATGAGTATATCGAGAAGATCAAAGGCGGTTGGACAGATATTGACGTGATCATCACTCAACCTCAAATCATGGGTAAGATTGGTGCTCTCGGTCGTGTACTCGGTCCTCGCGGTTTGATGCCTAACCCAAAATCAGGTACAGTAACCATGGACGTTGCTAAGGCTGTTAAAGAGGTTAAGCAAGGTAAGATCGACTTTAAGGTGGACAAATTTGGTATCGTTCACACTTCTGTAGGTAAAGTTTCTTTCACTCCAGAGGCTATCAAAGAGAACGTTGTAGAGTTTGTACAAACCCTCATCAAGTTGAAACCCGCTGTTAGCAAGGGTACCTATATCAAGAGCATTTATCTTTCCAGTACAATGAGTCAGGGTATTAAAGTTGACCCAAAATCTATTGAGTAATTTATTTAATCGAAGACAAGTATGAAGAAGGAAGATAAAAACGCCATTATTGCTTCATTGCAAGAGCAGTTGAGCCAATACTCACACTTCTACCTCACCAACATTGAGGGCTTGAACGCAGAGAAGACCAGTGAGTTGCGCCGTGCTTGCTTCAAGCAAGATGTGAAATTGCTTGTGGCTAAGAACACATTGCTCCAAAAAGCACTTGAGGCAAAGGGCATAGATGCTCAGATTTTTGAGGCACTCAAGGGTAACACTGCTTTGATGTTGTCTAACACAGGTAACGCACCTGCTAAACTCATCAAGGAGTTTACCAAGAAAGAGAAAAATAAAGAAGAAGCTAAGCCACAGTTGAAGGCTGCTTACGTAGAGGAGACTGTTTACGTAGGTGCACAAAACTTGGATTTCTTGGCTACTATCAAGTCCAAAAACGAACTCATTGCAGACCTTGTTGCTTTGCTCCAATCTCCTGCAAAGAACGTCGTTTCAGCCCTCCAATCAGGTGCTACTACCATCCACGGTGTTTTGCAAACGCTGGGTGAACGCGCTGAGTAATCAGCAAACATAACAAACGTCGCCCGAAGGGATGCCGAATGGATACCGAAAGGGGCACACTAACTAACATTAAAAAAATAACACTTTAAAAATTATACAACAATGGCAGATTTGAAAGCTTTTGCTGAACAATTAGTAAACCTTACAGTTAAGGAAGTTAATGAACTCGCTCAAATTTTGAAAGACGAGTATGGTATCGAACCAGCAGCTGCTGCAGTAGCAGTAGCAGCACCTGCAGCAGGTGGCGACGCTCCTGCAGCTGAGGAGAAAACATCTTTCGATGTAGTTCTCAAATCAGCTGGTGCTAACAAGCTCCAAGTAGTTAAAGCAGTTAAAGAGCAAACTGGTCTTGGCTTGAAAGAGGCTAAGGACATCGTAGATGCTGCTCCTGCAACTGTTAAGGAAGGTGTAGATAAAGCAACTGCTGAGGCTCTCAAGAAAGCTCTTGAGGAGGTAGGTGCTGAGGTAGAGTTGAAGTAATACCCACTAACCTAATAACGGTAGGTTTAGACCCTGAAAAGGGGTCTAAACCTTTTTCTCTGAATAGAGGAGAATGTTGAAAAAATGTTAAATACTGATAATTCAAATGCGGTTCTGATTAACTAATATTAAACAATAGAACCAACTATTTAGGTGTAAATAATTCATTATCAGGCATTTTATTAATATTCGAAACTACTAAAATATAAAATAAATGGCAAAACAAAACAAAAACCAGCGAATCAACTTCTCGGCAATGCAAAAGCAGATGCCATATCCTGATTTTCTGGAGATTCAGTTGAAGTCCTTCCACGACTTCTTCCAAATGGATTCTACTCCTGAGGTTCGTCATCAGGAAGGTTTGTTCAAGGTCTTTTCGGAGAACTTCCCTATTGAGGATACTCGAAAGAACTTCCGACTTGAGTTCATGGACTATCACATTGATCCTCCTCGCTATTCTATTGAGGAGTGCTTGCTCCGTGGATTGACCTACAGTGTGCCTTTGAAGGCGAAGTTGTTCTTGACTTGTACCGACCCTGATCACGAGGACTTTGAGCCAGTGATGCAGGATGTGTTCTTGGGTACTATCCCATACATGACACCTAAGGGTACCTTCGTTATCAATGGTGCTGAGCGCGTAGTGGTAAGTCAGTTGCACCGTTCACCAGGTGTGTTCTTCGGCACATCCGTACACTCCAATGGTACGAAGCTGTATTCTGCTCGTATCATCCCATTCCGTGGTTCATGGATTGAGTTCGCAACCGACATCAACCGTGTGATGTATGCTTACATTGATCGTAAGAAGAAATTACCTGTAACAACCCTATTGCGTGCTATCGGTTTCGAGAGTGATAAGGATATCTTGGATTGCTTTGGCTTGGCTGAGGAGATCAAGTGTACACAGGAGAACTTGGAGGCGGCTGTAGGTCGCACCTTGGCAGGTAACGTATTGAAGGCATGGACTGAGGACTTCGTAGATGAGGATACCGGCGAGGTCGTTACTATTGAGCGTAACGAGGTGATCTTGGAGCGCGAGACCGTCTTGGATGAGGAACTCTGTGCGATGATTCTGGAATCAGGTGCTAAGACTATCCTCTTGCACAAGGACGAGAATAACGAGTCAGAGTACTCTATTATCTTCAACACCTTGCAGAAAGACCCTTCTCACTCGGAGAAAGAGGCTGTGCTTTATATCTATCGTCAGTTGCGTAACTCAGAACCTGCCGATGATGCTACTGCACGCGAGGCAATTCAAAACCTATTCTTCTCTGAGAAGCGTTATGACTTGGGTGAGGTAGGTCGTTACCGTATCAACCGCAAGTTGCAAATGGATATCCCTGCGGAAACTCGCACCTTGACCAACACAGATATCATAGAGATTATCAAATACTTGGTGCAACTCATTAACTCCAACGCAGAGGTAGATGATATTGACCACTTGTCTAATCGTCGTGTGCGTACCGTAGGTGAGCAACTTTACAACCAATTTGGTATAGGTCTTGCACGTATGGCTCGTACCATTCGTGAGCGCATGAACGTGCGTGATACAGAGGTCTTCACTCCTACCGACCTTATTAACGCTAAGGCTATCTCCAGCGTGATTAATTCGTACTTTGGTACCAACGCTCTGTCTCAGTTCATGGACCAACAGAACCCATTGGCTGAGATCACCCACAAGCGTCGTATGTCTGCGCTCGGTCCTGGTGGTTTGAGTCGTGACCGTGCGGGCTTTGAGGTTCGTGACGTACACTATACCCACTATGGTCGTTTGTGTCCTATTGAGACTCCTGAAGGTCCAAACATTGGTCTTATCTCTTCTCTCTGTATCTATGCTAAGATCAACAACCTTGGTTTCATTGAAACCCCATACCGCAAGGCGGAGAATGGCGTGGTAGATTTGGACAATGACCATATCGTATATATGACCGCGGAGGACGAGGAGAACGCAATCGTTGCACAAGGTAACGCACCATTGGATAAGAACGGCAAGTTCATCCGTAATAAGGTTAAAGCGCGTTACGAGGCTGATTTCCCTGTAGTAGCGCCTAATGAGGTGGATCTCATGGATGTTTCTCCAAGCCAGATTGCTTCTATCGCGGCAGCGTTGATTCCATTCTTGGAGCATGACGATGCTAACCGTGCATTGATGGGTTCGAACATGATGCGCCAAGGTGTACCATTGTTGCGCAGCGAGGCTCCTATTGTAGGTACAGGTATCGAGGGTCAGTTGATCCAAGACTCACGCACTCAGATCATGGCTGAGGGCAAGGGTACTGTGACTTATGTAGATGCAGATAAGATCGTCATTAAGTATGACCGTAGCAAGGAGGAGGACTTTATCTCCTTCGAGTCTGCGGAGAAGACATATAAGTTGCCTAAGTTCCAACGTACCAACCAGAACACCACCATCGACCTTCGTCCTATCGTTCGCAAGGGTGACAAGGTGGTAGCTGGTCAAATCCTCTCTGAGGGTTATGCTACGGAGAATGGTGAGTTGGCTTTGGGAAAGAACTTGAAGGTAGCGTATATTCCTTGGAAGGGTTACAACTACGAGGATGCTATCGTGCTCAGCGAGCGTATCGTTCGTGAGGATATGTTTACTTCTGTTCACGTAGTTGAGCAACTCCTGGAGGTTCGCGAGACCAAGCGTGGTATGGAGGAGTTCACTGCGGATATTCCTAACGTAAGCGAGGAGGCAACCAAGGATTTGGATGAGAACGGTATCATTCGTATCGGCGCTCATATTGAGCCAGGTGATATAATCGTAGGTAAGATTACACCTAAGGGTGAGTCTGATCCTTCTCCAGAGGAGAAACTTCTGAAGGCCATCTTCGGTGACAAGGCTGGTGATGTGAAGGATGCTTCACTCAAGGCCAGCCCATCGCTCAGCGGTGTGGTGATTGATAAGAATCTCTACAAGAAGTCGCAAAAGGACCGCAAGCAGAAGTTAGAAGACAAAGAGGCTATGGCTAAGTTCGACGCTGCATTCGCTGTGAAAGCGGCAGAGTTGAAGGCAGTCTTGGTGGGCAAGCTCGTTACACTCTTGGAGGGACATACCTCAATGGGTGTATATGACCACATTAAGACAGAGGTGATTGCCAAAGGTTTGACCTTTACTGAGGAGCGCTTGAAGGATCTGGATTACACTACTCTCATGTTGGCTAACTGGACTGCGGATGAGCACGTGAATGACTTGGTGAGCCAATGTGTTATGAACTATATCGCTAAGCACAAAGAGATGGATGCACAGCTCAAGCGTGATAAGTTCAATCTCACCATTGGTGATGAGTTGCCAAATGGTATTGTGCAAATGGCTAAGGTCTATATCGCTAAGCGTCGTAAGATCCGCGTGGGTGATAAGATGGCAGGTCGCCACGGTAACAAGGGTATCGTATCAAAGATTGTCCGCGTAGAGGATATGCCATTCTTGGCAGATGGTACTCCAGTTGATATAGTACTGAACCCACTGGGTGTGCCTTCTCGTATGAATATTGGTCAGATTTTCGAGGCAGTTCTTGGTTGGGCTGGTAAGGAACTCGGCGTCAAGTTTGCTACCCCTATCTTCGATGGTTGTACTATGGATGACCTCAACGAGTGGACCGACAAGGCAGGTATCCCACGTGCTGGTAAGACACAGCTCTACGATGGTGGTACTGGCGAGGCATTCGACCAAATGGCTACCGTGGGTGTGACATACTTCATGAAGCTCGGTCACATGGTCGATGACAAGATGCACGCACGTTCTATCGGTCCTTACAGTTTGATTACCCAACAGCCACTTGGTGGTAAAGCACAGTTCGGTGGTCAACGTTTCGGTGAGATGGAGGTTTGGGCACTCGAGGCACACGGTGCAGCACATATCCTGCAAGAGATCTTGACTGTGAAGTCAGATGATGTCACAGGTCGTGCGCGAACCTACGAGGCTATCGTTAAGGGTGAACCTATGCCTACTCCTGGTTTGCCAGAGTCACTCAATGTGTTGTTGCACGAGTTGCAAGGTCTGGGTCTTTCAATTACAATGGAATAAAATTCAAGAATTATGGCTTTCAAACAAGATAATAAGAAAAACGGTTTTTCCCGTATCTCAATTGGCTTAGCTTCGCCAGATGAGATGATGCGTATCAGTTCGGGTGAGGTACTCAAACCTGAGACGATCAACTATCGTACCTACAAACCTGAGCGTGATGGTCTATTCTGCGAGCGCATCTTCGGTCCTACCAAGGACTATGAGTGCCATTGCGGTAAGTACAAGCGTATCCGTTACAAAGGTATTGTCTGCGAGCGTTGCGGTGTAGAGGTAACAGAGAAGAAAGTGCGCCGTGAGCGTATGGGACATATCCGATTGGTTGTTCCTGTGACACACATTTGGTATCTCCGTTCTCTGCCATCCAAGATGGCAGCATTGCTCGGAGTGCCTACTAAGAAACTGGATTCTGTCGTTTACTACGAGAAGTATATCGTGCTGCAAGCAGGTGTCTTGGCTGGTCAAGAGATCGATGATGAGATTGTAGAGGATAAGATGCTTCTAGATGAGGATCAATACATTGAGTTGATGGGTCGTCTTCCACAAGATAACCAACAACTTGAGGACAGCAATCCTGACAAGTTCATTGCTCAAATGGGTGCTGAGGCTATCGAGAAACTCTTACAGAAGATTGACCTCGATGCACTCAGCTATGAGTTGCGTGACCGCGCTAACAGCGATGGTTCACAACAACGTAAGGCTGAGGCTCTCAAGCGCTTGCAGGTGGTGGAGAACTTCCGTGCCAGCAAAGGTCGCAATCTCCCAGAGTGGATGATTCTGCACGTGATACCAGTGACTCCTCCTGAGTTGCGTCCCCTCGTGCCACTGGATGGTGGTCGTTTCGCCACCTCTGACCTCAACGACCTCTATCGTCGTGTGATTATCCGTAACAACCGTCTCAAACGCCTCGTAGAAATTAAGGCGCCAGATGTGATTCTGCGCAATGAGAAGCGCATGCTCCAAGAAGCTGTGGATTCGCTCTTCGATAATAGCAAGAAGACTACTGCTATCAAGTCCGATGCTAACCGTCCACTCAAATCTCTTTCTGACTCATTAAAGGGTAAACAAGGACGCTTCCGTCAGAACTTGCTCGGTAAGCGTGTGGATTATTCTGCACGTTCGGTTATCGTCGTAGGTCCAGAGCTCAAGATGCATGAGTGCGGTTTGCCAAAGGATATGGCGGCTGAGCTCTACAAACCATTCATTATCCGCAAACTCATTGAGCGTGGCGTGGTGAAGACTGTTAAGTCTGCTAAGAAGATTATTGACCGCAAGGAGCCTATCATCTTCGATATTCTCGAGCATGTTATGAAGGGTCACCCAGTACTGCTGAACCGTGCTCCTACCTTGCACCGTCACGGTATCTTGGCTTTCCAACCTCGTATGATTGAGGGTAAGGCTATCCAATTGCACCCACTGGCTTGTGCTGGTTTCAACGCCGACTTCGATGGTGACCAAATGGCGGTGCACTTGCCACTCTCTAACGAGGCTATCCTTGAGGCTCAGCTCCTCATGCTTGGTTCACACAATATCCTTGACCCTGCTAACGGTAACCCTATCACCGTGCCATCGCAGGATATGATTCTCGGTCTTTATTATATTACTAAGGATCGCGCAGGTGCTAAGGGCGAAGGCTTGACATTCTACTCTCCAGAGGAGTGCGAGATTGCGCTCAATGAGGGCAAGGTGGACATGCACGCTATCGTTAAGGTACGTATCACCGATGAGCGTACAGGCGAGACCTCTCTTGTAGAGACTACTCCAGGTCGTATCCTCGTGAATTACTATGTACCAAGCGAGGTTGGTTATAAGAACGTTACCCTCGGCAAGAAAGCCGTTAAGGAGATTATCACCGACGTGATTAAGACTTGCGGTGTGGCTCGTACAGCCAAGTTCTTGGATGAGATCAAGGATCTTGGTTATAAGATGGCGTTCAAGGGCGGTCTCAGCTTCAACCTCAACGATATTCTGATTCCAGAGGAAAAAGCCGAGTTTGTGGCTAAGGGTAACCAAGTCGTTGAAGAGGTGACTGGACTCTATATGGAAGGTCTTATGACCGACAACGAGCGTTACAATAAGGTCGTTGCAGCTTGGGGTGAGGTGGATACACAGGTGACCAACGTCCTCATGAAGCACATGAAGGAGGCGGATCAAGGCTTCAACTCTGTGTTCATGATGATGGACTCTGGTGCCCGTGGTTCTAAGCAACAGATTAAGCAGCTTGCTGGTATGCGTGGTCTGATGGCTAAACCTCAGAAAGCAGGTGTAACCGACAGTCGTCAAACTATTGAGAACCCTATTCTCTCGAACTTTAAGGAGGGTCTGAGCGTGTTGGAGTACTTTATCTCTACCCACGGTGCGCGTAAGGGTCTTGCCGATACTGCGTTGAAGACTGCCGATGCGGGTTACCTCACCCGTCGTTTGGTCGATGTATCACACGATGTGATCATCACTGAGACCGACTGTGGTACCTTGCGTGGTTTGACTGCTCGTGCTATTAAGCAAAATGATAATGTGGTGGCTACACTTACCCAACGTATCTTGGGTCGTGTCAGCGTACATGATATTTATGACTTCGAGGGCAACCTCATTGTGGCTGCTGGCGAGGAGATTCGCGAGACAGCATGTGCGGCTATCGAAGCTGCTGGTATCGAGTCAGTGGAGATTCGTTCTGTACTCACTTGCGAGGCTAAACAAGGTGTCTGCGCTAAGTGCTACGGACGTAACTTGGCAAGCCGTAAGATGGTACAGAAGGGTGAGGCTGTCGGTGTGATTGCAGCGCAAGCTATTGGTGAGCCTGGCACACAGTTGACATTGCGTACCTTCCACTCGGGTGGTGTCGCTGGTAATGCAGCTACTCAGAATACCTATGCACTCACACAGTCTGGTCGCGTAGAGATAGATGAACTTCGTACTATTACTACCGAGGCAGGTGATGTGATTGTAGTTAGCCGTCTCAACGAGTTACGCCTTGTGGATGAGAAGACAGGTGTGGTACTCACTACCTTCAATATCCCTTACGCTTCTAAACTCTTCGTTACTCCAGGTGAGAGCTACGAGAAGGGTACACAAGTCTGCGAATGGGATCCATATAAGGCTACGCTGATTATTGAGCAAGCCGGTCGTTTGCAATATAGCGATGTGATTGAGGGCGTAACAGTTAAGACTGAGATAGATGACCAAACAGGTAAGAAAGAGGTGTCTGTCATCGAAACTAAGGATCGTACCAAGATGCCACAAGCCCACATTGTTGATGCCGAGGGCAATACCTTGCGTACATACAACCTCCCTGTTAAGGCGTTGCTTGTACATACGGATGGCACAGACGTGAAGGTCGGTGATTCGCTCTTCACACAAACCCGTTCGTTCGGTACTGCAGGCGATATTACCGGTGGTCTTCCACGTGTTACTGAGCTCTTCGAGGCACGTAACCCATCCAACCCTGCTATTGTGGCTGAGATCGATGGTGAGGTTAGCTTCGGACGCATTAAACGTGGTAACCAAGAGGTGTCTGTAACCTCTAAGTTGGGCGAGGTGAAGTCATACCTCATTCCATTAGGTAAGCAAATCCTCGTGCAAGAAGGTGACTATGTACGTGCGGGTGTGGCTCTCTCTGATGGTGCTATTACACCTAACGATATTTTGGCTATCCAAGGTCCTACTGCTGTACAAGACTATATTGTCAATGAGGCACAAGCTGTTTACCGTATGCAGGGTGTGGAAATCAACGATAAGCACTTCGAGATTATCGTTCGCCAAATGATGCGTAAGGTAGAGATTCAAGATGCAGGTGATACCCGTTACCTTGAGAAGCAGATTGTGGATAAACGCGACTTCTTGGAGGAGAACGACCGTATCTGGGGCAAGAAGGTGATTGTGGATGCGGGTGATAGCGAGACCTTGAAAGCGGGTCAGATCGTTACTGCTCGCCGTCTGCACGATGAGAACTCTTCGCTCCGTCGTAAGGATAAGAAGCTGGCTACTGCTCGTGAGGCTACATGTGCTACGGCAAGTCAGATTCTGCAAGGTATCACTCGTGCTGCATTGGGTACTAAGTCCTTTATGTCTGCAGCTTCCTTCCAAGAGACCACTAAGGTGCTCAACGAGGCAGCTATCCAAGGTAAGGTGGACTACCTCGATGGTATGAAGGAGAACGTTATTTGCGGTAACTTGATTCCTGCGGGTACTGGTCTTCGCGAGTTCCAACACGTATCGGTGCACAATGCAGAGGAGTATGCGGCTCTCCAAGCAGCTCGTGCTGCGGCAGCAGAGGCACAACTCCGCCAACAAGAGGAATTGTAATCCATCGCTAAGGAGGATGATTGTTCAACCATCCTCCGCGCAACATAAAAACTATCCAGCCCTGTGGGTTGGATAGTTTTTATTTTACCAAATTTTGCTAAAAATTCGCAAAAACCTTGCTTAATTCAAAAAAATGTATTACCTTTGCACCGTGAACTTGCGCCGAGGGTGTCTGCACATCGTTGGCGGAGGGTAGCAGACATATTAAAAGGCGTTTATTGCGCTCTGTTCTGACCTTTTGAAATCTCGCAACTTTCAAAATCTCATCAGGACTTAGCAACGGTAGATGCCCTACGGGATATGAAATATCCCTCTTGTGCCTATTTTGGTACGTCTTTTGCGCATATACGTGTGCGCGCACGCGTACCTTAACTATAAAAATAGCACGGAGAATGTTTATATTCGGCGTGGGCTTCGCGTTGTCAGTTCTATGAGATTAGGCAATGCGAGAGCCTCAAAAGGTGGAACTGGCAAATAGCAAGTTTCACGCTTTTTTGTATGTGTATAACGGTTTGATAAACAATAACATAATACAAACTTATTAAAACACTACAACAATGAAGAAGACAATCATTCTCGCCCTTATGGCGTTGGCTATTGTAGCCGTTCCCGCCAATGCTCAAAGCAAGCAGTTGGAAAAACAATTGAAAAAGGAGTACAAACTCAAAATGAAAGAGTATGCCAAAGGCGATTGGAAAGTATTTGGCACCTCACGTACATTAGAAGTAGCATTGCTACTGCATTATGAGAAATTAGCCGATGATGGTGTTAAAGAGATTACCACCCAAACTATCTCTACAAACAAAAATCTCGCGAAAGACAAACTGATGATGAATGCGTGCACCAAGTACGCACAAGAAATGGGTAGCAACATCAAAGGTCGTATCAATGGAGATATGGCTTCCAAATTGACCCCCGAAGAATTGGATGAGTTTGAGCATTTTTATGCAGCATACGAAAATAATGTAACAGCTGAAATAAAAGGTGAATTGCACAACACATTCTGCATTTACCGCGAAATCAAGCACAATGGTGTACCTGCCTACGAGTTTGAGGCATACTACGTTGTAGATATGGATGCTGCTTCTGCTGCGCGTATCCGTGCTTTTGAAAATGCAGTCAAAGAGTCTACTGTCGCACAAAAGTACGCAGAGAAAGTGAGTGAGTTTATTCGTAATGGTAGTGCCGAGTGAGAACGACTATCTTGATACTGAGTGTATGGTGTAGTATTTTGGCTTTTAGTCAAAGTACTGCACCATTATGGTGTGACGATAATTGGCGAGCAACAACATACCCACGAACATCTTATGTCTGTGGTTTTGTCATGGGCGAAGTGCAAACAGGCGAAAGCATTGAGCAGACACTTCAACGCATCAAAGAGAGAGCACAGACGGAGGCAGTACAAAACATCACAACCAACGTGGAATACACTTCCTCCTCCATTGTGCAGAGTGACCAACATTCTGGTACAATGGGATTTAGTGAGATGACTCGCGAACTATTTAGTACTTCTACCACGATTCATAGTTCGTTACAAGATATTCCCAATTTATCCGTAGAGAGTTGGCATAATCCCAAAACAAACGAAGTCTTTGCTTTTGCATGGGTAAAGAAGACGGACTTGGTGCGCACGCTGAAAAAGCAGATAATCAGTCATATCACCCGCGCTGAGATGGCAGTCGAAGATGCAGAGGGCTTGTTGGCAGAAGGCGAAAAAGGGGCTGCACGCAAATCAATAACCAAAGCCATTGAATATTTGCAGCAAGTACTGGAGCAACAAAAAGTAGTACAAAGCGTGGATAGCAATACCGAAATGGAAGATATTGCTTTTGCGGAGAGTAACGCACTCAAACAACGAGCAATGGCATTGTATCAACAACTGAAGAATGGAGTGGCAGTGTATATTAGTGGAGAGGTCACTATTTTCGATATATCATACCCTATATTTATTCAGAAGATTAAGCAGGAGATTTCTCCTATGGGTTGCACTTTCAGCACAAACGAGGCAGATGCGGATTGGGTGGTTCGGTTGCAAGGAACAACTCGCGAATATAATACCTTACAGACAGACAATTACACTACTTATTTCGTTATGGCAGAGGTGGTGTTGCAGATTGTGAAGGCTAATACACAGAGTACCATATACGAGGGTAATTTTAGCAAAAAAGGTTCACACACGCTCAATCGTGAAGAAGCGGCTTATGTTGCATATGCAGAAATTTATCAGCAAGTTGCTACAAAAGTTAAAGAAATTATAAATAACTAAAACACAAACAATTAAACAATTATAACAATGAAAACAAAAACTATTTTATTCTTATTCCTGTTGATTTCAGGAATGATGTCTGCCCAAGTAAAGCGTGTCGCAATTTTGGAAACTGTGGACAAGGAAAACAAAGTAACGTATGCAAATAAACTGATTTTGCGTGCGAACTTGAGTAAAGCAATCACTAATACTGCAGGTTACGAGGCGTATGATCGTACAGACATTGATGCAATTATGGGCGAGCAAAACTTCCAACGTACTGGTATGGTCAGCAATGAACAAATCAAACGATTGGGAGAAATGACAGGTGCAAACTACATTCTTGTAGCGGAAGCCGTTGTGATTGATGTAAGAACAATGTTTATTACTGCCAAATTATTGGATGTAGAAACAGCTCGCACCATTTTGACTGACAATTTGATAATGGGAACAAGTACAGATGAAATTCAAGAAGGATGTGCAGAGTTGGCAAAAAGATTGTTTCATGTAGAAGAAGCAACGGAGGTTACACCAGAAGTGAAACCTACCCAAGCAAACCTATTTGTCCCAGAGGTAGCGGATCGTACCTATGACTTAGTCCGCCATTCTAAAGCCGATCAAAGAATGTTGGGAGTAAAAAAATACTCGTACGGTGACCTTCAAATGGATGAACAAGCATTCCAGAAATTTTTGTATAAAAATAATTCAAGGGCGTATGTCGATTATATGAAAAGTAGAAAATTAATCCATGCTGGATGGGGTGTATTAGCTGGCGGAATAGTATTTCTCATCCCTCTTGGAGTTACTATGTATTGTTGTTTTGACGAAGTGGTAGGTGCTCCATTCATGGCAACTGGTGGCGCTGCTATTGCCTCTTCTATCCCTATTCTATGCGTTGGATATAGTAAGAAAAATCGCGTGCTATCTTCTATTAACGATTCTCTTGATAAGTCTGAGTTTGCACTCTCATTGAATGTTCAAGCAAGCCAAAACGGTGTTGGTTTAGCGTTGAATTTCTAAGAACCGAAAGTTATATTACTAACTTTTAGCAATCCGCATAATCGAAAGAAAGAATCGGTTATGCGGATTGGTTGTTTGATAAGTATAGCTTCTTCTGCACTAAGTTTATCGGGTGGATAAGCGGTGGATAAGCGGTGGATAGGTTATATATGTGCCACGGAAAGTGCCACCGATAGGCTTACGATGTGATGACGAAGGTATGCTATGAACCCGTCAAGAACCCGTTATGAACCCGTAACCGCTTGCATAACGATGGGGAAATTGTACAAAAGTGTGAAAAATGAAAGATTATTAAAAAAGTACACCTTTTTCGCTGAAAAAAGTACAATTATTTTGCTATTTCAAAAAAATATACTACCTTTGCACCGAAAATTAAAACCTTATTATTATGAAAGCGGAGAAAATACCATTGATTGATTGCCCCTTTGACTACCTCTTTGGTGAGGCCAGCGGCAAAGTCCTAAACGAATACGGACAATTCCCATGTCAGATACAATGTGCTGTGTATGCCTTTATGATTAAGGGCAATGCGCGCGCTACGCTCAATATCACTGAGTATGAGTTTAAGGAGAATGACCTTATTTATGTCAAGCCGGGCAGTTTCTTCCTGGTGCACGATTTCAGCGAAGATGCACGACTCTCGTATATTGTCTTCTCGTCATCCTTTGTGGAGAAAAGCATGTATGGTATGCGTCGTGTATCATTACCATTGCAGTCCTATATACCGATGGTGAACCTCAACGCGGAGCAAGCGGACGTGGTTGCGCACTTTTCTGAGACATTGGAGAAGGCGATTAATACGACCCCCTCAATGCTCTCTTCGGAGCGCATGACATATATATTCAATGTCATTGATCAAACATTCTTTGAACTATGTTCCTCTGAGGATAGACAACAACACTCGCAAGATCGTAAGAGTGAGATTTTTAATGAGTATAGCAATTTAGTGCTGCGTCACTATCACGAGTGGCACCAAGTTCTGGAATATGCAGAAGCGATGCATATCACTGTTCCGCACCTATGTTCAACCATCAAGAGTGTGAGTGGGCATACCGCAGGAGATATTATCGCTGACGCTATTCTTATGGATGCTAAGTCGCAACTCAAGGTGAGCAACGTACCTATCAAGGAGATTGCTGCCAAATTGGGCTTCGAGAATGTGGCTTTCTTCAATCGTTTCTTCAAGAGCCATGTGGGTGTCACTCCACGTGTGTATAGGAATGAGTAGGGGTAGGGAAATGGGCTATTAGCTATCGGGTATTGGAGATGGGTTATAGGGAGAGGTGGAATCGGAAACGGATAGCCCCCCAGGGTGTATGCGGGTCGTGGATATTCGTCAAACGAAATACACCATAGACTTCACCTAATCGTAGAATATTACCGATACCTACACCCACTTCTACGTATGGGACTTTCATTGGAGTTAGAGGGGTGTATGGCAATTGGCTATTGGCGATGGAGCGATAAGGCGATGATGGGAAGGGTAGGACAGATTGGTGGTCGTTGCGCTGCGTACCGTATGCCACTTTCAACTCCAGCAACTCGTGCAAACGTGCGTATCGCAGACCTGGAATAAGATTGAAGAGAACACCCTTGCCATTCCACAGTGCTTGCAGTGAGAGATATTGGTCCGCGGCATACTGATAGGTGTTCATCAAAGAGAAACGATGTGTGTCGAAGACATATGTCTGGTTTCCCGAGAAGATATGTAGCAGCGGATAGGGAACCTTGCCGAAAATCATGCCTGCTTGCAGGATATATTCCAGTTTACCTGCCAATCCCAGATGGACATTGTGGCGCAGCATCAGTTGCAGGTTGCCGTACATGCGGTAGGTGGACGACTGCGGTAAGTGATAACTACCTAACTCTGCACCCAAATAGATGACGGGATATTGGTTGTAGATGTATTTGCGTTTGAAATAGAGATCCACTTTACGTTCATCAAAACTCAGACGCGCCACTGCGCCCAGGGTGGAGTATAGGAAGGATGGTTGGGCATCATAAATGGAGTTTGGCAATCCATAACCCATTCTGCCTATCTTGAAGTATGTTTGTGTCTCCAAGTACTTGTTCCAATCATCATGAAAACGCACTTTGCCTTCGCGACGGCGAATAGCGGTGTTGTAGTAGTATGTATCGTTGAAGTGTGCGCCTCGCAGTATCTCCGTGATGAGATTGAGACGAGCGTTGAAGATACTATTCTCGCGTAGATTCTCCTGAAAATCATCCACATCTGAATATACATATTGGTCCTCATACCGCAAATGCAGCGTGTGTCGGCGTTGGGTAGGGAGGTTGATGTTCAGTTCGCCCATACCTTTCCATGCCCTGTCTTTGGTACCATATGCCAATAATCCTCCGAGGGATACGTTCTTCCATAACTGTTCTGACGTGCGCAAGGGGAGAGCGATACGGAAGCCCTCTATGTTGTTTATCTTGAGCAGTTCATTGACCTTACCCATTTCGATAGGACTATTGAACGGTATATAACCCGTCTGTGCTACGTACGCCAAGAACTTCGCTGTTCTAAAGAGTGGCGTATTGCTGATACTATCCATAGCCTGAGGGAGGGGTGATGAGGTGATGGGGTGATGAGGCGATGAGGTATGGGCGATGGGGTGTTGGGTGTTACGTGTAAGGAAGAGGGTAGGGAAGATGCGGGAGGTATCTGCCTTGATAGCAAAGTCCATGAGCATAGACATGTCTTCCGTGAGGAGAGAGTTGTTGGTTCCGTAGTGCTGGCGAATGGTCAGTTGTCTGAGGTAATTGATGTTGGTTTGGGCAGGTACGGATGCTTGTATGCTGCGCAGCGCGTAGGTAGCAGAGTCGATGGTCATCTCGCCGTTGAAGGTGGCATAGAAGGCGTTCTTGGTACGGAAATGTACGACATAGTGCTTCTCGCCACCCACTTGTACGCTATCGGCGAGGAAGTAGTTATAGTATGTATTACCCGAATTGGCCAAGGGACTGAGTAGCGATACCGACAATATATTGACATGGTTGTCGTAGAAGTTGCAGGTGGATTGCAATTGGTTGAGCAGGATATGATAATCGGTCAGAGTGAGTAGTGTGGCTTTCTCCTCCACTTCTGTTGCCTGTTGTTTGCGCCAATAGAGTGGAATGAGGTAGGTGGAGTCTTCCGCTTGCAGCATGCCCGCTTGCAGGCTCTTCCAGAGGTTGCGTTGCAGGTGTTTAGACTGGATGTCGGAGACAAAGAGGGCGGTCTGCATATTGGCATGCTGTATGTCGATGGGGTAGTTGTTTTGTGGACGTTGCTTGCGCACCCGCTCCATGAGTGCCAACGCTGGGTTGGCACCTGGGGTAACAAACACTTCGGCAAGATTGCCTATCTTCTCCTTCAAGGCAATCTGTACGCCTACTTGTTGCCCTGCCTCAATAGGCACGCGCTCGGTATGGTAGCCCACGGCAGAAATGACCATGGTGCGCTTCTTGTCCAATGTTCCGCGCAAGAGGAACATACCTTCGGGGTTGCTGGTTGTACCTATATCGGTGCCCTGGAAGTGTACATGGACATTCGCTAATGGCTCGCCCGTGTAGGCATCATACACATCGCCAATAACAATAGTCTCGCGTATATACTCTTCCGCCCATAGCCCATTGCCTATCGCCCATAGCCCCAATAATATGAATATCAGTCGTTTCATTGATTCTCGGGGTGGTATTTGAGTACTGCTTCGCGCAGGTCTTGGATATTCACATGGGTATAAATCTCAGTAGTAACGATGGACTCGTGTCCGAGCAACTGTTGTATGATACGCAGGTCGGCACCGTTTTGCAGCAGGTGTGTTGCAAAGGAGTGGCGCAGCGTGTGTGGAGAGATGGTTTTGCGGATACTTGCTGCCTCTGCCAATCGCTTGACGATAGTGAAGATCATAGCGCGGGTGAGTTGCCTACCATAATGATTGAGGAAGGCAATATCGCTGGCTTCGGGTTTGATGTCCAACTGACTGCGGTCTTTGAGCCAATAGCCAAACTGTTCATCCGCCACAGGCGAGATGGGTACTAATCGCTGTTTGCTGCCTTTGCCAAGGATACGCATATATCCCTCTTTGCGGTAGATGTTGCTTAGGCGAAGTTCGGTCAGTTCGCTCACGCGCAACCCGCTACCGTAGAGCATTTCGATAATAGCGCGGTTACGGTGTCCTTCGGGTTTCGACATGTCGATTTGCGCAATCATCGCATCTATCTCCTCCAGGCTCAGCACCTCAGGCAGGTGTTTCTCCACGCGCGGCATCTCTAATAGTTCGGAGGGGTCTTGCTCGATGTAACGATGGTATAGCAAAAAGCGGTAGAAAGAGTGGATACTGGATAGTAGTCGCGCTTGTGTCTTGGCACTTTTAATGCCCTTGAAGGTCTCAAACACAAAGGCTTGCAAATCATCAAACGTAGCACGTACCACATCTATCTGATGCTCTTCCATATAGGTTTTGAGGCGGTTGAAATCCAACTCGTATGCCACAATGGAGTTGTCGCTCAAGCCACGTTCCAATTTGAGGTAGGTATGGTATTCGCGTTCAATCATCTGTAGTTAGCAGGACCTTGATAAGTAGCATGATAGCGAGTAGAATCCGTGGTATAGAGCAGTATGTCTAAACAAATATCCTTTTCGCTAATATATTCTAATTGCAATTCTCCTGCTGTGAAACCGATTATGCGTTGTATTTGGCTCTCTTGAATATCCAGCATGTAGCAACCTGTGATGTTGCCGCCCTCAAAGTATTGGTAGGGGAGGAAAGTTTTTACCTCTGTGGTTGTGTCCATGCGGTAAATGCCCTCTTGCAGTACGCTATCGGTCATGGAGAGAAATATGTCCGAGAAATAGAGATTCAGACCTGTACCTGTGATATGGTAGGCAGAGTCAAATGCCAATCCTTCGGTCAATAAATCCACGGAGAACACTTGTCTGTCTAATAGCGGATAGTATTGCTTGTGCCATTGCAGGTCAGCAATCACATAGATACTGTCGTATGGCATAGCATCCTCTATCTCGTTTTTGTTGCCATGTTGGCATGCTGTCAGCATTGCCAATAGTAGTAATATAATGTATCCTTTTTTCATACCCTTTCCTTTAACTCCTAAACTCCTAAACCCCTGAACTCTTAGCCTCCTGCACTTTCCTCGCAGGTATCCAAGCCGCCAAGAATCCTAATACCAACACCACGGCTGCCACTATCAGCACATCGGTGGTCTGTACGGCTACGGGATAGGCGGATACGACATATTCTGTCCCGTTACCTAATTTCAGTATGCCCAAATGTTCTTGGGCTAAACATACAATCAGTCCAATTGCCAACCCCACCATTGCGCCTAAAGCCGAGATCAGCCAACCTTCGAACAGGAAAATGCGCTGAATCATCTTTTTGTTTGCGCCCAAGTGACTAAGTGTTTGTATGTCCGTTTGTTTGTCTATGATAAGCATGGATAGTGAGCCGATGATATTGAACGATGCAATCAGCAGGATAAACACCAATAGTAGGGTTGTCAGCAGTTTCTCTACTCGCAGGATACGGAAGAAGTCGGCTTGTTGCTCGTAGCGGTCGAGTACGGCAAACCCTTCGCCTAATAGCGATTGTATGGCTTTTTTTGCTTGTTTTACAGAGGTGTGTGGGGCTACTTTAATGAGCAAAGCACTGACTTCGTGGTTGTCGTAGTCCAATAGTCGGCGTGTGAGGTCAATATCCACGAGCATAACTTCGTTGTCGTATTTCACTTGTTGTACGGCAAAGGTGCCTGCGATAAAGCACACCTCATCGTTGAAGGATTGGTCGGGGCGAAGCATATTCACTTTGGCATTGCGCTTGGGAGCATAGAGTTGCAATGGACTGATAAACCGTGCGCCGATACCCATTTGCCATGCTAATCCTTGTCCTAATACGGCGCGGTCAAAAGCTCCATCATATACCTCGTAATGTCCTTCGGTGATGATGTTCTCAATATGGGTGAGGGTAGGGAACACAGAATCTACACCGTACAATCGCACGGGCATCTGTTTGTCTTCGAACTGCAATAATGCTGTTTCCTCTATGCTCTGGCTCACCATTGCCACTTCGGACAATTGGCGCAACGCATCAAAGCGTTCGCCTTGGTCGTGAAACGATTTCCCACTAATGGCTTCGATACGAATATCGGGGTCGAACTGCGAGAACAGTTGTTCCACCATCACGCCAAAGCCGTTCATCACGCTCAGCACGCATACCATAGCAGCAGTTACGACACCCACAGCAGCGGCACTGATACCACTGATGATGTGAATGGCATTGTACTGCTTTTTAGCGAACAAGTAACGCCATGCTATTTTCAGTTCGGTTTTCACTGCTTCAGCAGTTCATCAATGCGTGCCATCTTGTCGATGGTCTCATCGAGGTGAAAATGCAGTTCTGGAATAATACGCAACTGATGGCGTTGCAGGTGTCCCATCTCGCCACGAATTTTCGCGGTGTCTGCTTGCACTTGCGCAATCACGCTTGTTACTTTGTCCTGTGGAAAGATGCTCAGATAGACATGTGCAATGCTCAGGTCGGGTGATATACGCACTTCGCTGACCGAAATCAGCGTGCCGCGTATCGCGCGCGCGTACCTTAAAAAAATATCGCTCAAATCTTTTTGAATCAAGCGTTCGATTTTTTGTTGTCTGGTTGATTCCATAATTACGTTTGTTGGTTGTTCGGAGTCGTGAATCGGGAGTCCGAAGTGTAACTTTAAACAGAGTTATACGCAATAAGGGAAAAGATCATCTCTTTTCCCTATGCTGATGCCTTAGGAAAAAGCCCTAAGGTAGTCTAATCGCTGATTAGCGTTTGTGGCGACCTTCGTCTGCTACAGTCAATTTCTTGCGGCCGTGTGCACGACGTGCTGCCAATACGCGGCGACCATTTGCAGTTGCCATACGAGCGCGGAATCCGTGTTTGTTACGACGACGGCGTTGGCTTGGTTGGAATGTACGTTTCATTGTTTATGTCATTTTATGCCCCATCTCGTGGGCGTGGTTAATAATTTCGTGCAAAAAAGCGTGCAAAGGTACAGCTTTTTTTTGAACTGACCAAATTTTTTTGAGAAAAAAGCATTTTTTTATAAAATGTACATTCATTTTTTCACGTTATTAGTGTATTTTTATCTCCTCTACGGGTTGCCGTTTGTCCAAGTCCAATGCTGCAAATTGAAATTTGACGCGTTTGAAATTGATGTTCTTCAAATCTATGCAACGGATAGAACTGTCGTACATAGTGCGGAAATATAGGCGTTGATTGTGCAGGTCCGAGGCTATTGTCACTTGTGTGGCACTTGGCATGCTGGGCACTTCGCGTGGGTCGGCAAATTGTATGCCCACTGGAATGTCGAAGTTATTGAGCAGGTGAAAGGCTTGTATCACGGTGGCATCTTCATCGCCCAAGCGAGGGGCCGTGCTTTGGAAGAAGGCTGCGCGGATAAAGCGAGAAGGAGGAGTCATGTCGCCAGGTAGTCCGTGCAATCCGCTACCGCCACCAAAAGCGTTGAGATTGAGTGTCCCTACTTGACGGTGATTCACCGTGCCTGCTGATAAATTAACATAGTTGTTGAGGTTTGTCAAATGCCATGTAAACTCGGGTGAGTTGGTCAGTACGCCTAATGGGTTTTCGTGGAAATGCAGTTGTTGATTTACGATTTCCAATACCACTTGTCTGCCATTGGGTTCGGTGATACGCCAATGTACGGTGCTGGCGCGTGGGTCGGTGCCTATCACGCGAATATCTTTGATACCCGTCTTGAGTTCGTTGATAGTGGCAAAGTTACTCAGAATCCACGCTGCGAGTTGCATATCGCTCACGCTTTGCTCCTTCTGGTTGGGGTCGTAAGGCTGGTATTCACCGTATTGCGGGAAGTAGAATAGTCCCACGCCCAATCCCGCTTCGTTGATACCTTCCATAATGAACTCTGTTTCCTCTACAGCAATGCCCACGTAGCCGTATTTGGCTGTGAATTGTTTGCCGTGCATGGTGCCATCGGGTAGGAAAGATTGTTGTACTTGTCCGCGTGGTACGACCACGTACATGGTGTGGAGCGGTGTGGCTGCCCATTCAATGGTGCGCGCGGTCACGAGACTGTTGTCCACAGTGTGGAGGGTGATGCCTGTACAAGCTAAGGCCCGTTGGGCAAAGAAACTGCTTGCTAATATGCAAGCCAAAACAATCAATCGTTTCATAATTTTTAATTGGTTAAAAGGTTTATGTTTCCAGAGCCCGGTAGCCAGTATCCAACTTTAGGTGCCCAGTATCTGGTATCTGGTATGGTGCAAAACCCGTGCCAAAGCAAAAAACGCGAGAAAAAATTGTATATTTGCAAAATATTTAGTACCTTTGCAGGCAAATTGGATAGATTAGGTAAAAATGAAACGAAAAATAGCCATCATAGCAGGAGGTGATAGCTCCGAATACGAAGTCTCGTTGCGCAGTGCAGCAGGCATAGAGTCCTTCTTAGCCGACCAACAGCAATATACCACCACTATTGTTCTGCTTCGTGGAACGGATTGGAAAGCCAAAGTGAGTGAGAATGAATGGGTAGCCATAGATAAAAATGATTTCTCCTATACCCATAATGGCGAGAAGCATACTTTTGACTTCGCCTATATCACTATTCATGGTACACCCGGAGAGAACGGTGTGCTGCAAGGGTATTTTGATATGATAGGTATGCCCTACTCGTGCTGCGGGGTGTTGGCTGCTGCCATGACCTTTAATAAATATACCTGCAACCACTACCTCAAGGGCTTTGGTGTGCGCGTGGCGGAGAGCGTTTTGCTGCGCAAAGAGGCGATTAGGCGATTAGGCGATGAGGCGAGAGGCAAGGAGATTGTGGAGAAAGTAGGGCTCCCCTGCTTTATCAAAACGAATGTGGGTGGCTCGTCTTTTGGTGTAACCAAGGTGAAGACGGTAGAGGAGGTCGAACCTGCTATCGCGAAGGCTTTTGCCGAAGGTGATGAGGTCATATGCGAAGCGTTTATGCAAGGCGTTGAGATCACATGCGGTGCGTACAAAACCCGCGAAAAAGCAGTGGCATTCCCTATCACGGAAGTGGTAACAAGTAATGAGTTTTTTGACTATGATGCCAAATATAATGGTCAGGTGGATGAGATTACCCCTGCTCGTATCCCCGATGAGGTGCGCGATAAGGTGCAGGCTTTGACCCTCAAGATTTACGAGATGTTAGGCTGCAAAGGTATTATTCGTATTGACTATATTCTGACAGAGGGCTGGACAATCAACCTTCTCGAAGTGAATACCACCCCTGGTATGACTGCCACTTCGTTCATTCCTCAGCAAGTGCGCGCAGCGGGGCTTAACATAGGAGAGGTACTTGGCGAAATCATTGAGGATAGTTTTTAGTTGAAAGTTTAGAGTTTAAAGTTTAAAGGCATGGGTTATGGATATAAATAGTGAGATAGCGAAACTGAATTGGAAGCGTGAGCCATACGGATTGTATGAGCCTATTGAATACACATTGGCAGCAGGTGGCAAACGTGTGCGCCCTCAGTTGGCTATGATTGCCTGCCAAATGTTTGGCGGCAATGAGGAAGAGGCATTGCCCGCAGCGTTGGCGTTGGAGGTGTTTCACAACTTCACGTTGCTACACGATGATGTGATGGATAAGGCGGATATGCGCCGTGGTAGACCCACAGTCCATGTGAAGTGGAATGAGAACACCGCTATCCTCTCTGGCGATCAAATGTTAATAGAAGCCTACAAACTGCTATCGGATGTACCATCTGATAAACTGCCTAAGGTGCTGCGTTTGTTCAATAAGATGGCTACTGAGATTTGCGAAGGACAGCAATACGATGTGGATTTTGAGAGCATGGAGCATGTGACGAAAGATGAGTATCTGATGATGATACGCCTGAAGACCTCTGTGCTCTTGGCCACTGCGTTGCAGATAGGAGCGTATATCGCTGATGCCGACGAACAAGCACAAGAGGCATTGTATCAGTTTGGTATCAATATAGGACTGGCTTTCCAAATACAAGATGATATTCTCGATGTATGGGGCGACCCTAAGACTTTTGGCAAAGCAGTAGGTGGCGATATTAGTTGCAATAAGAAGACCTTTGTCTATCTCACCGCTAAACAACTCTCCACCACTCTACACCACTCTACACAACTCTCCACCACGCTAAACCATTGGTACAGCCAAGTCTTGGAGGACAATACCGAAAAGATTGCTGCGGTCAAGGCTATCTTTGAGCAATTGGGTGTGCGTGAGGCATGCGAAGCCGTGGTGGAAGATTATACCCAAAAAGCATTGGCTATTTTGGACACGCTGCCACAGAATGTAGCCTCCGACCAACTCCGACAACTCGCCAATAAACTCAATACCCGAAAAGATTAGTACACATAGTAAATTGTCAAATAAATTGTAAATAGTAAATTGTCAAATAGTAAATACCCTTATGCCTTATCGTAGATTACCAAAGACCGATCAAGCACGTTTGTATGCTTTGCAACAAGCAGTTCGCCACGCAGGCGAAGTGGAGTATAACCAACAGGCTATTCATTATAAGACGCTGACCGAAGCGCAACGATTCTTGTTGCAGTTTGAGAACCAAGTGGCACAGTACCATGCTAATTTTGATAGCAAGGTCATGGATAATAAGCAGTATCGCCACAAAGTACGCAATGCGCGTATGTATATCTCCCACTTTATCCAAGTGCTGAACTTGGCGGCTATTCGAGGCGAGATAAAGAAAGGGCATAAAGAGTTGTACAAGTTAGATGCGAACAACCATACCTTGCCTGACCTCAGTACCGAAGAGAATCTTATCACTTGGGGCAAGAATATCATTGAAGGAGAGAACGAGCGTATCGCGCAAGGCGGATTCCCTATCTATAACCCTGCTATCAATAAGGTAAAGGTGCACTATGACATTTTCCGCGAGCACTATAACCAGCACGAGCTGCACCAACGCTCGCACACACGCGTGTATGGCGAGATAGAAGGTATGCGCGAACAAGCAGATGCGCTGATTCTGGATATTTGGGATCAAGTGGAAGCGTTCTACAAAGATGAACTGCCATACGCCAAACTGACCAAGTGTCAGGCATACGGTATGATTTACTATTATCGTACAGGAGAGGCGCAACTAACGCCTAAGACTGACCAACAGATATTGCGAGAACGCGCTCAACAGACTACACTTGAATGGTCTGAGATGGCAGAATGATACGATGCATTTTCTCATCGTGCTTGCGCACAGGCACTTCGTCCACCAATTGGAAGTCATATCCCACGCCGATGAAAGTCGCGTGGGATTGTTTTTTGAGGAAGCGGTCATAGTAGCCGCCACCGCGTCCCAGACGGTTGCCCTCTTTGTCGAAGGCAACGGCAGGTACGATGATGACATCAATATTGCCCTCGAACGGAGGTGTGGTAGGTTCAGGAATACCCACTTTGCCACGGTGCATCTTGTCGTTTCCCTCGTAGGGATTAGCCGTCATACCATTGCGATGGGTAACGGGTAATAGCAATACCTTATCGCGTTTGTAGCGTTTGAAGAGAGGCAGAACGTCCACTTCGTTGTTCTTAGGGTAGTATAGCAGTACTGTTTTTGCCTCGCGGAAAACGGTCATCTTCTCTAATTGACTTAGGATTAACTCCGACTGAGCGGTGCGCTCCTCTGCTGACAACATACGACGCTTTTGGATAAGCAACTCTCGCATGCGCTGTTTGGCACGGTGCAAACGACGCTGTGGCAACAGGCTGAGTAGGTCTTTTATGTTCGATTCGAATAACATGATACAATATGTATTTTTGATTGGTGCTGCAAAGGTACTGCTTTTTTTACATATTTGCAAACATTCCTCATCTTTTTACGAAATAATCCAAATATATTTGCGTATGTCAGAAAAAAGTAGTACCTTTGCTGCGTATTTTGCTTTAGTTTAATATTTATTAGAAAATGCAGAAGTTTATATATATATTTGCGTTTATCTCAATGCTGCTATTGGTGGCTTGCGAGAATCAAAGCGAGGAGGTTAATCTCTCCTCCGAAACACGAGTGAGTGCCTTTACGTTTTATACCGATACGGCTAATCCAGGATTAACAGAAGCAGTCTTCAAGATTGAACACAAAACGTGGCCCGATACGGGTAGAATCTATAGTGTGGATTCATTGCGCTACGGCACCTGCTTGGATAGCGTGGTGCCACACGTAACCTATATGATTACACCTTCAACCGCTCTATTCGTTACCCCTGATACGGTCATGATAAGTACAGGCTCTGATACGCTGAACTTTAGCAGACCACCTCTGTATCTGATGGTACAAGCAGCCGATACATTGTATAAACGTTGCTATCGTATCGATATAGATGTGCATCAAGCAGACCCAGACCTATACGTCTGGAAGCAAATGACTTCCCAACTCTTTGCTCCTGATGCAGCTCCTGATTTCTGCCACATGAAAGCGGTGTATCGCAACAAACGTATCTATCTATTTATCAACAATGGTTTTGGCACAGAACTCTACCAATCGGCAGATGGTGCCGCATGGAGCAAATTGGAGAACCCTGTAGGATTACCTACACTCTGTCAAGTGCGCGATATCCTTTCCTGTGGCAACACCTTGTACTATATGGCGGACAATAAACTCTATACCACTACCGACCTTATTCATTGGACGGCTAACGACTTCTCCGAGCGCGACTATACCCTGGTGAACATGCTGGTGACGTTTGATAGCAAGGCATGGTGTGTGCTGCAAGAACGCACTACTCAGGCATTGCTCTTGGGCATTGTAGAGGGTGAGAATATACAACCTTTGACAAGAGTTGCAGGCTTGAATGATGGCAAACTGCCTGAGAATTTCCCTGTGAGCGACTTTGCAGCTCTATCCTTCGAGAGCAGTAGCGAACGCCCTCGCGCCATGATTGTAGGTGGACGCACCATGGATGGTACTGCCGTGAATACCCGTTGGAACTTAGAGTACGGACTGCTCTCTGACACGCAGTCAGGTTATCGTATAGCCGACTTCTCCATTGAACAACCATCCTTCAACTCGCTGACAGGTACCTCTATTATCCAGTATAACGACCACTTGATTATGTTCGGCGGTGTGGATAATGACCTACAATGGCGCAGCGATATTCTCTACTCCGATGATGAGGGAATGAACTGGTATGTGCCTGATACTGCGCACAATAAGTTGCCTGATACATACACCTCGCGCCAACACCAGACCGTAGTCGTGGACGACGAGGAGAATATCTTTATCATAGGGGGACAATCATTCGTGGGCTCCTATAGCGATGTGTATCGCGGATATCTGAACAAACTTAAATGGGCAGCTCTCAAAGATGAATAATCCCCAAGACATACGCAAAGTCATACAGACGGAGTTCCGTCAGTTTGAAGAGGCGTTTGCTCATATCTTGCAAAGCGATGACACGCTTTTGGCGCAAGTGCTGGACTATATCCACTCCAAGCGTGGCAAGCAACTGCGTCCTATCTTGGTTATGTTGTCGGCGGCTCTGTGCCGAGATGTGACGGATAAAACCATACAGACCGCCGTGGCATTGGAACTCATGCATACTGCATCGTTGGTACACGATGATGTGGTGGATGACTCGCCTATGCGCCGTGGCAGCGAGGCGGTGCATACGCTTTGGACTAATAAGATAGCCGTCCTTGTGGGCGATTACCTCCTCACTCGTGTGATGCATATCCTCTCCGAACTGCGCAACGTGACCATACTCAATATCCTCTCCGAGATGGGTGCTGCGCTCACCAAGGGTGAACTGTTGCAACTGCACTCGGGGCAGTCCATGTGGATCAGCGAGGAGCAATACAATAAGATTATTGAGCAGAAGACCGCCTGCCTATTCGCTGCGTGCAGCGAGGCTGGTGCAGCAAGCACTGGTGCTACCATGCGCCAGATGACGGCCATGCGCCAGTTTGGTTTGCACTTGGGTATGTGCTTCCAACTCAAGGATGATGTACTCGATTATTCCGACATGGAGGATATAGGCAAGCCCACGATGAATGATATCCGTGACAGCAAAGCCACTTTGCCCCTGCTCATTTCACTCCAACGTGCGAGCAAGGAAGAAGCGGAGCATATCCGCGAGGTGGCAGAAGCCCTTGCCAATAAATTGCCACATATCGACCCCTTTGAGGCGGAACAAGAGATAAAATCGTTTATTCTGCGCTATGACGGCATTCGCTATGCACACCAAGAGATGGAGAAACACCGCAAGAAAGCTATCGCTGCCTTGTCCATTTTCCCCGATAATAAGTACAAAGAGAGTTTGATTGTACTGCTGAACTACGCTATCAGTCGCGTGAAATAAGGTCGTGCACCCTACAATATACGATTAATTTTTTCCACCAATTCTTCTTGCAGTTGTGTGTCGGATAGTGTTTTAAGCACTTCATCAAAGAAAGCACACAAGAGTAGTTTGGCTGCGGTATCGCGGTCAATACAGCGTTGCTGCATATAGAAAAGCGCGGATTCGTCGAGTTGTCCCGTAGTGGCACCGTGACTGGCCTTGACATCATCTGCATAAATCTCCAATTGCGGTTCGGTCAGCATTTCTGCTTGGCGTGAGAGTAGGATGTTGCGGTTGGTTTGGTATGCCTCGGTCTGTTGCGCATCGGGCTGAATCTTCAGTTCGCCACGGAAAGACCCCTTCGCTTGGTCGTCCAGCACGAACTTCAGCGTTTGCGAGGAATAACCGCCACCTATATTATGGTACACGCGCGTGAGTAGGTGAGCCTGCTGCGAGCCGTGGAGAAGCCCCATGGCATAAATCTCGGTACGGCAGTTGGTGCCGTTCTGCTCTACGAACAGTTGGGACTGCCATTGAGCAGCAGTGTCGTCTTCGGAAAGAAAAAGGATATGCACGCGCAGAGAGGAATCGGCTTGCTGCACGATATGCCAATCCATGTTGGGCTCGTTGATAAAAACGAGTTCGCGCGTTTCGCCCGCAGGGATGATATGTGGTGTGGGGTGGTGTAGCATAGTGTAGGGTTGTATAGGGTATATAGGGTAGTATAGGGTGGGTTATTCGTTGAGGAAGGCATAGCCTTTTTCTTCGAGTTCGAGTGCCAACTCCTTGCCACCCGTACGCACAATCTTGCCATCCGCCAATACATGCACGAAGTCAGGTACGATATAATCCAACAGGCGTTGGTAGTGCGTAATCACGATAGAGGCAGTATGTGGAGTCTTGAGTTTATTGACACCCTCTGCCACAATACGCAGTGCATCAATATCCAAGCCCGAGTCCGTTTCATCAAGAATAGAAAGGCATGGCTCAAGCATAGCCATCTGGAAAATCTCGTTGCGTTTTTTCTCTCCGCCCGAAAAACCTTCGTTCACGGAGCGATTGGTGAGGCGGTTGTCCATACCAACAAGGGCTTTCTTCTCGCGCATAAGGCGAAGGAACTCGGGTGCTTTAAGTGGTGCCTTGCCTTCGTGCTGGCGTTTCTCATTGAGCGCAGTGCGCATGAAATTCACAACCGATACGCCCGGTATCTCCACAGGATATTGAAACGAGAGGAAAATGCCTTCGCGTGCGCGAACTTCTGGCGCCATGTCCAAGAGATTCTTGCCACGGAAAATGACTTCACCTTCGGTAACGGTATAGGCAGGATGTCCTGTCAAGACGTTGGAAAGGGTAGATTTGCCTGCACCATTAGGACCCATGATAGCATGTACCTCGCCCTCGTGGATGGTGAGGTTGAGTCCCTTAAGTATTTCCTTGCCTGCAATAGAGGCATGTAAGTTCTTTATTTCGAGCATATTGTAGTAATGACAGTCTGTCCGACTGCTTGAAGGGTTTGTAGGTTAATATTTCGCATATCATCGTGCTGCGTATGCCACCATTCAGCAAAACCTGTGCCATTTTGAGGTTTATAGTCAATGATGTCCACGCAGGGGATATTGGCAATAGTATTCACATAGTAGTGGTCGTCGGTAATGGGGTAGGCTGTCTGATTGACAAAATAGCGACCATAACCCAAACGAGAAGCCGTGCGCCATAGTTGCTCCACATAGTTGCCTGCATAATTCACAGAGAAATACTCGCGAGGGAAAGTGGCAGACGGGTCGCCCACCATGTCGAGAAGGATACCGTATTGCAATTTACAATTGGACGATTTACCATTTACGATCGACTGCTTATATTCTTTTGCCCAATACTGGCTGCCAAGACACCATGTGTCGGGGCGCTCTTTGCCCGTATAGTGAGTGGGCGTGCCCATGTCCTCGCAGTCGAAAAAGACAATCTGCACGGACGGCGTAAATTCGCCTTGCGCCTTTCGAATGGATAGTTGGCGCAGAATCTCAAGGATTACTCCCACGCCACTGGCTCCGTCGTTGGCTCCGATGACAGGCGTGAAGCGGTCTTCGTAGAGAGGCTCTTCGTCGCTCCACGGACGCGAATCCCAATGGGCGCAAAGCAAAATAGCATTGGCGGTACTACCCTCGAAGAACGCTACTATATTGCGCAAAGGCTGCTCCTCACCCGCATAATTGGTCATAGTGCCGTATTGATTCTGCACCTGCGCTCCGAACCGCGCCAACTGGCTATGTAGCCAATCGCCACAAGCAGCATGCTCCTCAGTGGCAGGCACACGAGCACCAAACGCCACCTGCAGGGCAATATAACTATAGGCTGAGTCCGCTGAAAAAGCACAGCGGACATCAGCAGTAGAAGAGTGTTGCTGTTTTGCGCATGATACGCACAACAGCAACAGCGCATATATACTATATTGAACAATTCTGAACAATATTGAACTATTTTATCAATGTTTAATGGATGTTCAGTTCACTAACAGAACGATGGTTCTGGATAGCCAAAATAGTTTGTGCAATAGGTTTTGCCATAGACACGATATGCACCTTTTCGCAACGCTCAGTGCTGAATGGAATAGAGTCAGTGAAAATCAGTTCCTCCAACGATGAGTTGGTCACGCGCTCGCATGCAGGACCCGACATCAAGCCGTGGCTGACCAATGCGCGAACAGACTTGGCACCTGCCTCTATCATTACTTCTGCTGCCTTGCAGAGCGTACCTGCTGTATCAGCAATATCATCAATAATCACTACATTCTTGTCCTTGACATCGCCCAACACGCGCATTTCGCCAATCTGATTGGCATTAGGACGGTGCTTGTAGCAGATGACCATAGGCACATCTTGTTTGGTGAGTGCGGTGAGTTTCTTAGCAAACACCGAAGCGCGCTTGGTACCACCTACGTCAGGAGAAGCTACGATAAGGTTATCCAAATTGAGACTTTGTACGTAGTCAGCCAGTACATTAGCACCATAGAGGTGATCCACAGGAATATCAAAGAAACCTTGGATTTGGTCGGCGTGTAGATCTACGGTAATCACGCGATCCACGCCTACGCCCTGCAATAGGTTTGCACATACTTTCGCACCAATAGATACGCGGGGTTTATCCTTGCGGTCTTGACGTGCCCAACCGAAATAAGGGATAACAGCAATGACCTTGTAGGCACTGGCACGCTTAGCGGCGTCAATGGCGAGCAAGAGCTCCATGATGTTGTCGCTGCTGGGGCAAGTCGATTGCACGATATACACCGACTGACCACGAACGGACTCCTCGAAACTTACGGCAAACTCACCGTCAGAAAAACGAGCTACTTGGATGTTACCTAATGAACACCCTAAATACTCACACATACGCTTAGCGAGCTCACCTCCTTGAGAAAGAGCAAAAACCTTGTAGGGACTGGTTTCAACTATCATAACAGACAATTTATTTGGTTAGTTTTGAAATAATGTGCAAAAGTACTGCTTTTTTTTGAATTTTGCAAGTATTGTTTGCATATTTCAACAAAAAATCGTAACTTTGCACGCAAATTGTATATTGGGTAATATGACTAAAAAAGAATTATACCGAGATTTTTGCCAGTTTGTTCCCCAGTTGCCTCTTTTTATGCAGGACTGGTGGATGGATGCCGTGTGTGCAGGCAAGCACTGGGACGTGCTCTTGTGTGTGAAGACGGACGAGGGGTATCGCCTCTCTGAGGGCGAAGATAAGGTGGAGCACATTGTGGCTGTATTACCTTATTTATTGCGCGAGCGTATGTGGATGCGCTATGTGCTCATGCCACAGATGACACAGACAGGTGGCGTGTGGCTGAGCGAGAGCGTGCGCGAAGATGCGCAAGCTGTGACGCACATCTGCACACTCTTTACAGGCGCACTTCAGGCCTTGAGATTGAGTTACTATTATCAGCACTATCCGATGGATAGTATAGCCCCTCAGTCTATGCTGGACTTGGGCTTCAAAATCAAGAAGCGTGTGACCTATCGCATAGAGGATTTGAGTGACTTGGATCGTGTAATAGACCGTTTCTCTAAGAACAAGAAACGCCAACTGCAAAAAGCACTATCTCTCCATGTGGATTATAACCTGAATATTGAAGATTTCTACCGTTTTCACGTAGACTGTCTTCAGCAACAGGGCAAGACTATCAGTTACTCGCGCGAGTTCCTCTTAGTGCTCGATCGCAAGACTAAGCGCCTAAGTCAGGGGCAAGTATTGGCTATCCGCAATACTGATGAGCAGCTGTTAGCGGCAGCGTTTTTGGTGTGGGATAAGCATAGCATGTATTACCTCATTCCTTGCTATAACCCATTACACAAGGATTCTGGAGCAAGTGCTCTTCTTGTATTGGAGGCTATCAAATTGGCGCGCAAACTGGGTGTGGCTTTTGACTTTGAGGGTAGCATGATTAGGGGTGTGGCGCAGCATTACAAGCAGTTCGGCAGTACCCCTACGACTTACTACAGCGTCGAGAAATACTATCACTGGTGGTTCTGGCTGGCCAATATGTATAATCGTTTGCGTGAAAGGCATATGCGATGAGAGTGTTATACCTAAGTGCGTGGTATCCTACCGAACGCGATGCTATGGCGGGGCTGTTTGTGCAGAAGCATGCTGAGGCGGTCATGGAGCAAGGAGCGGATGTGCGTGTCCTATATTCCGAGCATACGGGCATAGCGTGGCTGCGCGACATGTACTGGGGTTGGAAGCGCTTGCGCCGCGAATGGGGCTTACCCCATGTGGTGCAGATGAATGTGCTGGACAAGAATGGACTTTTGGCACTATGGCTGAAATGGCGTTACCATATACTTTATATATTAGTAGAACATTGGTCGGGCTACCTACCTGTTAATTTCTCTTTTCGTGGCGGATGGCATGGTTGGCTGATGCGCCATATTGCCAAACGTGCTGCTTGTATCCTGCCCGTGAGCCAGATGTTGGAGGATGCCATGAAGGCATGCGGCATAGAGAATGAACATTGGCAACGCATACACAATGTGGTCGATGACTTTTTCTACCAGCCTATCTCTCCAATCACCATTACGCCTAAAGGAGGTAAATTTCGTTTCCTACATGTGAGTTGCTTTGATGAGAAGGCCAAGAATGTGCAGGGTATGTTGCGCGCTATCAGGAGGCTGGCTGATAAGAGGCAGGACTTCGAATGTATTATTGTGGGCACAGGTGTGGATCATGCACAAGCCGTGGCGTATGCTCGCGAACTGATGTTCCCCCATGGTATGCTCACTTTCACGGGCGAACAGACACCCTACGAAGTGGCACAGTGGATGCAACAGAGCGACTGCTTTGTGCTATTCTCCAATTACGAAAACGCTCCCGTCGTTCTCTCCGAATGTTTGGCTACTGGCTTGCCTATTATCAGTAGTAGGGCGGGTGGTATACCCGAGATGATTACCCAGCAGGATGGTATCTTGGTGAATACCCAGAACGAACGCCAACTTACCAATGCTATGCTCTGGATGATGGATTATATATCTAACTATCCCCCTCAACAGATTCGCGAGCGTGGATGCAAATATAGCTATGCCGTTGTCGGCAAGCAGTTGGTTGATTTGTATCAAAAAGTGATGGGTTAAACCGCTGTTATATCTCTATCGTATTTTCTCACCAATGTGGCCAACCATACGAGTTGTGCCAAGACGGCTATGGCTGTGCTGATGGAGTAGGCGGCTATAGCAATCGTGAAGTCTTTTGCTGCGATGCCGATACATAGTCCCGAAACGCGGCATACTGCCAACAATATCTCAAAGAATAATCCTATTCGTTGCTTCATGAATACGTCTGATAGGTAACAAGTGCTGCCTGTTAGTAGCGACAAATATAGCCACGGCAACATCCATCGGATATACGTTCCTACTACGCGCCACTCTTCACCCAACAACCATGATGTTATATCGGGTAATACGAAAAATAGTCCACCGAAGACGGGCAGAATAATCACACTACTCCAACCTATGAATCGCCAAAAGACGTCACCTATCCGTTGTGCAGCGTGCACGCGCTCTGTGGTGTACTGGTACAATACTTGATATATCGCACGTGTGATAGTCCCGATAGGCGTGTAACCTAACAGCAGCGCCATGCTCAGCAGTCCGACGTATTTTGCACCAAAGAAAGGAGTGAGTAATAGGATAGGCAACTGTCCTGCCAGCACATTCAGAAAACTACGTGGCAACACAAAGCAGGGAAAATTACGATACTGCTTGCTCTGCTCCACAATATCTGACTTAGAAATACGTAGCAACGGCTGCAAACAGCCTCTGAAGTTGCGAACGATACTGGTGACCAAAGATAGCAATGGCGCTACGACCACGGCATATATCATTCCGCCTTGCAATACACCCGCATAGCCCATGCCTATCTTACCGCCTGCCGATAGTGCGCTCTGCGACATGAGATATTGGCTTATCTGCCCAAACTGTTTTTGCCGTATATACCAGTAATTCAGTATATTCCATGTACCCATGGTAAGCACATATATGGGCATTATCCAGTAGTATCGTTCCAACTCGGGCGACTTGAAGACTGCGCTTATGGGGCTCGCTAATAGGACACTCACTGCCACCACTGCTACCGTGATGAGTAGTGCCAAACTACTCACATGCACCAGTGCTACAGCATGCCGCTCTTGCTTGGGCAATACGATGGCATAGTAATAGTCAAGCAGCGAAAGAACCACCAGCACATTGCCTATACTTATAAACAGATTCAGCAGTCCAAAATCCTCGGGTGCATACATGCGTGATAAGATAGGATAGACCACCAATCCTATCACTTGAGCCACCACATTGGCAGATAATAGTTTCGCTACGTTCTGCACTTGGGTCGATGATATTATATTCCTCAACTTACCCATTTCGACCGCAAAAGTACTACTTTTATCCCAAAATAACAACTATTTTGTGAAAAAAATGTAAAAAACGTGGGATATATTTGCACAATTCAGAAAAAAGCAGTAAATTTGCACCCTGAAATGGTTGTGCTCCTAAAAAGCACCCTAAATTGGTAAACATAAAAAACACAAAACAATATGCAACTGAAGAAAAATCCCCAAGCAAGCTTGGAAGACAAGAAGTTGACCTATGTCCTCATAGGTTTGGCTTTTGTATTGAGCATTTGCTATGTCGCTTTCGAGTGGACAGAGAAAGAAGTGACTAAGTATGAAGTAGCGGACACCGATTTCGTCTTCGAGGAGGAGATCGATATCCAACAAACCTCTCAAGAGACTCCTCCACCACCTCCACCACCAGCACCAGTAGAGGTAGAAGTGCTGAACGTGGTAGAAGATGATGTGGAAGTAGAAGAGATTCAAATTAACACCGAGGACGACAAGGATGTTGAGGTGGTTATTGCTCCTCCAGTAGAGGCTCCAGAAGAGGAGGAAGAGGAGGAAGAGATCTTCATGATTGTAGAGTCTATGCCTGAGTTCCCTGGTGGCCAACAAGCCATGATGCGCTATATCGCTGAGAACATTAAGTATCCTGTTATTGCACAGGAGAATGGTATCCAAGGTCGTGTTATCTGCCAATTCGTGGTAGAGAAGGATGGTAAGGTGTCTGACATTCAGGTCGTTCGCTCTTCTGGCGAGGCTTCATTGGATAAAGAGGCACAACGCGTCATTGGTAGCATGCCTAAGTGGAAACCAGGTAAGCAGCGTGGTAAACCAGTACGCGTGAAATATACTTTGCCTGTAAACTTCCGTCTGCAATAATATCTCGCCTTTAGCCTAAGTGCCTAATCGCCTTTAGCCTAAATCGCGAAGCGAAATGGATTTATCCATTAGAAATATAGAATACTGTAAGGGTGTCGGCACGAAACGTGCCGACATTCTTCGTAAAGAGCTGGGTGTGAAGTCTGCGCTGGATATGCTATACCAATTCCCGTACAAGTATATTGATCGCAGTCGCTTCTATTATATCCATGAGATAGAGGATGATGACACCTACGTCCAGATTATCGGGCATATCACAGAATGGCATACTATAGGTATTGGTAATGCGCAGCGCCTATCTGCCACTTTTACCGATGGACGACACACCATTGAACTTGTCTGGTTCAAGGGGGTGAAGTATGTCAAACTGGAGCGCAACGTGCAGTATTTGCTTTTTGGCAAACCTTCGCGCTTCAATCACCAGTACAATTTCGTCCACCCCGAGCTTACCCCTATGACGAAGGTGCAACCTGAACTCATGCAGGGACTCGAACCGCACTACAACACTACTGAGGGTATGAAACGTGCGGGGCTTAACTCCAAAGCCATTCGTACTATTATCGCGCACCTCATACCCGAACTCCAGCAGCAGGGCATGGTGGACACGCTCGGCATGGATATTGTTGGGCGCTACCACCTCATGCGCTTGAGCGAAGCGATCTGCAATATCCATTTCCCCAAGGATACACCTACTATGCAGAAGGCACGCGAGCGACTGAAGTTTGAGGAACTCTTTTATATCCAGATGCAGATTCTCAGGCAGATGAAACGCCGCGAACAGAACATTGGTTTCTCTATGCCTATTGTGGGGAAATCTTTTCACGCTTTCTACCAGAACTGCTTGCCTTTCCCGCTCACCAATGCGCAGAAGCGTGTCGTGCGCGAGATTCAGTCCGACCTCAAGTCAGGCAAGCAGATGAACCGCCTCTTGCAGGGCGATGTGGGTAGTGGCAAGACGATTGTCGCTTTGCTCACTGCGCTGCTGGCGGTGGATAATGGCTACCAGGCATGTATCATGGCACCCACCGAGATCCTCGCCAACCAGCACTACGAGACTATCCAACAACTCCTCTCACCAATTGCCAATCGCCAATCGCCAATCGCCGTAAATTGTAAATTACTTACGGGTTCCACCACCGCCAAGCAACGTCAGCCCATTCACGAGCAATTGCGCTCGGGCGAGATTAATATTCTTATCGGCACGCATGCTTTGATTGAAGATACGGTGCAGTTTGCCAATTTGGGCTTGTGTATCATTGATGAGCAGCACCGTTTTGGTGTAGCGCAGCGTGCGAAGTTGTGGAATAAGAACACACAGCCGCCGCATGTGTTGGTTATGACCGCCACGCCTATCCCCCGCACGCTGGCAATGACGGTGTATGGCGACTTGCAGGTGAGTGTGATAGATGAATTGCCACCTGGGCGCAAGCCTGTGCAGACGCTTCACTATTCCAATCAGCGCCGTGTCTCTATCAATCAGTTTATTGCGCAGCAGATTGACATGGGGCGTCAGGTCTATGTGGTCTATCCGCTTATTAATGAGAACGAGAAGTTGGACTTGCAGGACCTTACCAATGGCTATAACCAGCTCTGCGAGACTTTCCCCGAGTACCGTATTTCGATGGTGCATGGGCAGATGAAGGCGAAGGATAAGGACGAGCAGATGCAGCGTTTTGTGAGTGGTGAAACACAGATCTTAGTGGCGACTACGGTGATTGAGGTGGGAGTGAATGTGCCGAATGCCAGTGTAATGATTATCGAGAATGCGGAGCGTTTTGGGCTGAGCCAATTGCACCAGTTGCGTGGTCGTGTAGGTCGTGGTGCAGAGCAGAGTTATTGTCTTTTGCTCACGCGCATGGAACTAAGCAAGGACACCCGCAAGCGTATGGATATTATGGTGGCTACTAATGATGGTTTCCGTATTGCGGAGGCGGACTTGCAGTTGCGTGGCCCCGGCGATCTGGAGGGAACGCAGCAGTCGGGCTTGCCGTTTGAGTTGCATATTGCCAGTCTGAGTACGGATGGTCCATTGTTGGAGTTGGCGCGCCAAGCAGCCATGGAGGTGCTGGATGCCGACCCGTTGTTGGAGCAAATGCACAACCGTATCTATAAGCAGCGCCTTGACTACCTCCGCCTCACAGCCGGCAACTGGGGCGAAATCTCCTGAGGTTATAATATTACGTGTTTTTTGTGGCGTTTTGTTACGTGTTTTTGTGCCGAAGATTGAAGAATTTGGAGGTACAATGGTATGTACAACACGCGGGAAGTGTAGTGTTTACTATGCTTCCAGCGTGAGTGTATGTTTTTTGAGAGAAGTTTGTGTGTGCCGAAAAATCGCTTGCGATTAATCGTTCGAGCCCATTGGGCGAGATAAGATGATTGTGCTGAAGATTATTAGTGCGCTTGCATTAAAAATCATTATCTTCATACGAATCAAATCCCGACATGCCATCGTTGTCATAGTCGCCACAGTCCCAGTCTTCGCGAGAGGTCCAGTTCGAAGAGCCGCTTGCACGGTGACGACGGTCTTCGTGAACAGAGCGGTAATCTTCAATGTCAAACAATCCATTGGTTGAGCTCTCATTAGAGCCAAAGAGAAAATCAAATAGTCCCATAGTAGTAATTTTGAATTAAGAATTTTGAATTAAGAATTTTGAATTTTGAGTTGGTAATTCTGTCGAATTCGATAGAATTAGTTAATTGCGTTGATTAATTAAGTTGACAACTACTTTTACCATCACGTCTTTTTCTTCGGTCTTACTTTCGGCAATCATTAGCGTTAAGGCAACCAAAGTGCTATCTGCAATGCGTTTGCTACCATCGGAATGATAAAGCAGATGGTTATTATTCAAGAACCATAAGAATAGTGTTGCAGCAATGCGTTTGTTGCCATCGCTAAACGAATGGTTTTTCGTTACCAGATAAAGCAACATTGCAGCTTTCTCCTCTACACTTGGATACAACTCTTCGCCACCGAAAGTTTGGTATATTTGACCTATACTGCTTTGGAAAGAGTCATCTTTCTCATTGCCGAACAAACTATATGCGCCAAACTTATGGCGCAAGCGCTGAATTTGCTCCATGGCGTTTTCATAAGTGGCATGAAACGAGGCTACTTTTGTAGTTTGGTCAATGGTCAAGCGTTCGTAGTCATAGTTATCAAGTGTATCAAGTGCATAGGTATAATCGACTACGACGTCAAGAAGATCTTGCGTTTCGATCGTGTTTTCATGTTCGCTGTGTTGTAGCGTGCGACCAACTACTTGTACTAATTGGCGCAGCTCGTTGATTTGCTCATGGCGTATGCGTTCATTGACAGCATAGCCTTTGATGAGATACTGTTTCAATACACGATTTGCCCATTGGCGGAATTGTACACCGCGTTGGCTTTTCACACGATAGCCTATGGAGATGATGACATCAAGATTGTAGAAAGGAACAGGCTTCTTAACTCCATTAACGTGTAAAAAATGCACGTTATTTTCTTTTTCCAGTTCTCCTTCTTTGAATACGTTAATGACATGGCGACGAATGTTTGATTCTTCACGATCAAATAACATCGCCATTTGATTAGTCGTTAACCATACGGTTTCATTCTCTATACGCACATCTATTTGCGTTTGATTGTCGTCAGTTTGATAGATGATAATTTGATTGTCTTGATTCATAATTTTGCATGTTTTTTGAAATCTGCTGCAAAGGTAGTATATCAAACTGCTAAAAGTTGTCAGTTTGTCAAGAAAAGTGAAAGAAACGTGCATTTTTTATAGGGTAAAGGTTATAGCTGCAAATATTTATGGGTGCCTCTATAATAATGCTGCAAAAAGTAGCGGCAAAAGTGAATAAAGTTGCAGCTGATTTGTGTTTAATGGCTCGTGAAGAACGATGAATACTGATAAAAATATTTTTAGCACTTGCCGCTAGTTCTGCTGCTGATTTTGTGTGCTTCTATATTATAGTAATGCCGTATCTTCGGCATTTTAGTGTTTTTGTGCCGAAGATTGAAGAATTTGGAGGGTACAATGGTATGTACAACACGCGGGAAGTGTAGTGTTTACTATGCTTCCAGCGTGAGTGTATTTTTCTTAAAAAAAGTTTTCGTGTGCCGAAGATTGTGCCGAAGGTTTGTTTTATCGACTACAACTCCTGTCCCATGACATTGTAGGTCTTGCCATCACGGAGGATTAGCAACTGACCACTGAGGAGTATTTTCTGTACTGATGAAGCGTTAGGCAGAGTTGAAATATAATTCAAATCTGTTGCCGTGCTCTCTGTAACAATCAAATCATAACTTGCAGAAGCTTGGTTGTATGATTTATCACCTAAGAAGGTCGCAGTAATAGTGGTTGTTCCTACAGCAACAAGTGTAACATCTCCAGAGATAGCAAGTACGGTAGCCACAGCAGGATTACTGCTACTATAGGTTACGCTTACATCTTGCGGATTATTCAATGTAGGCAGAACGAATTCCTCATCATCTATTCTTACACTTACCGAATTCTGTGTAAACGACAAAGAGACAGAACCTTTGAGAACTATGAGCGTATATGAAACCTCACCATTCTTATGGTACAAGTTACCATCGGTGTATGCTATAATCGTTGTCGTTCCAGTAGATATAGGGGTTACCTCGCCTGTCTCGGCATCCACTTTGGCAATCATCGGATTTTCTGAGTAGTAAGTAATAGTAAGATTATTCGGATTACTGAGAGTAGGAGTTATGAAGGTTTCACCAACTGTGGCAGTTGCTTCCGATAAAGCAAAAGCGAGTTCGGGTTCTGTCTTTTCGGGGTTGGGTACGATAAGGAGATTACGCACTTGCGAACCATTGCCGTCCTCAATAGCACCATTTGCCACTATGGCACCTTCTGGCGTTTTGATATAGCAATTAGAGAGCGAGATGCCGCCTGTGAAACTGAATATAGCAGCCGTTCCGGATGCATTGACCTCAAGATTTGAATTAATGATGTTCATATTGTCGTCTGCTATACCACTGCCTTTGAACGGCATAATTGCATTAACAACGAGGTTAGCACTATCCAACGTCAATGTCATACCGCCTTGCGTACTGAATGCTACACCATTGCCATTGACGGTCATCTGTTCGCCACGAATAGTCGTGTTCTTCCTTAGGTCAAACAATGTGCTATATGAATCCGAACCTTGCGAGATAGTGCATGTTTGACCAATATTGATATAGAGTCCCTCAATACCTGTGTTGCGTACAAGATTTGCAGAGTTGTTAAGAGTATAGTCACCTTTTATTGTCAAGGTGCTCATGCCATCAAAACTAAAGGTACCATCACCAAGGATATCGTCTTGATTACGGCTTGTCACGCGAGTAGATGCCACATACAAGTCATACTCTTCGCCACTTACGGTAATTTCACATTCGTCTGATTTGCCATTCGCATTTGCTGTGATGGTTGCCATAGCCCCTATTGGAGCGTTTTCTGCAATTGTAACGATACCGTTCTGTACGGTAGCCACGCTGGTGTTGGAACTCGTCCATGTTATCTCTGCCTCGGAATTGGCAGGCATCAGTTGGGCCACCAATTCAAGCACCTCATCAGGGTCGGCGGTTATTGCGTTCTCACGCAAGAGCAGTGAATCAACACCATATTTGCCATCGGTAACGGTAATAGTAAAGGTCGTGTTATTATTCAGAGGATGACCGTTTTGCAGCGGAGTATAGACATATACACCTGGTGTAGCGTTTATAGCATTGATGGTCATCGTCTCATAGAGAGAGAACGACACCACCGGGGCTATTCCCTCGCCACTTACTTCGGTAGTTAGACCGTACACTGAACCAGAGAACGGGCGGCGGCTAACTTCTATACCTGTTATCTTCTCACCCGCAGCAATAGTACGGCTACAACCGTTGATATAGTCTAACAGTGGGAAATAGCCGTCTGGAGTAACATTGAATTCCTTGGCGCGGCTCTTGTAACCGATTCCGCTATTATAATAGAGAATACGTACTTCCAGATAGTTCTTTTCTGTGAGGGTCTTCAGGTAAACCGTCTTATAATTGGTAGAAGTGTTAATAGGCACCGTACAATCTGCATCCTCGTAAAAAGTACCATATGGTGATCCGGTGTTGCGATTGTCCACAGTCCAATTGCTGCCCGAAATGCCATACCAGTTTGTAGCATTGGACGGAACAGGCACAGCGTCGCAACGGATGACATCACCTACTTTGCAATTTAGTTCGTTGTTAATATTTTGGAAATAGCCTACCGTCTCGCTTATATTCAGTTCTATGTCTTGCAAATAAACTGATGTACCTATATATAACCTTGCTTCTGCCACACTTTCGCTTGCTAGAGTTGATGTCGTCTCTTTGATACGAGTGAACACGGTATGATTAGCATTGGTTGTACTATTCAACTCAAAGAATCCTACCTCGCTGTCTGGTGTTACGGCATTGCTCCAATCGTTTGCGGTAAGAGACGAGGCTTCTTTGGAGTAGTTGAAGATGATATACTCCTGCGTTGTCTTGGCGTTGGACAAGTGCACTTTGTCGTTGATGTTGGTCAGCGTCGGTACTGCTGGTACATCCGTACACAGTTTTTTGGCAATCTGACGACTCGGGCTGTAAATATAGCCGGTATGATTAGCTGCTGCCACTTTGACGCGGAGATACTTTCCCATCTCAGATTCTTTCGGAGTGTATGTTAGAGTGGTTACTGCACGGCGCTGCTGATGCACGCCGTCGAGCGCAGGTGCACCAGCAGGCGATTCCACTATATCCTGCCAAGTAACATCATCATCGCTGATTTGCCATACATTATCGGTCTGCGCCGAAGCAATCTCGCCCGACAAAGTGAAACCAACCGCATTTCCTGGTGTAGGTGCGGAGTTAAGAGAAACTACACCCGCTACAGGCGGATCCATTATAACGACGCGTAATGCCGGATCACCATTGTCATATACTACGGTGTGCCCGTCTGCGCTGATGCCACCGCCCGCTGCCGTGATAACAATTAGCGGAGGTGTGATATTGATGGTGCCGTTCTGAGCGAGAATTCCTTTAGAGCCACCTTTGGCTACTACCTTTCCGGATTTTATGTTGATATTTCCTCCGGCTGCGATACCATAAGCCCACGTGCCAGAATTACCACCAGTGGCGGTGATTGTTCCTTTGTTGATAATAATATCTCCGCCCCCGTTTATGCCTCGGTTGAGAATAGCAGCAGACTTGGCTGTTGTCGCCGTAACATCGGCATTGATAGTAAGAGTTCCATTCACAGTTCCAAGACCTGTATCTGCCGT
>JAZNMH010000026.1:0-85844 GCA_045579505.1 Paludibacteraceae bacterium
AACCAATCTTCCCTAAGAAGGTGCAAAAGTACAAAATATTATAAACATATCCAAATATTTTTGGAAAAAATGAGCAAAACAAAAAAATATACTATTTTTAAGACCAATAATTTGGATTTTAATACAGTATCTTTTTGTATAATTTATACCAACGGGGCGTTTGGAGCCGATGTCCCACAAAAGAAAAACTGACAAATGAAAAAGTTATCCTTATTTCTACTAAGTCTGTTCTTATGTAGTGTAGGTGTGCCGATTCTTGCTGAGGATGTCGAACTTGTGCCTGCTATGGTGGTACAGATGGCAGACGGCAGTAAGCAGACGGTGCAATTAGACTACACTTCAGTGACAGACTTTAGTGTGTTATGCAGCAAAGGAAGTCTTGCTGTAAGCGTGCCAGAGGCAGACTTGAAGGGTGTGCGTAGTATCACTTTTGCGATGGTGAAAAAAGATGAAACTATTACTTTTTTGGAAGAAGTGTCGTCTTTGGACAATGCCATGACAGACAAAGTGTTATGGAATGGCAAATTATTTATCCGTGCCACAATGCCTGATGGTAAACAAGTTTGGTACGATGTAATGGGAAATCTTAGTTATGAACTATGAGTGATGAGATGTAAACAATAAGTGAAATTCAATAAAAAATCAGCAATATGAAAAAGATGTTTATGGCAGTCATCGCCTTAATGATGACACTTAGTGCTTCTGCACAGTTTTATATTTACTACAGTGATGGCACTGTAGCAAAAGTGGATAGTATTAGTATGGTAGCACCAGAGGAATCGGAAGATTCTACTCCTTCCGCAGGTATTGGCGTATTCTCAGTTTCTGATAGTAAGCAAGTCACTTTCTCAAAGGGTAATTTGCAGTACACCCAATCCACCGATACATGGTCTTTTGCAAGTACTCAATACGAGATAATAGGTATTGATAATTTAATAGGTGATAGTGTGTCTTTTACTGACTACGGAGATCGCAAAGATGCTGGTACTGCTCTTGCAGATAAGATTGATTTATTTGGTGTGAGTACAAGCACGAATTATTTTGGTGCAAACATTTCAAATAATAATGCTGATTATAGTGGCTCATTTGTAGATTGGGGTACTAATCAGATTGATAATGATGCTCCAAATACTTGGCGTACATTGACTTTGGATGAGTGGGATTATCTCTTCAATAGTCGTGCTAATGCCAGCGAATTGTTTGGTATCGCTCAGGTGAATGGTATTAATGGTTTGATATTATTACCAGATAATTGGGTTTGTCCAGATGGTCTAATTTTCAAATCAGGTGGTGTTGCCTATAGGGATTGTGAAGGTGCAGATTGTTACGCTAGTTACCAAACTTTTACAACCGAGCAGTGGTCTAAACTCGAAACCGAGGGTGCAGTTTTCCTTCCTGCTGCTGGCTGGCGATGGGGAGCACGTGTGGTTAATGTGAAGTTTCAGGGTGCTTATTGGACTGCCACAAGCGATAATGGAACAGGTCCTACATTTGATACAGTTGGTCCAGTGGTATATAGCAATACTTCTAACTACGTAGGTAGGTCTGTCCGTCTCGTTAAGGATTTATAACATAGAACTTAACGTGACATAATCACCTCACCCTGCAAGTCGTTGGATTTGCGGGGTGAGTTTTTATATTGTGATTCTTCTTGCTCGTATCAATGCTCGTATTCAAGCGCCCATCGGTAAGGGTTCGGTATCCCTTCGGAAAATGGGGAACTATTACTCGCGGGGAAACCGCGAAATGCACCCCATGACTCAAGCGTCATCGGAGCCCCGTGCACAGAACCGATGGGTGAGACAAATAGAGGCTCGGCGGGAAATCGCCGAGGTCAGAACAAAAAGAGATACCCGAATAACATTCGGGGAAACGGACATAAACTATCCCAACTAAAAAAGGGAATATGGTTGGAGTATAGAATATTATCTAAAATTTGCCTGGCAAACGAATAACTGCTGAGACAATGAGACAATGAGACAACGGTTTTAAAAAAAATATACACGTTATACACAATATAAAAGTTTTAGAAATGCGTTGTCTTATTGTCTCATTGTCTCACAAGAAGGTGGCAAAAAGAGCATTGAGCGACGGCTATCTACCGCTTATCCACCGCTTATCCACCCGATGGGAGCTTTTGCAAGAAAATAGCAACTATAAGTAAACTTTCTACAGTATTTTTTGTGCAATGCGGGCTGCGCCCTCCATTAAACGACCAGTTGTACCTTCGAGGACACCCTACCCTCGAAGCTACGGTCGCAGAATGCTGGACATACTCCAGTTCGCTCGCAATATGTTCAAAAAAATCGGTTAGCACCTTTTGCAATAGCTTTCCGCATACACAATTATGAACAAGTTCCTATTGTGCAGCGAAAATCTCTTGCAGATAGATAATTTATCTATCTTTTTTGAAAATATTGCTCGCTTTTCTTGCGTATGTGCATTTTTTGTTGTACCTTTGCAGCCTGAAATAATTGATATTTGAAATAGCAATATGATAAATCGCACATTAGTTAGAACCAAAGTCGTTCAGACCCTCTTTGCACAATACAGCGGTAATGACCATACCGCTCTATCTGCACGCAAAACACTGCTCAGCAAGTTCTCCAGCACATATAGTCTATATATGATGATGCTGAGTTTTGCAGACGAACTAACTACCTACGCCGAAGAACAAATCAGCGAAAATCAAAAGCGTGCATCCGTACTCCATCAGACTTACATTGCCAACCGCAATTTCGTGAACAACCGCCTGGCACAACAGATATTCAATAACCGTCGCATACGCAATTACCTCGAAAACGAAAACCTGCGTTGGGATGTGGGCATGTCGGCTATTGAGGCTACCTACAAACTGCTCATCAATACTCCTTTCTATCAGGAGTTTATGGCATTGGAGAAGCCCACATACGAAGATGAGAAGACATTGTGGCGCAAAATCTATGGCTCACTCCTATTGGAGAGCGAAACCCTCAGTTCAGCATTAGAGGAAATGGAGGTAGCACTCGACCAAGAAGGTTGGACCATCGACATGGATATGGTCATCACCTACGTGATTAAAACCCTCAAACGCTTCAAAGAAGAATACACCGACGAACTGCCACTATTGGAGATGTTCGCTTCCGAAGCAGAACTGGAGTTCGGCAAGAACTTACTGCAAGCCAGCATCGACATGACCGAGGAAAACAAAGGACTGATCGCCAAGTCACTCCAGAACTGGGAGGCTGACCGTATCGCCTATATGGACCAAATCATCCTGTTGGTCGCATTGGCAGAAATACGCAAGTACAACGAGATAGCATTGGAAATTTCTATGAATGAATACATAGAGATAGCCAAAGAGTACTCCAGCGAAAAAAGTTATGTCTTCATTAATGGTGTGCTGAACCGCATTGTCAATGACCTGCGCGCCGAAAATCAATTATTCAAAGTAAAACGATAAAACTATAAAATATTACAGACATGTTAAATTTCATTTTTTTGCAAGCAGCCACTGCTGCTGATGGTGCCGCACAACAAGGGGGCGGTTGGTCATTCTGGGTAATGATGATCCTTATTTTTGTGGTATTCTATTTCTTTATGATCCGTCCACAACAAAAGAAACAAAAAGAATTGCAACAACAACGCGATGCCCTCAAAAAAGGCGACAAAGTCATCACCGCTGGAGGTATCTATGGCAATATCAAAGAGGTACAAGACAATGCCTTCCTCTTGGAAGTAGCCAAAGACGTGGTCATCAAAGTGGACAAAGGTAGCGTATATGTGGCTGCTGAAGATGCACAACAAGCACCCCAAAACGCTAAATAATCCTTTTTCTGGACATCATTAACGAAGCGTGCGAATAGACATACCCCATATCACGCAGAAAGCCAAACAAATATTGGCATGGTTGGTGCAAAAGGATGCATTGATCTACCTGCTGTTTGTGGGATTAGCGACCCTCTTCTGGTGGGGACGAGCCATGAGTTCGCAACGCGAAGTGGAAGTGAAACTACCTGTGGCGTACACACAAGTGCCCGCACAGGTAGTATTCAACACTCCTCTCCCCACGCATTTGGAAGTAGTTCTCCGCGACAATGGACGACTGCTCAGACAAATCCAACATACCAAACCTACCGTAACTATCAGTTTGGCAGACAAACTCAGCGAAACCCACGGGACACTGCAATTATCCACAGATGTCCTGCGACAAAAAATACAAGATAACCTTCCAGGCTCGACTGCTATCCAACAGATTCGTCCTGAGGAGATCACCACCAACTACTACGTAGAAGCCACCAAGAAAGTCCCTATCCGACTATGTGCAACATGGACATTGGAGAAACAATACCAATTGGCTGAGCCACCCGTATTGGAACCTGCATGGGTCAATATATACGGCACACAAGAGGCGATTGACACCATTGACTCCATATCCACCGATAGCGTAATCGTGGAAAAACTACAAGACCAAGTACAACGCGACATAGCATTGCTAATACCAGCAGGTATTCGCACCGACAAGCAGACTATCACTGTAACATGGACAGCCGAAATATTTACCGAAAAATCACTGGTAATACCTATCGAAGTCCATCATCTGCCCGATAACGAAGTGATACACCTCTTTCCACAAACCACCACTATCACCGCACGAGTAGGCATATCGCATTTTGCCAACCTTACCGAAGAGGACTTCAAAGCCGTATGCGAATATCCTGCACAGGCACAAACCACACTGCCTGTTACCATTATATGCAACAACCCATACGTTACGCAAATGCGCGCAAGCATTCGTGAAGTAGAATATATCATCGAGAAAAAGCAATGAAAAAGATTCAAATGGTAGATCTGCAAACGCAGTATCAACACATCAAAGAAGATATTGATCGCGGCATACAAGCCGTGATTGATTCCGCTGCATTCATCAAAGGTCCTGCGGTAAAGAGTTTCCAAGAACACTTAGAGGCTTATACGGGTGCCAAGCACGTCATTCCCGTTGGCAACGGAACAGATGCACTGCAAATAGCCCTGATGGCATTGGGTCTGAAGCCTGGTGATGAGGTTATTACCCCTACCTTCACGTTTATCGCTACAGCCGAAGTGGTGGCATTATTGGGTCTGAAGCCTGTGGTAGTGGATGTGGATTGGGACACCATGAATATCTCCGTGGAGGCGATTCGCAAAGCCATCACCCCACGCACCAAAGTGATAGTACCCGTCCACCTGTTTGGTCAGTGTGCAGACATGGATGCCATCATGGACATCGCACACGAACATAACCTATACGTAGTAGAGGATTCTTGCCAAGCCATAGGTGCCCAATACACCCATGCCGATGGCAGTGTCCGCCAAGCATCTACTATCGGACATATCGGTTGCACCAGTTTCTTCCCATCGAAGAACCTCGGTTGCTACGGCGATGGTGGGGCTATCTTCACCAATGACGACAGTTTGGCAGCACAAATGCGCGCCATTGCCAACCATGGTATGGTTATTCGCTATCACCATGATACAGTGGGTGTTAATTCACGTTTGGACAGTATCCAAGCAGCAGTATTGGATGCTAAGTTGCCACACCTGAACGAGTATATTGCTTCACGCCAACGCGCTGCTGCCTATTACGATAACGCTTTTGCCAATCATCCAAACATATTGATTCCTGCTCGTGCAGCAAAGTCCACACACGTATTCCACCAATACACTTTGCGCCTACAGAATGTCAATCGAGATGCACTACGCGAAGCATTGGCTGAAAAGGGTATCCCCGCTATGATATACTACCCTATCCCATTGCACATGCAAAAAGCATATCAAGACCCACGCTATCAAGAAGGCGATTTCCCTGTAGCCGAGAAACTGGCTGCATGTGTGCTCTCATTGCCTATGCATACCGAGTTGGACGATGAGCAGTTGGCATATATTACAAGCAATGTGGTAGAAGCAATCGAAAATTGTAAATTGTAAATAGTAAATAGTCAAATCGTAAATACCTATGTCTTCACTCACACTAACCCAACAACAGAAACTCCAAACAAAATTATCGCCTGCACAGATTCAGGTGATGCGCATGCTGGAGCTACCTGCGTGTGAGTTGCAAGCGCGTATCAATGAAGAATTGCAGGAAAATCCTGCCTTGGAAGAGGGATTAGACAAAACACAAGAGACTGATTTCCAAGAGCAAGAACTCAACGACGAATATCAAAATCCGCTGCAAAACGAGGACTTCAACTATGATGACTACGTGCAGGATGATGACATCAGCGAACGTACATACAACACTCGCTCGCAAGAGAGTGCACGAGAGGATATTCCATTTTCCGTAGGTATGAGTTTTGGCGAATACCTCAAATCGCAAATCTACCTCACCAAGATGGACAAACCCGATAGGCATATCGCCAAGTTTGTTGTAGGCAATATAGATGAAAATGGCTATCTGCGCCGTACCGCCGAGGAGTTGGTAGATGACCTCAGTTTCCAAGAAGGTATCGTGGTAACAGATGAAAAAATGCAATCTATCATCGCACAAATACAACAGTTTGACCCTCCAGGGGTGGCTGCATACGACTTGCAAGACTGCTTATTGATTCAATTACAGCAGAAGGAGCAAACAGCCAATGTGGGTCTGGCGATGAAAATCCTGTCGCAACACTTTGACATATTCTCGCGCAAGCAATACAACAAAATCATGCAGCGCATGGATATTACCGAGGAGCAACTCAAAGGGGCTATATCTGAGATTACTCGTTTGAACCCACGACCAGGCAACAATTGGTTAGGAACGGTATATGATAGAAATCAATCCGTAGTAGTACCCGACTTCTATGTGGAGGAAGAAAACGACGAACTGATTGTTACATTAAATCAAGGCGATATCCCACCCCTGCATGTTTCGCCCGAATACAGCCAAATGTTGGATATGTATTCTCAAACAGAAAAGTCGCATACAAGCAACCGCGAGGCTGCACGCTTTGTCAAAGACAAAATAGATGCTGCCAAATGGTTTATTGATGCCATACGCCAACGCAACGAGACAATGATGCAAACCATGAGCGCTATCGTGGCATACCAACGCGAGTTCTTCCTACAAGGCGATAGCTCATACCTCAAACCAATGGTTCTCAAGGATATAGCAGACCGTATTGGACACGATGTATCAACTATCTCGCGCGTTTGTAGCAACAAATATGTGCAAACACAGTTTGGTACATTTGCCCTCAAGTATTTCTTCTCCGAATCCATCACCAAGCAGGACGGAGGCGAAATATCTACCCGCGAAATCAAAGATAAAGTGCGCGAGGTGATTGCCAACGAAGACAAAACACGCCCTATCACAGATGATGAATTGGTGGAGATACTGCATGAGAGTGGCTATGCTATTGCTCGCCGAACTGTAGCCAAGTACCGCGAACAATTAGGTATTCCTGTTGCTCGACTACGTTACCAGATATAAGGAGTTATGCCACAGATATTCAACATCTTGTCCCGAGCATTAAGTATTATGCTGCACCCCTTATTCATGCCTACATACGGCATGATACTGTATATGGCAGCCATGCTGGTGCGTACACCCAATTTACCCAGCATATACATCTATACCAGTGTTATCACTACTTTTGTACTCACTGCATTGATTCCGATTATCCTCATGCTGATTCTCTGGAAACGCGGAAGTATCTCCTCATTGCATATCGACAATGCCAGCGAGCGCACAACACCTTATATATATACACTTATTTGCTTTGCATTTTGGTGCTATTTCGTGGGAGGTATCCTCAAGATGCCTGTCGTGTGGTTGGTAGTGGCTATTGGAGCCACCGCTGCATTGTTGGCTGTAACAATTATCAATCGTTGGTGGAAAATCTCGGCGCACCTTACCGCATTAGGCGGATTATTAGGCGGCGCATTTAGTATAGCATTGTACTACAGCGCGTTACCTACCCTGTTGATTATCGGCATACTGATCGTATCCTTGCTACTCATGTATGCGCGCCTCTATCTCAACGCACATACCCCCATGCAAGTGGTATGTGGATATATCTTAGGTTTACTATGCACATTCACTCCTAATCTCATTATATTTCATGCGTAAACACCTATTATTCATCATATTATCCCTCCTGTTTTGCACTCCCCTGAGCGCACAGATCCTCTTGAGCGATAGTGCAAAACTCTACCTATTGACCTGCACTCCGGGCACCGAAGTGTGGTCAAAATACGGACATACAGGCATACGTGTTTGCGATGAAGCCAATAAGATGGATATTGTATTTAATTACGGTATCTTCTCACTGATGGAAGATGGATTCTACCTCAAGTTTATCAAGGGCGACACCTATTATCAATTAGGCATTGAGTCGTATTCCCATTTTGTACGGTTCTACAATAAGATTGGGCGTAAGACCTATTTGCAGGAACTCAATCTCACACCTATGCAAAAGCAACAAGTATTTGATGCTCTGATGGTTAATTACCAACCCGAAAATCGATTTTACCTCTACAACTTTGTTTTTGACAACTGCGCCACTCGTCCCTATTACCTGCTCAAAAATGCGTTGCAAGACACTATCATATCATCCTATCAAGGCTACGCGAACCAACCATTCCGCTCTACGATAACCCATTATACAGGCCCTTATTCGTGGGTGGATTTTGGTATTAATATGGTGTTCGGTTCCAAAGCCGACCAACCAATGACTAACGAACAACGCCTCTTCCTCCCCGAAGAACTGATGTTCTATCTCTCAGAGGCACACCTATCCGATGGAACACCATTGGTTATTCACGAAAACATAGCCCCCTTTGAGATAGCACCCGTGCCTTGGTATGCCGATTGTCGATTCGGCATTGCTCTTTTTGCGTTGCTGATGGTGCTTATTAGTTGGTGGGATAGAAAACGCAACAAATTGTCATGGTGGCTTGATGCTATACTCGGTTTGGTTTATCTTGTACTGTTGGCGATTGTTATTTTCTTGACTTTCTTCTCGGTTCATCCATTAGTTGGATTTAGTTGGCGATTACTCATTTTACCCCTTATTCATCTATGCGCAAGACTTATTTATTGGCTACGCTGATAGCCATTATTGGTATCATATTCCCCTCTGCACTCTCTGCTGCGCAGCCACGCCTGACGGTGGTGGTTGTGGTAGATGGTATGACGCAAGACAATCTCAACCAACTGCGCCCTTTCTGGTCGGCAGGAGGCCTGCGTACCCTAAGCGAAGAGGCGTTTCAAACCACTATTCATTTCCCCCATCTGGTCAATGGTGGACAAGAGACTACCGCAACGCTCATGACGGGTACTACTCCTTCGCACCACGGATTTATGTATGACCAATATTTTGATCGCCTGTACCGCACCACGTTCGATGTACTGTATGACAGTCAGACATCGGGTATCGGCACCACCTTGCAACTCTCCCCACGCGCTATTGCTACGACCACTATCACCGATGAATGGCGTATCCTGCATGGTCAGAATGCCAATATCTATGCTATCGGCCTTCAACCGCAAGCCACCATTCTGCTGGCAGGTCATGCTGCCAACGCCTGCTGTTGGTTAGACCCTTCATCGCTCAAATGGGCTACAACCTCGTGCTACTCAGAGGGTTTGCCTTCCGCAGCAGATGCTATGAACATGAGCGGAAGAATCAATCAGTTAGCCGAAAAGACTTGGACACCTCGTTTGGAGATAGCCAACTACACTTCGCCTACCAAGGATGAGCGTAGGCGTTCCTTCAGTTACCTACCTAAGACCGACCTGCTGCACACACCTGCGGCGAACACCTTAGCCATTGAACTGGCACTCAACCTTCAACAAACCAAAAACTTAGGCGAAGATAACATAGCCGACCTATTGTTACTGCAACTCACCACCAATTCGCCCAAGGCTACATCGGATGCCATCGCTTCTGCCGAACAGGAAGATATGTACCTCGGTATTAATCAAGACTTAGGCTATCTGATGGACCAACTCAACCAACGCATAGGCAAAAGCAACTACCAACTGCTGCTTGTAGGTCGCCCCACCAAAGGGCACTCCACCAAGACACTCGACATGGCGGGTATTGCTGTGCAACGATTCAACCTGGACCGAGCGACAGCGCTCACCAGCACCTACCTTATGGCTATTTACGGTCATGAGCGGTGGATAGATGGCGGCTTCGGACCATACATTTTCCTCAATCGCACACTCATTGAGCAGAAACGCCTTTCGCTGGAGACTATCCAACGCCAAGTGGCGAACTTCATCATGGACTTTGAGGGTGTGCAAGTAGCATTCCCTATCCACGAAGCGATATTATCGAAGTATAGTCCTTCCATTTATAGACGACAGGCAGGCGATGTCTTCTTCCAGTTGCAAGACCATTGGATACTGGACACCAACGACAAAATGCAGTATGATTATGTCATTGAACCTAACCCCACCGCACCGTTGATGCTTTGGTCGGCTACATTACGCACTTTCCCCGAGAAGGAATTAGATGCCACAAATGTCAAATCCCTATTAATCAATAGTAAATAGTAAATAGTAAATTGTCAAATAGTAAATAATATGATATTCTACGAAATCAAAATCAGTTATACCCGCCAGACTGGCGAGGATAACCCAGCAGCAGTCAAAGAGACTTATATGGTAGAAGGTCTCACTTGTGCCGATGTAGAGAACCGTCTCATAGAAGAAATCAAGCCTTTTATTTCAGGCGAATGGGAAGTAAAAACATGCAAACAGGTGCAATTCTACGACCTTATTCCTTCGCCAGAAGGCGATCGTTGGTACAAAGCACGCGTGGAGATGATTACCATTGAAGATAATGGCAAAGAGAAGCGCAAAGCGGTATCTATCTACGTACAAGCAGGCAATGTTACCGAAGCCAACAAGACACTGCAACAATCGCTCAGCAACCTTGATTGCGAGGTAGTTAGCATTACCCGTTCGCCTATCCTTGAGGTCTTCCGAGCTGTCTAATAATTAAGAATTTTGAATTTTGAATTAAGAAATACGGCGCAGAATCTCGCTGAGATTCGTAAACATATACCTCAATATGTAACGCTTGTTTGTGTGAGTAAGTTTCACCCTGCGGAAGCAATTATGGAGGCATACAACGCTGGCGAAAGGGATTTTGGTGAGAGCCGCGTGCAGGAATTACTACCTAAATACGAGGCCTTGCCCAAGGATATTCGTTGGCATTTTATTGGTCATTTGCAGACCAACAAGGTCAAGATGATTGTGCCCTTTGTCCATCTCATTCATTCGGTGGACAGTGTGCGATTACTGGAAACCATCAACCGCGAAGCAGAGAAAATCCAGCGCAAAGTGCGAGTGCTACTGGAGGTACATGTCGCCAAAGAAGAAACCAAATCAGGCTTCAGTCCAGAGGAAATAGCCTCTCTCAACACTAAACTCTCAACACTAAACTATATTGAAGTTTGCGGTATCATGGGCATGGCAACCAACACCGATGATGTGGAAGAGTGGCGCCGTTGCTTCCGCGAGATAAAAATCCTTGCCTCTCACCTCTCGCCGATAGCCAATAGCGAAGCACCCGATAGGTCGCATGGCAAGCGTCCTCAGATTTCCATGGGCATGTCCGATGACTATCTCATAGCGATAGAGGAAGGCAGCACTATGGTGCGCATTGGGTCATCTATCTTCGGCGAAAGAAACTACCCAAACCTCTAAACACTAAACAGCAGGCGCTCTGCGCCGTCCACTAAACAAAACAAATTATGACTATTATCCTTGATATGGGTGGCGTGCTGATGTTGCACAATATGCCCGAATGTATTAAACGTTTTCAGGCAATGCTTGGTACTCGCGTGATGCAGAATGTGTTAGGACTGGGCTTCAATGGCGAAGGCATAGAAGACACCCTTATGGAGCAGTACGAAAAAGGAGATGTTTCTACGGATGAGTTCGTGGATACGATTCTGCAATACGCCTCGCAAGGTACTACGCGTGAGGAGGTGATTGCTGCATGGAACACCATGCACGGAGGTATTCCATTCGAGCGTTTGGAGCAAATTAAAACTTGGAAAGCGGCAGGTCATCGTCTATTCCTACTCAGCAACAACAACGAGTTACACTGGCAGGACATTCATCAGGTGTACGACATGTCGGTTTTTGAGCATTGTTTTGCCTCTCACCTCATGCATGTGAGCAAACCTGCTCTCGCTATTTACGAGGCTGTAGATGCCCACCTCAAGGCTTTAGGTTGTGAGCAGCCTTTCCATTTCGTGGATGATATAGCCATCAACCGCCACGTGGCAGAGATTCTGGGTTGGGTTACCTACCCTACACTAAATGACGTGCCCGTAACGCTTTAATTTAGTTTATCGCTGTTTTTTTTTGTCGCCAATGGCAGCCAGACCGCCTTGTGATGTCTCTTTGTAGAGGGATGGCAGGTCGTGTCCTGTTTGCTTCATCACATCCACCACGCGGTCGAAGGTAACATTGTGCGTACCATCGGAGAAGGCAGCATACATATTGCTATCCAGCGCACGCGCTGCTGCAAAAGCATTGCGCTCTATGCAGGGTATCTGTACCAATCCACACACAGGATCGCATGTCATACCCAAGTGGTGCTCCAGACCCATCTCTGCGGCATATTCTATTTGCGCCAATGTTCCGCCAAACAACTGATTCACAGCACCCGATGCCATTGCACACGCTACACCTACCTCACCTTGGCAACCCACTTCAGCGCCTGAGATAGAGGCATTCTCCTTCACCACGTTTCCTATCAAACCCGCTGTAGCCAATGCGTGTAAGATTCGCGTTTCGGAGAAATCGCGCGAACGCCATGTATGATACAACACCGCTGGCAATACGCCACAAGAGCCGCATGTCGGAGCAGTAACAATCTTGCCACCCGATGCATTTTCTTCGCTCACAGCCAAAGCGTAGGAAAACACCAAACCACGGGTACGCAGATTATCTTTATATCCCGCCACCTTGATATAATAACTGGCTGCTTTTCTGCGTAGGTGCAGTGGACCAGGCAACACACCTTCGTGATCCAATCCGCGTTCTACCGCTTCGCGCATTACCTGCCATACCTCACGCAAGTAGTCCCAAATCTCTTTTCCTTCGTAATGCTCCACATATTCCCAATAATCCCAACCCATATTGTCGCAATACTCCTTGATATCCGACAATCGCGATAGGGGGTAAATATCCCCAGCCTTATCGCCTTCTGCCTCATCGCCTAATAACCTTGTACCATCAGGATCTTCTGCCAATGCGCCACCGCCAACAGAATATACAATCCACTCATCCAACAAGTTCCCTGCCTCATCCCACGCGCAAAAACGCATACCATTAGGGTGAAAAGGCAAAAATTCGTCATGCCACACGATTTCTGCAGTAGGCAGTACATCCAATATCGCAGCATCGGTCAAGTGCCCTTTGCCAGTGGCGGACAAACTACCATAGAGGTGTACTTGATAGCGTGCAGCAGTATCGTATTGTTCTTTGAAAAGTTCAGCAGCCTTGCGAGGTCCCATAGTGTGACTGCTACTGGGACCATAGCCAATGCGAAATATCTCACGAATTGTTTTCATTGCAGGGTATATTGAAATTACCCTGCAAAATTACAACATTTTTTTGATATATCAAAACAAAACGCTATTTTTCTACAAAAAATGAATTATTGGATTCTCTATTCTATTCTTTTCGTTTAGGATTCTTTGGAAACCAACCGCGCTCTACGCGCTTCTTTTGTTCGAAGAGTTCGAGGATTGACCAAAAACAAGAGAAAGAGATAACACCCAATATGACAGAGAAATAGATATTATCAATCAGCAGCGAACCCACCAACATCACTACGCCTACTAATGCAAATACCCACCAGCACTTTGTGCCAAAATAATACTCTCCTTTGATGACCAAAGGATGAAAAAAGCCAATACACAAAAAGGCTACTAATCCTAATACAATACCTGAGAAATTCATTTAGTGACAGAACATAAAACCGAAGAAGAAACGTGGGCCAGTAGGCAGTAGCAGTTGATTATCAGCAAACCCCAGCATCCAATCCATGCGAAGGGTGAGATGAACACGTTTGGTCATACACCAGTCCATACCCACATATGGGTTCACATAGCCAAACCCTTGTTTGGTGAGCATTGCCCACTCCTCAGTGTGCCAATCTGCTTCGCTACCTTCTACCACAGAAAGCGTGCGCATCGCACCACCGCCCACAGCAGCACCAATATATGGCCACACTTTTTCCATACGCCAGCAGGCATCTGCTAACAGGCCGCCCGAACCGACACGCACATAACTACCTGATTGTAAGACATCTCTCATATCGGTTGCACCCGATTTCATGGTAGAAACATAGCCCTCACAACCTACGCGCAGGTGTTTCCAGAGGTTAATACGCAACGAACCACCAATACCCGTAGTCATACCTTGCGGACTGATACTTTCGCCAGAGGGTAAAACGGCCGACGGATTCTTGCCGAAGAGATAACCTGCGTGCAACATCATTCCGCCGCTATATCCTTGGAATACAGGTATTTTCTCTTTGTCTGCAATATTCTTTGTCGTTGCGGTAGTATCTTGTGCCACCTCTTTTTGCGCATATGTCGCAGTGGCGATTACCAACAATATCAAAAGCAGTTTCTTTCTCATCATTCGTTCTTTTGTAGTTCCATTTTCAAATTCCGCTGCAAAGGTACTACTTTTTTCTGAATAAATCCTTAAATTTACCTTAAATTTGTACGATTTTATATTTTCCAACTCCCTAAAAAGTACGTTTTTCTTGATACATTTGTGATTTTTACAATAAATTAACTATTTCTTTTGCGTATGTCAAAAAAAAGTAGTAACTTTGCACCCTAATTCTTTGAATTAGGCAAAATCCTATACGAAATTAAAAACAACAAACATAATGAAACGAACAGAAATCATTAACGCCCTGCAATTGACAGGAGAAGGACAACTCATCAACGTGCGTGGATGGGTACGTAGCCGTCGTGGCAACAAAAATGTTAGTTTTATAGCCCTTAATGACGGCTCTACCATCAAAAACATTCAAATAGTAGTGGATCTCGCTCAGTTCCCTGAGGAGAACCTTAAACCAGTTACTACTGGTTCGTGCATCTCCGCCACAGGTCACTTAGTAGCGAGTCAAGGCAGCGGACAAGCCGTAGAAATCCAATTGATAGAGTTGGAAGTATATGGCACAGCCGACCCAGAACAGTATCCATTGCAGAAGAAAGGGCTCAGCATGGAGTACCTGCGCACTATTGCGCACCTCCGCCCACGCACCAACACCTTTGGTGCTGTGTTCCGCATTCGCCACAATATGGCAATGGCTATTCACCAATACTTCCACGAACACGGGTTCTTCTATTTCCATACCCCTATCATCACAGCCAGCGACTGCGAAGGTGCAGGACAAATGTTCCAAGTAACCACCAAGAACCTCTACAACCTGAAGAAAGATGAGGAAGGCAAAATAGACTACTCAGATGACTTCTTCGGCAAGCAAACTTCGCTCACCGTTTCTGGTCAGTTGGAGGGCGAATTGGCTGCAATGGCATTGGGCAAAATCTACACATTCGGTCCTACCTTCCGTGCAGAAAACAGCAATACCCCACGCCACTTGGCAGAGTTTTGGATGATAGAACCAGAAGTAGCCTTCATCCAAAAAGAGGAACTGATGGATTTGGAAGAGGACTTTATCAAGTACTGCGTGCGTTGGGCATTAGAAAAATGTCAGGATGACTTGCAATTCCTCAACCAGTTTGTGGACAAAGGTCTGATTGCTCGCCTTGAGTCTGTAGTAAACACCGAGTTTGTTCGATTGACCTACACGGAAGGTATAGAGATACTGCAAGCAGCCGTGAAGAACGGCAAGAAATTTGAGTTCCGATGCGAGTGGGGCGAAGACTTGGCTTCTGAGCATGAGCGTTACTTGGTAGAAGAGCATTTTGGCAAACCAGTCATCATGTCAGACTATCCAAAGGATATAAAAGCATTCTATATGAAGATTAACGAGGATGACAAGACCGTACAAGGTACTGACGTATTGTTCCCTCAGATTGGTGAGATTATCGGCGGTAGCGTGCGCGAGGAAAGCCTTGACAAACTCAACGCAGAAATAGCACGTCGCGAGATACCAATGAAAGACATGTGGTGGTACTTGGACACTCGCCGCTTTGGCGCAGCCCCTCACGCAGGTTTCGGATTGGGCTTTGAGCGACTACTGCTGTTCGTAACGGGTATGCAGAATATCCGCGACGTGATACCATTCCCACGTACACCTAAGACGGCAGAGTTTTAAAAGGAAGTTTAAAGGTTGAAGTTTAAAGACCAGAATATACAATGAAAAAACTATTATTACTTATCGTTGCCCTTGTAGCACTGAGTGCGGGTATACAAGCCCAAGACGCACCTGCTCGCGATTTGCAAGTGGGAGATAGCGTGATGGTTAATCCCGATAGCACACACTACATGACAGGCGAAAAGATTTCTTCGTGGGTATATACCGTGAAGCATGCTATTGAGCAGATAGAGTCCGTATTTCACCCCGATGGTATATTGCTCAAGGGCATTAAATCATGGGTACATCGCAATGCGATTATATCCGATAAACACGCTGTTCCTGCACAATCCAGTGAGCAGGTAGCCGTACAGGAGCAACCCGCAGAAGCCACTACAGAGCAGGTAAGCCAAACTACGCAAACCATAGTAGTAGCAGAAGAGCAGATTAAAGAGGAAGCCCAACCACAAGAGCCAATAGCACAAGCCAGCAACCTGCCCACCCGACTCGTGGGTCGCGTGGTATCATCAGACAACCGCGCAATTGCTAATGCTACCATTACGCTTGCTAACCAAGGCATCACTACCACCACTAATGTCGATGGCGAGTTTACACTGACCTACTTGGATCCTACCGATGAGGAAGTGATATTGGAAGCAAATGGTTATATCTCAGATGTTCAACTCATACAATTGGCAAGCGGTCAGTTGAACAACATGGGCGATGTGCTATTGCAAACTGACTTTGTGCGCGAGGCGCAGGATGAGGTGTTGCTCAATATCGCAGAGATGGACATGAATGATGATGAGGGCAAGAGCCAGTCTATGTCCTCCGCTACCAGTGCGAGCCAAGATGTGTTCAACTCTACCATTTCCTACGCATGGTCAAACGCACGCTATCGCGGTCGTGGCTATGATCAGACCTACGAGCAGAACTACATAGAAGGTATCTCCTTCAACGCTGCTGAGCGCGGACAGTTTAACTTCTCAGCAATGGGCGGTCTGAACGATGCGACACGCTATCGCGAAGTGGTGGAAGGCATAGAAGCCAACAACTTCACCTTCGGTTCATTAGGTCTGTCCACCAATTACATGCAATCCGCTACCAATTATGCACAGGGTTGGAAAGCAGCATTGGCTGGTACCAACCGCAATTACAAAGGCGCAGCACGCGCTACCTATGCCAGTGGACTCATGGAGAACGGTTGGGCATTTGCCGTACAATTGGCTTGGCGATACTCACCATACATTGACGTGAAAGGTGAGATTGGCGAAGGTATCAGTTATTCTTCGGTGGGATACTTCCTCACCGCTGAGAAGCAATGGGGCAAAGATAAACGCCTGTCGCTCATCACCTTTGGTGCACCTACTCGTCGTGGTCAGTCATCAGCACTCACCCAAGAGACCTTTGACCTCACCAACCAATACAACAAAACCTCGTGGGGACACAACAACTACAACCCCTATTGGGGCTATCAAGATGGCAAAGTGCGTAACTCACGCATAGTACATAGTTATGACCCAACAGCCATTGTTAGTTTTGATTGGCAAATTGATGATGAGAACTTCCTAAAAGCGGGTGCAGGCTATCACTACTCCATGTATTCGAACTCGGCTCTGACGTTCTACAACGCTCCAGACCCACGTCCTGACTACTACCGCAACCTCCCATCCTTCCTTTGGGACGGACAGGTGGACAAAGATGGTTACTTCATTGGCAAGGACATGAATGGCAAGCCATTGGGTGCAGTGACCGAAGGCGGTTACATTAAGTTCCCATTGGAATACAATGGTCAGTCTGTCGGTCACTCCATCAATCTCGACACCTACGCCGCGCTAACAGACCTCTGGATTAGTCGCGACGACAATGCCACACAAATCAATTGGGACGCCCTCTACGCAGCTAACTATGCGAATAATCAGAACAATCCTGCAGGTTCTGCTCGCTATATCGTAGAACGCCGCCACAACGATATTCAAGAGGGAATGATTAACCTCAATTATCGCAACACATCGGTGGACAAGATGACCCTGACCGCAGGTTTGGAACTGAAAGCCAGTCAAGGTATCCACTACAAGACCGTGGACGACCTATTGGGCGGTAACCAATGGATTGATGTGGACCCATTCGCAGAGCGCGACATCAAAGAGTTGGCAACCAATATTGGTTTGACACAAGCCGACATCGCCAACGTGAAACAAAACGACCTGCGTAACCCTAATGCAAAAATTCAAGACCATGGTCGCTTTGGCTATGACTATCGCATCAACATGATGAACGCAAAACTTTGGGCACAAAACGAGTGGAGTTGGAATGCTGTGGATTTGTACTACGGTTTACAATTTACCTACTCCTCTATGCAACGTACCACCGACATGCTGAACGGTCGCGCATGGTACTTGGCTCGCTTGGGCGAAGAGAATAACTACCACTACTACTATCTGGCAGATGCCGCTGATGAAGTGTTGGCAGCAGGCGACGACCTTTCGCAACTGCCTCATCGTTTGGTGGGTTATGCACACCATTTTGTGGATCCAGCCGTGAAAGCAGGTATGACCTACAAGATTGACGGTCGCAACCAACTGAAAGTGAATGCCATGGCAGAAACGAAAGCACCATTGGCACGCGATGCCTATATCTCGCCTCGCGTACACGATCGCGCAGTGGAAAGCATCTATCGCCACGATTATGCACGTTATTATGCCAAAGAATATGGTACATCCTGGCTACAAGAATACTTCGGCTCCAGCCAAAAGATTGCAGGTGGCGATTTGACCTACTCCTTTAACTATCCAGTAGTTCGTGGTCGCGTAACGGGATTCTTCACCCAATTCTGGAACGGCACCGAACTGAATGGTTACTACGATGATGAGGCGCGCACCTTTGTGAACCAATCACTAACAGGCATTAATCGCCGCCACATGGGTATAGAGGCTGCTGCTGCAGTGAAATTAGGTTTGTATTTCACCCTCACAGGCGTGTTGGGCATAGGCGACTATCGCTACACCAGCAACGCATTGGCTATCACCTCGGCAGAAAACGGTATGGCATTGGCTGAGAACGCCTATGGACCTATCTACGAGTTGCGCGACAGCGTTCTGATGCAAGGATTGCACGTGGCTACAGGTCCACAACTGAATACCAGTTTGAAACTCAGTTTCTTCCACCCTAAGATGTGGTTCGCAGATGTCACCCTTAGTTACTTCGATTGGAATTATCTGGATTATGCTCCTGCACGCCGCATGAAAGGTCTGTTCACGGGTACACGCGCAGACGGTAGCGCAGTCAATGGATGGTATGGTGACACTTACACCGATGCTATCGCAAAAGATGAAGCAGGGCAAATCCTATACGATGCCTACGGCGTACCCGAGCTAAAGTATCCATATAACTTGCTCTCTGACCAAGAGATGCTGACAGCCGACAACCCACTCCACCGTTTCTTGGTAGATGTGAGCCTTGGTAAACTGATTTACCTGAAGAACCGTCAGTCTATCTCCATCAACTTGACCGTGAACAACGTACTCAACAATACCCACTTCAAGACAGGTGGCTATCAACAAGCACGTCTGCCACGTCAAACCCGCCAAGGTGTGGACGACAGAGAAAACTCAGTAATCAGTCCTAACGTATGGAAATTCCCATCCAAGTACTACTACGCATGGGGAACCAACTTCTATCTCAATATCCAGTATAAATTCTAAGCAGTATGAAAGCTATGAAATCTATCATTCATAATTCAAAATTCATCATTGTTATCAGTCTTGTGGCATTGTGCGCTGCATGTACGCCTCCTGCTGTGGATGAAGCGAAATTGTTTCTAACCGATAAGCAAGCCGATGAGTTGATTGCTCAAGGTACACTACTTACCTTGCAACAATTCAAAGACTCGTTTATGAGCGAAAAGGGCAATTTCCTGAGCGATACCACATTATACCGCACCCGCGCCACCAAAGATGGCAAGAACTACCTCTTTTCGATTGACACCATCCCAAGTTCTGCCACACCTATATATATACGCGGGCGCGTAACAACCGATGACTATGCAGGCAATTTCTACAAAGCTATGTGCATTCAGCAAATCGTAAACGGAGAACAACAAGCCCTGCGCCTATCGGTAGATGCAGGTTCAGTGGGCGGATTGTACCAGATCGGTCAAGAAATACTAATTCGCGTGGACGGATTGGCTATCGGTCGTTATGCCAACCAACCACAATTGTGCTTGCCCTCGTACAACAACAATATCTACGCCAATAATGCCGAGCAGAAGATAGGTTGGGCACCTGGTCGTATTCCAATAGCCATCTTCAAAGCACGTACACAATGTATCGGCAAGCCTGATGTGAGCCAATTGGTGTATGAGGAGTACGAAATCAAGGAGTTTACATCTGAACTCAATCTACAAGAGACACGCAAGTGGGATGCCAAACTGGTACGCATAAAGAATGTGCACTATACGGGCGAATACTACGAGTCCAACGGCACCGTATCTAAATGCTCTACAGGTGATCCAGAAGAGGACGGCAACGCCAACGTATTTGCCCCAACTACTAATAATATCGGATATCCACAAGGGCGTATCATTGCGGATGAGAATGGCAACAAAACGGTTATTTCGTCTTCGGAATATGCTAAATTCGCATATTTCTATTTACCCGGAGCAGATAAAGATGGCATAGCCAACTGCCCCAAATATGTGGGGGATGTAGTAGGTATCTTGGGCTACTACAACGATAATGCTCGCTATGATCCTGCTTCTGATGATTGGGCAATCAGTATCCGTTCGTTGGATGACCTACAATTGTATTACGATGCCAATGGCAACAACGTTGCCGATGATGATGAGCGCATCGCAGAGAATCTGTGGACACGCAATGAATACACCAAATAAATATGAGTTGGCTTGATATACTAATCCTTCTACCCCTGCTCATCGGCCTCGTGAGAGGTCTGATGAAGGGGTTGATTGTAGAAGTTAGTTCGATTGTTGCCATATTATTGGGTTTCTTTGGCGCGAAATACTGGAGCGCAGCGTTTGCCAGTTGGCTCATGCAGCAGTTTGATTGGAGCGAAACAGCCTGCATTGTAGTAGCATATGCCCTACTCTTTGCAGGTATCGCACTGGGACTAAATATAGTAGCACGACTGCTGTCTAAACTGTTTCAGAAGATACAATTGGGTTGGCTCAATCGTCTGTTAGGCGGTGTCTTTGGTGTGACCAAATGGGGCATAGTGATTGTGGCATTGGTGCTATGCGTACATAACTTAGACAAGCAATTCCAGTTCATCCAACCCGAACTAAGAGAAAAATCAGTCGTTTACACCACCATCACCCCCTATGCCGAACAAGCATGGGAGGAAATAAAAGCACAGGTGGAAGCGAAGCAAGGCACCGAACAAGAAGATAGTAACTCTTAAAATAGGAATAATCAAATAAAAAAAGAGAGGTTTTTGACCTCTCTTTTTTTATTTGGGGTGGATAGTGGGGCTCGAACCCACGACACTCGGAACCACAATCCGATGCTCTGCCAACTGAGCTATAACCACCATATATGCCCTTGTTTCTAAAAGCAGGTGCAAAGGTACTGCTTTTTTTTGACATGACCAAATATTTTCAGAAAAAAAGTAGAAAAAGTAGAAAAAATAGTCATTTTTCTTGCGTATATGCAAAATTTGTTGTACCTTTGCAGCCGATTTTCAACTATAGTCTCTGGCGATCAGCATAGAGTACGCGTTTTTGCGGCTTGAACAGTAGTGTATACTATAGTTATTTAACCCATTAAAACAACGAATCGAAATGGATTTGATGAAAATTGCCGAAGAGGCATTCGCTGGCGAGAAGAAAGAGTTTCCAGCATTCGCTGCAGGTGATCAAGTGACTGTAGCTTATCGTATTAAAGAGGGTAACAAGGAGCGTATTCAGGAGTTCCGCGGTGATGTGATTTGCATCCACGGTAGCGGCGACAAGAAGCGCTTCACTGTTCGCAAGATGTCTGGTAACGTAGGTGTAGAGCGTATCTTCCCTATGGATAGCCCATTTATCGAGAAAATTACCGTGAACAAATACGGTAAAGTTCGTCGCTCTAAATTGTACTACTTGCGTGCTCTCACTGGTAAGAAAGCTCGTATTCCAGAGCGCCGCGTGAAGTAATGCGCTTCGGTTATCGATAACCGATATTCGATTGCCGATAACCGAATCTTGCCAAATGGTGTAACGGTAGCACTACAGATTCTGGTTCTGTCTGTCTGGGTTCGAATCCTAGTTTGGCAACAAAAAAAGTATGGACTCCCCAAAGGGATCCATACTTTTTTTGTTGCTAAAATTTGCATATATGCTTTTTTTTTCGTACCTTTGCGCCCTATTTTGCGTAGTGTGCGCATACGCGTACATCGCGCGCGCGAAAGTACAACTATTTATCATGGTGAAAAGACTGCTCATAGTGTTAGGTATATGGTTGTGGTGGGTGCTACCTATCGCAGCGCAACGCGTATTACCGGATTCCGTATCCATGCTTGACACCATACCCGCTCCCATAATCTTACACGATAACGCTGCCGCTGTTTCGAGCACCGATACTCTTCCCACTCCCCAGCCAAAGAAGAATGCCATTGATGCGCGCGTAGCTTATACCTCACAAGACTCATTGATTATCACAGGTAAGGGTATTGCCCACATGTATGGCAGTGGACAAGTCAACTATAAGGCACTCGAGCTCACCGCAGACTATATACGCGTGTGCATGGATAGCAGCACTGTTTTCGCCAAAGGTGTGTTGGACACTATTGAAAACGAGTGGGTAGGACTACCTGTCTTCAAGGATGCTAATGATAGTTATGAGTCCAAAGAACTCACCTATAACCTAAAGACCCAAAAAGGCAAGATTCGCCACGTAGTCACTGAACAGGGAGAAGGATTTCTCATTGCCGATGAAACCAAGAAGATGGACAACAATACGCTCATGCTGCATGGTGGAAAATACACTACATGCGATGATCATGACCATCCTCACTTCTACCTGCAAATGACCAAGGGTAAGGTACAACCTCAGAAGAATGTAGTCTTTGGTCCCGCTTATCTCGTGGTAGGCGAAGTGCCACTGCCATTGGCTGTACCTTTCGGTTTTTTTCCCTTCAACGACACCTACTCCAGCGGTATCATCATGCCTAACTTCGGTGACGATTACACTCGCGGTATGTATTTACAAGGATTAGGATACTATTTCGCTATTAACGACTATATGGATCTTGAACTCACGGGTGACATTTATACCCGCGGAACATGGTCCGTGGCTGCACGTAGCACATACGCCAAGCGCTATAAGTTTCGCGGAAACTTCAACATCAACTACCGTTGGGACGTTACAGGCGAAAAGGACATGCCAGACTATAGCGTAGCCAAGAACCTCAGCGTGCAATGGACTCACACACAGGACAGCAAAGCTAATCCGTACAACAATTTCTCGGCAAGTGTAAACTTCAAGACCAGTGGTTACAACCGCAGCAATATCAATAGTTACTACAATGTACAGGCCAACGCGGAGAATACCACCAGTAGTACCATCAACTATACCCAGCGTTTCCCAGATAGTCCATGGAGTTTGACGGCGAATATGTCCATCACACAACGTACCAAGGACTCTACCCTGCAAGTGAGTTTGCCAAACATCAACGTGAGCATGAGCCGTATTTATCCCTTCAAACGCAAACAACGCGTAGGCAAAGAGAGATGGTACGAAAAAATCAGCTTACAGTATAGCGGAAATTTCTATAACTCAATCACTTGTAAAGAGGACTATTTTCTTAAGTCGAACTTCGTCAAAGATTGGCAGAATGGTCTAAAGCACAACCTGAGCAGTTCGGCATCGTTCATGCTTTTTAAGTACATTAGTATCACTCCAAGCGTAAGTTTCAATGACCGTATGTTCTTCCAACGCGTTGATCAGCATTGGGATGAGGAGAATTATGAGGTGCGTAAAGACACCGTTAGCGGTTTCTACAATGTATATAACTTCAATGCCAGCGTCAGTCTCTCTACCAAGTTATATGGATTCTATATCCCTTTCCGCAAGTGGTTTGGTGACAAGGTGGACCGTTTCCGCCATGTGATGACACCCTCGATTAGTTTCAACTACAATCCCGATTTCTCCGATCCTATGTGGGCGAAACGCTATGGTGGTTTCTACGGCACGTATGATCGCATGCTTACCACCCGCGATGCCGCAGGCAACTTAGTACCCAAGTTAGATGAAAACGGATTACCTATCTTTGAGGAAGTCACCTACTCCCGTTTCCGAGAAGCACCCGGTAGAGGCAGTTCTGCGAGTCTGTCATTCTCATTGGGAAATAACTTAGAGATGAAACTGCGTAACGACAAAGATACGACAGGCAAAGAACCATACAAAGTCTATAGCATTATTGACAACCTCAGCATCAACGGTGGATACAATTTCATTGCCGACTCTATGAACTGGCAAAACTTTGGCGTAAACCTACGTATCAAGATACCCAAGGTTAATTACACCATTAACCTAAGTGGACAGTTTGACCCCTATATGTACACCACGACTGCCAGCGGACAACATGTGCGTTGCAACGAACTGTATTGGAACCACGGTCGCTTCCCTCAATTCTTAGGCACAAGCACCAGTTTTAGCTACACTTTCAACAATGATGTAGTCAAACGTTGGTTTAACCGAGAAGATAAAAACAAGTCCACCACCGAAGAGGAAGAACCTTTGTTAGAGCCGACTATCGATCCGCTGACGGGCGAGATTATAGAGCCCGAACAGCCCACCAAGAAGAAAAAGAAAGAGCCAGAAGAAGTAAGCAATGATGGCTACCTCTTTGCTAATATCCCGTGGAGTTTGAGTGTATCCTATAGTTTGCGCTACGGAGCAAGCAATGAGTGGGATGAGAAGCGCAACTACTACAAGATGGAGTTCCGTCACAATCTGAGTTTATCTGCATCCATCGGACTGGGCAATGGTTGGAAAGCCAGTACCTCGCTCAGTTATGATGTTAATGCCAAGAAATTGGCATACTCCAGCATCAACGTCAGTCGCGACCTACACTGTTGGAGCATGAGTGCCAGTTTTGTACCTTTTGGTCCCTACAAGAGTTACTCCTTCCATATTGGCGTCAACGCCAGCATGCTCAAGGACTTGAAGTATGACAAAAACAGCGCCGATGCTACGAGCAAACGCGTTAATTGGTGGTAATTTGACAATTTACAATTTACTAAATATATGAAAATCGAAGCAAGAAAAGTAGTGACCCTCCAATACGATTTGTATGTGGACGGCGAAAATGGACAAGAAGAATTGATGGAGAAAGCAACCGCTGAAGCACCATTAGTATATTGTCATGGCGAAGGCATGATGTTACCGGCCTTTGAGCAAAACATGGCAGGTCTGCAAGAAGGAGAATCATTTGATTTCCGCATTGCATGCCAAGATGCCTATGGCGAGTATGACGACGAGGGTGTATTGACTTTGGACAAGAAGATGTTCTACAACGGCGACGGTGAGTTTGACTCCGAGCGCGTATATGTAGGTGCTATCGTGCCTATGAACACAGCAGATGGACAAGTCATCAATGCCCAAATTGCCGAGATTACCAAGGAGAATGTTACTATTGATCTCAACCACCCATTGGCAGGCGAGAACTTGCACTTTGTGGGCAAAGTGCTGAATCTTCGCGATGTAACAGAAGGCGAACTGAAAGCACTGCATCATAGAGGTTGTGGCGGTTGTGGTGGTCATTGCAACGGCGGTGACTGTGGCGGTAATTGCCAAGAAGGAGGCTGCGGAAATTGCAGTTGCTAATCCACAGATGACACGATAATATCACGGTAAAGTCTCGGCGAGGTTCCAATGAGGTTCCAATGAGGTTCCAATGGAGATAGGTGGCAGATAGATGGCAGACAACAGGCAGTTGAGAATTAAGAATTGAGAATTTTGAATTAAGAATTAAGAACTTTGAATTAAAAAGACTATGGCAAATATTTTAGCGATAGTGGGGCGTCCCAACGTGGGGAAATCGACCCTTTTCAACCGCTTGACCAAGACACGTCGAGCGATAGTGAATGATACCGCAGGCACTACCCGCGACCGTCAATACGGCAAAAGCGAATGGTGCGGCAAAGAGTTTTCCGTCATCGATACAGGCGGATGGGTAGTCAATTCGGATGACACCTTCGAGAGCGAAATCAACCGTCAGGTGAATCTCGCTATCAAAGAGGCTGACGTCATCCTGCTGATGGTAGATGTCAATGCAGGCGTTACTCAGTTTGACATGGAAGTGGCACACCTACTCCGTCAAGCCAAAAAGGAAACCGTACTTGCAGTGAACAAAGTGGATCAGTTCGACCAACAATATGGCGCACCCGAATTTTACAAACTCGGTCTTGGCGAGCCATTTATCCTATCGGCTGAGAATGGCTTAGGTACGGGAGACTTGTTGGACGAGATTTGCAGTAGATTCAAGGACATCGTAGCAGGCGAGGACTTGGAAGAGTTGCCACGTTTTGCTATCGTAGGTCGTCCTAACGCAGGCAAAAGTAGTATTCTCAATGCCTTCATCGGCGAGGAACGTACTATCGTAACCAATATCCCCGGTACCACACGCGATAGTATCTACACACGCTACAATAAGTTCGGCAAAGACTTCTACCTCGTGGACACCGCAGGTATTCGCAAAAAAGCCAAAGTGAACGAAGATTTGGAATACTACTCCGTGGTGCGCAGTATTCGCGCCATAGAAAACTCTGATGTGTGTATCTTGATGATTGACGCGACACGTGGCATTGAGGCACAAGATTTGAACATATACCAATTGATTCAGAAGAACAAAAAGGGATTGGTCGTATGCGTCAATAAGTGGGATTTGATTGAGAGCAAGACCACTGCCGACATCAAAGGCTATGAACGCGCTATCCGCGAACGCATTGCTCCATTTACCGACTTCCCAATCATCTTCACCTCGGCACTGACCAAACAGCGCATTTTCAAGGTGATGGAGACAGCACTGCACGTCTATGAGAACAAGCAAAAGAAAGTGCCTACCGCACAACTCAACGAGCGTTTCTTGCCACTCATAGAGAACTATCCTCCACCAGCCACCAAAGGTAAATACATCAAAATCAAGTATTGCACGCAATTGCCTAATACACAAATTCCTACCTTTGTATTCTTTGCTAATTTGCCACAGTACGTGAAGGAGCCATACCGTCGTTTCTTGGAGAACAAACTACGTGAGTGGTGGGACTTTAATGGTACACCGATACAAATATTTATTCGTGCGAAATAAAATATAGCACAATTTTTAAGAAAGTAGTACTTTTTAATAAGAATATTTGCGCGCGTGCGAGATTTTTTGTAATTTTGCGGTTTGAATGAAAATTATCGGCTTTAGCGAAATAAACGGAGCAGTACAGATGGTGCTCAAATGCGATTCCTCCATGTTGGTGAATCGCAAGCCGTTCTTTATTCCAGACTGGAGTGAGGATGTGCGTGTGATACCATGCGTGGTACTTCGCGTGAGTCGATTGGGCAAGAATATCGCTGCTAAGTTTGCTACGCGTTACTATGATGCCGTGGCACCTGCTTTCAATATATATGCAGCGGACGTGCTGGCAACTGATGATTGGGTAAAGGCATGGGGGTTTGACTATGCCTTGCCATTGGGTAGTTTTATTGACTTGGAGCGCAACCCATGGCAGGATACGATTATCTCGTTTGATGAAGCCATACATCGTGCCAGCGAGGTGATGACCCTCCGCCAAGGCGACCTGATATTCATTGACCGCGCTATACCCTCTCGCCCACTACTGCGCGAAGAGGTGCTCAGTGTTAGTATTGACAACGAAGAATTATTATACTGCAAAGTGAAATGAAACATATACTGCTCATATTGACCATATGCTTGCTACCGATTTCTTTATCGGCGGGTAGGCATACGTATGCCGATCAGTCGGTGCTGCGCGAGGGTAAGATAATCAAGATTCGCGTTAGTCAAACGGGCGTACATGCCATTACCTACAACGAACTCAAAGAATGGGGATTACAGCCTGACAAGGTACGTGTATTAGGTTATGGAGGTACTATGCTTAGTGAGAATTTCACAAAGCATAAGTGGGATGACCTACCATCAGTAACTTTCTATATGCACAAGGGTTCGGATGGTGTCTTCAACCAAGGGGATTATATCTTATTCTATGCACAAGGGGTTATCGGTTGGCAATATGCCGCAGATAAGTGGCATCATACGCGCAACCCTTATAGCGACTATGGCTATTACTTTCTGAGCGATAGCGCAGGTCAGCAGCGCCTCATCAACGTCAGCGAACCGCTAAACGATGAACAAGCATACGAAGTAGATTGGTTTACCAATTATCAGTTGCACGAGGTAGAAAAAGTCAATCTATTAGATAAGACAGGTGTCAGTGGTGGTGGTCGTGAGTTCTACGGCGAGGCGCTACAAGGAAGCAATCTTACCCTCCAAGTCACCTTCAACACGCCCCACTTGCTCACCAATAGACCTATGACCTGCGTAGCACATGTGGCTGCCGCATCCTCCACACTGTCACAGTTCACCATGGAGCTATCGGGTGAACAGGCATCCTGCCCACTAGCTGGAATTCCCGCATCCGACTTCTACACCAAGGCAGAGTGTGACTCTATCATGCTAAATGTCAATGCAAAAGATGCGAATAATAAGCAAACAGTCACGATACAATACGCGTCATCAGGTTCTGCCGCTGTGGGCTACCTCAACTACATAGAGCTAAATGCCCCCAGTGAACTGGTCATGGGTAGCAATCAGTTAGCGATCACCAACACGCACTATCTGTCTCAGCCACGCCCTACACGCTTTGTGCTGAGCAACGCCACTTCCTCCACACAGATATGGCGTGTAACGGATGGTGTGAATATAGAGCAGATGCCTACAACCCTTACCCAAGGCACACTATCATGGGTAGGATCTAACCTACAAGCGGAGAAGTATGTGGCAGTCAATGTGGATACAGACGAATGGCTCCAACCTGACTATGTGGGCGAGGTGAAGAATCAGAACCTCCATGCCCTTAGCGATAAGGACTATGTTATTATTTGCCCCGAGGAGTTTCGCGAGCAAGCCATCCGTTTGGCGAAGAAACATGAGGAGGTTGATCATATCACTTGGGCGGTTGTTACAGATGAAGAGGTGTATAATGAGTTCTCCTCTGGTACACCCGATGTGACGGCCTACCGCTGGTTCATGAAGATGCTCTATGACCGTGCTAAAGGCAACAAAGTGAAACAACCCAAGAACTTGCTACTCATGGGCAATGCCTCGTTTGACAACCGCAAACTGTTGCGCAACTCAGGCGTGAGCCGCCTTCTTGTATATGAGGCTAAGAACTCTACCGTTGAAACGGACGCCTATGCCTGCGATGACTACTGCGGTTTTCTGGAGGATAATGCGGGTATAGACAATAAGGGTAATTTTTCAGCGGAGAAAGCCAAGATGAATATCGGCGTAGGCCGTTTGCCCCTGCGCACCTTGGAGCAAACTACAGAGGTGGTAGATAAACTCTGCGCGTATATGGACAACAAGGGATTGGGCAAGTGGAAGACTCAAATCTGCTTCTTGGCGGACGATGGAGACAACGGTCTGCATGTTAATACTGCCGACAAAGCAGCTGAGATCTTGCGCACCGAGAATCCTGCTTTTGTGGTCAATAAGATCTATTTGGACGCTTACACCCAGGAGGTAAATGCCGCAGGCGAACGCTATCCTGATGCTAAGAACCGCTTTGACAATCTCATGAAGACAGGTGTAATGTTCATGAATTATTCGGGTCACGGAGGATACAACAATATCACGAATGAACTCTTTATGAAGACGCAGGACATCCGCAATATGACCAATGCTAATCAGGGTTTCTGGTTCTTGGCAACTTGCAGTTTCTCGCATTTCGATAGTGGCATCCCTTCGGCGGGTGAGGAGGCTATCCTCAATCCACATGGTGGTGCGATAGGTGTATTATCCGCATGCCGCACTGTGTATGCATCACAAAACAAAGTACTCAACGAGCATTTATGCGACACCATTTTTGGTCATAAGGATGCCTACTCTTACGATATGACTATTGGTAAAGCGGTGTCTACAGCCAAGAACATGTGCGGACAAACGATGAACAAACTGCCCTATGTATTGCTTGGCGATCCTGCCATACGGCTCAACTATCCTACTGATTATCAAATCAAAACGACCACACCACTGGATACCGTCCGCGCGCTATCTGTGCAGACCATTCAAGGGTATGTAATGACACCTACTGGCGACACTGCAACATGGTTTAATGGTCCAATGGATATCACCATTTGGGACAAGATGCAGGTGACCATCACGCGTGACAATGACGAACCTAAGGAGGCAAACAAAGTCAAGATACCTATCAACAACTATCCTAACACCCTCTTCGCGGGTCAAACAATGGTGAAGGACGGCAAGTTCTCATACACTTTCATGGTGCCTAAAGACATTCGCTACAACTACGGCAATGGTCGCATCGCCTACTATGCGTATGACGAGGAGAGTGGCGAAGAAGGTGTGGGTTACTACGAGGACTTCTTGGTCGGTGGTAGTAGTACAGTAGAGGCAATAGATAGTATTGGTCCAGACCTGAAGTTATATCTTAACAACCCTGCTTTTGTGGATGGTGGTAAAACCTATGAGTTCCCCCATTTCTATGCCGATATTTATGACGAGAATGGTATTAACACCGTTGGCTCAGGCATCGGACATGACCTGTTGCTTATTATTGATGAGGACCCTAACCAGACTTTTGTCCTCAATGAGTACTTCACGGCACGCAGCAATAGTTACCAACAAGGTAATGTTAGCTTCAAGATGCCTGAGATGACAGAGGGAGCACACACCTTGAAGTTCCGTGCATGGGACTTGCTCAACAATAGTAGCACAGCGGCTCTCAACTTCCAAGTGGTCAAAGGGCTCGCTCCTACCTTGTACCAGGTACTTACCTACCCTAACCCCGTCTCTGCGACAGGTGTACTGAACTTCCGCATTGAGTTCGACCAACCCAATGAAGTGATACAAACCGAGATTTATCTGTATGATCTTAGTGGAAGACTGGTCAAAGCGCACAAGCAGATTGGCACCGAGGGCATACAGTGGAATATGAACGAAATGAATGCCACACCAGGCATATATATATATCAACTGAATATCAAAACGCCTACTTCGAACTTCGTTTCCAAAGCAGGCAAAATCATAATCACTCAATAGCGCCTATGAAGCATATTTAGAAAAGCAATTACATATGAGGCCATTGGCAATGGTTTTTGCGATTGGCTATAACAAGATTATTAACTATCAAAAATAAACAACTAACAACAATGAAGAAAATTCTTTTATCCATTATGACCCTTGTGGGTCTGACAATGTCTGTGATGGCAACTAACCCTGTCATTACAGCTATGCCTTCTCTCACTATTGCGCCTGATGCACACGCAGCTGGTATGGGTGATTTGGGTGCGGCCACTACTCCTGACCTCAACTCACAACACTGGAATGCCTCTAAGTATGCGTTCATGGAGAGCAAGGGTGGTATCACTGCTAACTATACCCCTTGGCTCACCAAACTCGTCAATGACATTAACTTGGCGTATATTGCAGGTTACTATAACATGGGCGATTTGGCAGGTACTATCTCTGCCAGCTTCACCTATTTTGACATGGGTAGCGTGACACTCATGGATTGGGATAGCAATTACGAAGGTAGCGAATTGGGTACAGCCAGACCTAATGAGTGGGCATTGGATGTAGCCTACTCTCGTAAGTTACATGAGTACTTGAGTATGGCGGTAGCGCTTCGCTTCCTCTATAGCGATCTGAACAACGGTATCAACATGGGTAGTTCAGGTGGTGGCGTTGTGATGGATATGTATCCTGCTTGGACTTTCGCTGCGGATGTATCGCTCTACTATCGTCAACCTATCGCTACCCCTATGGGTGAGAGCTATTTTGCGTTGGGTTTCAACCTGAGCAATTTGGGTGGTAAGATGACCTATGATGAAGGCGACACCCGTAACTTTATCCCTGCTAATATGCGTCTGGGTGTGAGCTATGAGTTGCCATTTGATGAGTACAACCGCTTGATGATTACCGCTGAGGCTAATAAGATGCTCGTTCCTACCTACAACTCTAAGTTTGCCAACGATGGTAATGGCGGTCGTTATGACCAAACAGACTTCTCGAATATCTCCTCTACCAATGGTTGGTGGCAATCTTTCTGCGATGCACCAGGTTATACAGAGACAGATGCCATTACAGGTCAACAAGTCATTGCTTCTCCTGCACTGGAGGAGTTGCAAGAGATTCAATGGGGTGTAGGTTTGGAGTATAGCTACAACCGTCAATTCTTTGCACGTGCTGGTTATAGCCATGAGAACTACTATAAGGGCAACCGTCGTTATGTGACGCTGGGTGCTGGTTTCAAACTCAGTATCTTCTCATTGGATTTTGCATACTGTATCGCAACTGCACCATCCAACCCATTGGACGGTACTATGCGCTTCACCCTTGGCTTCGACCTCGCTGGTATCAAAGACCTTGTGAATAACAAGAAGTAATATTTACTTTCTCCCCCTCGGGGAGGTTAGGAGGGTCTATGCGTATCGGTTTCGGATATGATGTACACGCTTTTGCTCCCAACCGCGAATTGTGGTTGGGTGGCATTCGTGTGCCAGCAGAGCAAGGATTGTTAGGGCACTCTGATGCGGATGTGCTGATTCATGCGCTATGCGATGCGCTACTGGGTGCAGCAGCCATGCGCGATATTGGCTATCACTTTCCACCTGTCAAGGGCAACGAGTACGAGAATATCGACTCTAAGATTCTCCTGCGCAAAGTGATGTCGATGCTTCGCGAAGCGGGCTATGAACTGGGCAATTGCGATTGCACTATTTGTGCTGAAGCGCCCAAACTCAATCCCCATATCCCTGCTATGGTCAGTTGCCTGGCAGAGGTGATGGGTGTGAGCGAAAGCCAAATCAGCATTAAGGCAACGACTACCGAGAAACTTGGTTTCGTGGGAAGAAAAGAGGGTATTGCTGCACAAGCAGTGGTGCTGATCGTGTAAGGTGTAAAGGAAAGAGTTTTGAAAGGAAAGATATTTATACTACTTGTTCTATTATCTGTGGGCGTAGTGAACTATCATACGCAGGCAGAACAACCGACTACTCACGAGGTCAATATCGTGAGCGATAGTGTGCCGTCATACACAGAGCCTACCTCAACGCACGATACACTGATTACTCATGACTCGATCATTGTCATTCACACTGTTTGTGCGCCTATATGTTCTTCGCACGCGCGCGTATTTAATAAGGAGTGGCAAATGATAGGCGTTCTCACACCGCCATTCAAGTCCGCCTTTCCTGAAGCATATATCGAAGACGGCAAACTGCTGTGGCGCGATAATGATACTTTTGACTATAATCCGTGTCTTTGACCGAGTATAAGGTGTAAAGTGTAAAGGCAAGAAGAATATGCAACTTCCTATTTATCTCATCGGGTATATGGCAGCAGGTAAGACCACAGTAGGTCGCCTATTGGCTGAGCGTTTGGGTTGGCATTTTGTGGACTTAGATGAGGCTTTTGCGGAGATTCATAGCCAAACGCCTGCCGAGTTTATCCGTGAGCATGGTATTGAGGAGTTTCGCATAAAAGAGAAATATGTGGTTGAGGACCTTGCAGAATTGCCTATTGAAAAAGTGATTTATGCCACAGGCGGTGGCTATCCTTGTTGGGAGGATAATATGGAGTGCCTCAAAGAGTTGGGTACGAGTATTTATCTGAAGTGGAAGCCCGAACATTTGGCTCAGCGACTGATGCTCACGGATTTGAGTACTCGCCCCGTGCTGCAAGGTCGGACGGAGGAGGAGTTGCTGCAATTCATCACACCGCAGTTGGAAGCGCGCGAACCATTTTATATGAAGGCGGATTATGTGATAGAAGCCCCTGTAAAAGAGATAGCAGAAGAAGATGATAAACATATAGCAGAACAATTATGGAAATTAATCTCATACAAGATGAAATAATCGAGGAGTTCAGCAGTTTTGATGACTGGATGGACCGCTATAGTCTGCTCATAGAGTACGGCAATGGTTTGGAGGCCTTTCCCGAGGCAGACAAGAACGACAAGAACCTGATTGATGGTTGTCAGTCTAAGGTTTGGTTTACGGCAGCGATGCAAGATGGCAAGGTGGTGTATAAGGGCGATTCGGATGCTATTTTGGTCAAGGGTATTGTGGCACTGCTTATTCGCGTACTCAGCGGTCAAACGCCCGAGGATATCATTAATACGAAGTTGTATTTCATTGATGAGATTCAGCTTCGCGAACACCTTTCTCCTACACGTAGCAACGGTTTGAACGCCATGCTCCGCCGAATGATAGAATACGCCATGGCGTACAAGTAATAATATCAAAAACGACCGCATGAAACGATTTTTACCCCTCATTCTGACCATTCTTCCTCTTGCGCTGTATGCGAGTATCACCGAGTCTGAAACGCACACTGCGACACCCGAGGCGCATTTGTTTGCCACCTTTGTCAAGTCCTTTGACCACGGTTTGTCATTGACCATAGAGGAGGAGATTCGTAGTATTCCTTCCCACCGTTCGCATACTACGGTAGGTCTGACGTATGCGCCCATTAAGTATCTGAGTGTATATGCGGCATACACGCTGAAGTTGTATGGTGATCAGGGTTGGACGGATGTGGACAAGTACCTTCGCCACCGTGCTAATCTGCTGGTGACGGGTCAGGTGAAGTTAGGTCAATGGAGTTTGTCGTTGCGCGAGGGTGTGATGTTGGATGCTCGTTGTGATGATGTGGACAGCAGGGAGAAGAACGCGGTGGATTTTACCTTGCGTAGTCGTTTGCAGGCGGTGTATTCTATCCCAGAGACACCATTGGGGATTGTTGGTAAGTTTGAGATACTAAACACGTTGAATGCGCCTGTAGCGTATCTAAACTCCATAGCCAATAGCCAATCGCCTTCCTACGGGCAATACATTAGCGAGTTGCGTCCCGAGTTGGGTTTGCAATGGAAGATTACTAAGCAACATTCATTGACTTTGAGTTATCGCTATAACTATATGTACGACCGCGGCATTAGTGTGGATAACACGACGGGTGATATATCTCTGACCCACAAGTACACCACGAAGCACCTGATACTGCTTGCCTATAAGTTTGGTTGGTAACACTTTTTCATTCCGAATTAGATAAAGAAAACACCCACTACGGCTCCTCGCGAGTAGTAGTGGGTTTTATTATTAAGATAATACGTAAATGTACTTTCGGGCGCAAAGTTAGTCATTTTTTTTTGAATACACAAATATTTTTTTTATTTTTTATTAGAAATTTACCCCCCCCCCCGTTAATGATTGATTATCAGCATGTTATAAAAATGATGAGAATATCATTATTTTCTTATTGATTATCATTGTCTATATTTTTATAATTGTCTCCCCTGTTGTCGGAATGGTCATCATACAATGATGAATGATTAGGCACGACCGCCCATATCCATAGTATCGACACATTTTTTTATGTAATCACTTGGATAATAATAATTGAGTAGTGACAGATTGACGGAATTGCAACTTGGGAACTACAAAAGTGTTAAAGTTTCCTAAAACATTTGCCTATTTGAGAAAAAAGCCGTACCTTTGCACGCTTTTTGTACTATGGCATAGTACCCAACAAATAAACACCTACTATCTACCTTCACCAAGGGAGTGGTAACGAGGTGGTAACGGAACAACTAAGAGACCTGCAATGGCAGACATGAAAGAAAATATACTCCGAGTGGCAACACCGCGTATGCAACAAGTTGGCATACGCTCTGTTAGCGTAGATGAACTATGCAAAGAATTGGGTATATCCAAAAAAACATTCTACGTCTATTTCCCCTCCAAAGATGACCTCGTAGAAGCCATCCTACTTGCACACGAAGCGAAAATGGCCAACGACGTACAACAACTGGTGGACCGAAAATCTGTCGTACAATGTATTACCGACTGGACAAAAATTGCGCGCCGAACCGAAAAATGTACCCACCAAACACCACCCATGCTCTATGACCTAAAGAAATACTACCCCAACCTGCACAAACAACATATCAAACGCATGCGCAACGTGATGAAGCAGTTTTTGGTACAATTTTTGCAAAAAGGTCAGGCAGAAGGCATCTTCCGCAACGCAATAGACATAGAAGTGGCTGCCATGCTTATGGTCAATACCCACCTCATGTTGGCAGAATACACCGATAGTCACGAACTAAGCGTACAAGAAATACGCCACATAGGCAAAACATCCATGGATATTCTCCTGCGAGGTATCTTCACACCAGAAGGACTACTCTCGCTGGAACAAGCCGTCAAGAAATAAGAACGATAATCATATTAAACCATAATAATAAATGAAAAAAATTGTATTAAGTCTGTTTGTATTCGCCATTAGTGCGAATATTGTGGCAGCGGATCACGTGATGGCTGCCACCAAGCGAGCACCAGAAAAAGAGGTACCCGCTACCCTAAACCTCAGCCTGCAAGAGGCACAAGACTATGCAGTGGCAGAAAACCGCAGTCTGCGTAATGCGGATCTCGCCGTACAAAAAGCGTATGCCACTCGCTGGCAAACTATCGCAAGTATGCTTCCTTCGGTGGATATGTCCTGGGCATACCAATCTATGATGGGCTACAAAATGAACTTCGGCGGCATGCCAATTGAAATGCCTGACAATGGTACATTCGGTATCACCGCATCCGTAGGTATCAATGGACAAGCGATTGTGGGAGCATTGCTCAACAACACCGCCATTGAGATGCAAAAACTGAACCTCGAAATCAGCGAGGATAACCTACGCGCCAACGTGAAATCCAGTTACGCATCTGTCCTCGTATTGGAAGACGTGGTGAAACTGCTGGACAACTCGCTCAAGAACATTGAACACTTGGCAGCCATGACACAGCGTAGCGTGGAGGTAGGTGCCGCAGAGCAAACAACCGCCGACCAAATCCTCGTGCGCGTAAACACATTGAAGAATAATATCAATGCTAACAAGCGTTCCACACAACTGGCACTCAATGCCCTGAAAGTGCTGCTGAACGTTCCCGCAGAAACCGAACTGACACTCACTACCCAACTTACCGACATGTTGTCGGCAGAAGCCATACTGACCTTGCTCGGTCAGGATTTCGTATTGGAGAACAACCTCAGTTACCAAACCCTTGCCAAAAATGTAGAATTGGCGAAAAAGAATGTACACATGGCAGGTTGGGCATATGGTCCAACAATCGGTGTGGGCTATCAATACAGCGAAAAAGACTATTTTGGCAAAAAAGAGGGATTCAACATGACCCCTCCTAACGCATTAAGCATACAAATATCTATGCCATTATGGTCATCAGGCAAGCGCGCCGCAGGCGTAGTAGAGAAGAAAATCGCCCTCGAAGAAGCACGCAACACCTTCGAGGAAACCAGCGATAACCTCGGCATCCAAAACGAGCAATTGCGCTATAACCTGCAAAACGCATTCGAGACCTATACCAACGAGCAAGAGAATATTGCAGTCACACAGCGTGTGTTTGACAACACCAGTCGCAAATTCCAACAAGGTGTAGCCAGCAACCTCGACCTCGTGAATGCCAGCAACGACCTTATTACTGCACAATCCACATACGTACAAGCAGTACTGACACTCGTGAACGCCGAAGTGGAACTCGAGAAATTCTTGAACCTATAATTCCGAAAGCCGGACACCGGAAGCCAACATATTGGACTCCCAGAATCCGGACGCTGGACACAAAAAAACTGATAACTAATAAACAAAACGATAAATGAAAAAGATTGTATTATTATTTGCAGCCGCTGTTTGTTTGATTTCCTGCGGCAAGAAAGAAGCTCAGACTACTCAGCAAGAAGCTGAGCGCGTGGAGGTAGTAAGCACCATTACCCTCCAAGAAAAAGAGATTGAACGCGTATTCACCGTGTCCACTAACCTACAAGGCTACCTTACCCAAAACGTAGCACCCAGTCTCACAGGTAAGATCGAGCACATATACGTAGAGGTGGGAGACGAAGTTAAAGCAGGCGACATGCTTGTGCGCATGGACCAAACACAATACCTCACCCAGAAAATCCAACTGGCAAATCTCGAAACAGAGATGGGTCGCTTGGAGGCACTGCTCGAAACAGGTAGCGTGAGCCAACAGACCTACGACCAAACCAAAGTAGGCTACGACCAACTCAAGCAAAACCTTGCTTTCCTCGAGCAAAACACCTATGTGAAAGCACCTTTTGACGGTGTTATCTCTGCCAAGACCTACGAAGATGGCGAACTCTATGGCGGTCAGCCCATCGTAGTACTCACCCAAGTAAAGAAACTCAAAGCCCTAATCGCAGTGCCAGAGACCTACTATCCACTCATCAAAGAGGGAATGCGCCTGACGGTGAAGAGCGAAGTGTATCCAGAGGAGACCTTCCCTGCAACTATCGAGGTGGTTTACCCAACCATCGATGCTGCCAGCCACACCTTCCAATGCAAAATCGTTATTCCTAACGCCAGCGAGAAACTGCGCGCAGGTATGTACGTGACCACCACCCTCGGACTGGGCAAAGAGAACACTATCGTAGTACCTTACCAATCCGTAGAAAAACTCATTGGTTCAAACGAGCGCTATGTGTTCATCAACGAAAATGGCTACGCGAAACGCGTGAGCGTGAAACTCGGACAACGCTTCGATGAGAGCATCGAAATCATTGCACCCGAAATCAAAGCAGGTGTAGAGTACATCAGCGTTGGACAACACAAACTGGTGGACGGCGTGAAAATCCAAGTAAAATAACGAAATGGTAAATAGTAAATCGTCAAATCGTAAATAACTATGGCAATTTATAAAACCGCGATTAAAAATCCCGTAACGACCATGCTGGTATTCGTTGCGGTGATGATCATAGGTCTGTTCTGCTTCGTGCAACTGCCTGTGGATCAGTTCCCTGAGATGGACCCACCATACGTGATGGTGATGACCACCTATCCCGGTGCATCAGCCTCCGAGATAGAGACCAACGTCTCGAAAATCATGGAGAATAGTTTGACTTCGGTGGATAACCTGAAGTATATCAACTCGACCAGTAAAGATAATGTCAGTCTTGTAGTATTGGAATTGGAATGGGGGTCCGACATTACGGAAGCCGTCAATGACATACGATCGTTCTGCGACATGGCCAAGAACCAGTTGCCAGACGGTTGTTCGTCGCCTATGGTGTTCAAGTTCTCATCGAGCACCATGCCTATCTGCCAATATGCTATCACGGCAGACGAGTCGTATCCTGCACTCGACAAAATCCTCAACGATGAGGTGATTCCACAATTGAACCAAATCAACGGTATAGGTAACCTGTCTGTAGCAGGTGCACCAGACCGCTATGTGTATGTGGATATTGACCAACAGAAATTGGATGCTTTTGGCATCTCGCTGGAGCAAGTGGGTCAAGTCATCTCCGCCAACAACCTCAACCTCTCTTCAGGTACGGTGAAGATGGAGAAAGAGCAGTACCAAATGCAAGTACGCTCTGAGTTCATAGAGAGTAGCGAGATTGAGGATCTGATGGTAACCATGACCCCACAGGGGCAACAAGTCTTTGTGCGCGACATCGCCACGGTGCGCGATACCATCAAAGACCTCTCATTGGATGAGAAGACCAACGGTCGTGAAGCGGTGCGTCTGATTGTGGCTAAGCAATCGGGGTCCAACACCGTGCAAGTCTGCGAAGATGTGGACAAAGCATTGAAGAAGATCCAAAAGCAACTGCCTACCGACGTGAAGATTCAAGAGATCTACAACTCGGCAGACAATATCCGCAACTCCATCAACTCCCTTGAGGAGTCTGTGCTCTACGCCCTCCTCTTCGTGGTGCTCGTGGTGCTCTTCTTCCTTGGCAAATGGCGTGCGACACTCATCATCTCGCTCACCATTCCTATCTCGCTGATTGTGGCGTTTATCTATCTGAAGATGGCAGACTCCAGCATAAACATCATCTCACTCTGTTCGCTGACTATCGCTATTGGTATGGTAGTGGATGATGCGATTGTGGTGCTTGAGAATATCACCCGCCATATCGAACGTGGCGAGAGTCCACGCGAGGCATCTATCTATGCTACCAACGAGGTTTGGGTCAGCGTTATCGCTACTACCCTTGTACTCTGCGCCGTATTCGTGCCACTGACCATGATGGAGGGTATGGCAGGTATCATGTTCAAATCATTGGGTTGGATTGTTACCGTAGTATGCTGTACTTCTACCGTGATTGCTATCACGCTGACCCCTATGCTCTGCTCCAAACTGCTGAAATCTAAGAACTTCAAAGTAGTCAATGGTAAGTTGGTAGATAATAGCGAAAAGAAGTCTTGGTACGAACGCACCGTAGTTGCACTCCTCGATAAGGTGGACAAGGTTTACGGTAAATCACTTGCATGGTGCTTGCGCCACAAGGCAGTGACTATCATTATCCTGTTCGTATTCTTCGGCGCTTCACTCATGCCATTCATTTTTGGCAAAGTAGGTACCGACTTTATGCAGCAACAGGACAATGCTCGCTTGAGCGTAAGCGTAGAGTTGCAACGTGGAACACGTATTGAGGAGACCCTTAAGACCGCACGCCAATTGGAGGAGCGTTTCACCGTTCTTGTGCCAGAGATTCAGATGATTGCTACCTCCGCAGGTTCCAACGACGACGACGGTACAGGTGCTATCTTCTCTACCACCATGAACAATACCATCTCTATGACCGTTCGCTTGAACAAGAAATGGGAACGCGAACGCACCATTTGGCAAATTGCCGAAGTGCTCCGCCAAGAGATGGCACAATATCCTGAAATCATTGAGTATCAAGCATCAGTTAGCGGTGGTGGTCCTGGTGGTGGTAATACCGTGGACATAGAAATCTATGGCTACGACTTTGATATTACCAACCAAATGGCGCAACAAGTCATGGCACTGACCAAGGAGCTACCTAGCGCACGTGACGTCTATGCAGACCGCGATGATGACCGTCCTGAAATCAAAATCGTAGTGGACAAAGAGAAAGCAAGTCGTTTGGGATTGACTTCTGCTACCATTTCTTCTTACCTGCGCAACCGCGTGAATGGTATGGCAGTAGGCTTCCTCAAAGAAGATGGCTCGGAGTACGATATCCTCGTGCGTTTGCAAGAGGATGACCGCAACTCTATCAGCGATGTGATGGATTTCTCCATTCCTACTCCAACGGGCAAGACCGTCAAACTATCGGAAGTATGCACCGTGGACGAATATTGGGCACCACCTACTATCGCGCGTAAGAGTCGTCAGCGTATTGTGACTGTGAAGGTAACACCATTTGAGACCACATTGGGCGAATTGGCACAAGCCATTGAGACACAAGTGCTTCCTAAAGTTGATTCCCCTGCTGGATACACTATGCGTATCGCAGGTGACTACGAAGACCAACAAGAAACCTTTGGCAAGATGGGTATGTTAGGTATGCTGATTATCCTGCTCGTATATATCGTAATGGCATCGCAGTTCGAGTCATTCAGCAAACCTGCTATCATCATGTTCTCCGTGCCATTTGCTCTCTCGGGTGTGATTATAGCCCTGTGGCTCACCAACACCTCGTTGGATATGATTGGTGCCTTGGGTCTGGTACTGCTTGTGGGTATCGTGGTGAAGAACGGTATCGTGCTTGTGGATTATATCAACCTCATGCGCGAGCGTGGACACGAACTCAACGAAGCTATCCAGATGTCAGGCGAGAGCCGTCTGCGCCCAGTATTGATGACTGCGTTCACCACTATCCTTGGTATGGTGCCAATGGCAGTGAGCCAAGGTGAAGGTGCCGAGATGTGGCAACCATTAGGTATTGTCGTTATCGGTGGTTTGACCGTGAGTACCTTCCTCACATTGTACATTGTACCTGTAATCTACGGCGCAATGTCTAAGAAAGGCGAACGCGACAAGCTCAAGAAAGTCCGCGAACAATTCATCTTCATGGATATTAAGGTGGAGGACTGCGAAGAAACTCAAAATTCATAATTCAAAATTCATAATTATCTATGAAATCTGTAATGATCATTTTCAATCAAGCGAACACCGAACGTGTGGAGTATATGCTTGATATGTTAGAGATACGTGGATTTACCTTCTTTGAGGATGTACAAGGTCGTGGTAGCAAGAATGGTGAGCCACGCCGTGGCACCCACGCATGGCCAGAAATGAACTCCTGCGTCATCACCATTGTACCCGATGAGAAAGCACCCGTATTGCTCGAGGCCGTTAAGAAACTCGACAAACGCAACGAGGAAGTCGGCGTCCGCGCTTTCATGTGGAATATAGAGGCGACGGTATAGACGAAAGGCTGATACAAGAAAATCGCCATTGGCATGCAGTCAATGGCGATTTTCTTATTTGGATTCCGGGTACCGGCTGCCGGAATCCAAATGCTGGATTACAAAGAAAGAAGCAACCCTTTTTGGATTGCTTCTTTGCGGTGCGGACGAGACTCGAACTCGCGACCCCATGCGTGACAGGCATGTATTCTAACCAACTGAACTACCGCACCAAGTGTTATGTCGCACTTCCTTTTCGAAAGCGACTGCAAAGGTACTGCTTTTTTTTGACATGACCAAATATTTTTCAAAAAAAATGCAAAATACTGCTATTTTTTTGATATTTTGCGCATTTTTGCTACTTAAAGTAGGCAAAAAGTGGATTTTTTTTGCATATCTACGCAAAAAATAGTAACTTTGCAGGTTGAATGATAGTTCGTCTATCCCAACGCAAAAAAATAGTAAATAGTAAATTGTCCAATCCGTAAATTACGCATATGTCCGTACACACGCACACAACGCGCATAACGACCACTCGTCTGCGCCAGATGAAGCAGCAAGGCGAGAAGATAGCCATGCTTACCAGTTACGACTACACCCTCACTACTCTGCTCGATGAAGCAGGTATTGACATGATCCTCGTGGGGGATAGTGCCTCCAATATTGTATGTGGCAATGCCTACACGCTACCCATCACCGTGGATGAGATGATTTTTCTCGCGCGCGGTGTGGTTCGCGCCGCCAAGCACTGTCTGGTTGTATTGGACATGCCTTTTGGCAGCTACCAAGTCAGCGAGGAAGATGCCGTTCGCAACGCCCTGCGAATGATAAAAGAGTCGGGTGCTGATGCTCTCAAACTGGAGGGCGGCGAAGAGATTCTACCTGCCATCCGCCACATGATACAAGCAGGCATACCCGTGATGGGACACCTGGGACTCACCCCTCAAAGCGTCAATCAGCTGGGCGGTTATGGCCTGCGCGCCAAAGAGGAAGCAGAAGCCGAGAAACTGCTCCGCGATGCTAAATTGCTAGATGAAGCAGGCTGTTTTGCTATCGTACTGGAGAAAATCCCCGCAGCATTGGCAGAGCGTGTCACTGAAGCCGTGTCCTGCCCTACTATTGGTATCGGCGCAGGTAACGTAACCGATGGACAGGTGCTGGTTCTGCATGACATGTTGGGGCTCAACCAAGGATTCAAGCCTAAGTTCTTGCGCCACTTTGCCCAATTAGGCGAAGCTGTCAAAGGAGCGGTGGGCGAATATATTGATGCAGTAAAGCAAACCACTTTCCCAAATGATGCGGAATCGTACTAAAGATTTGCATATTCCACATTTTTTTCGTACCTTTGCCGCAAATTTAATAACTATAAAACTGTTAAAACTATTAAAACTTTTTAAAACTTATACACGTATGACAATGACAAAAAGTCCATTGCAAATTGCACGTGCTGCGTATCAACCTAAGATGCCAGTAGCATTGCAAGGAAATGTGTGCCTCAAGGAAGGCGCAAAAACGCAATCCGTAGCAGACCAAGAGGAGATCGAGAAACTCTTCCCTAATACCTACGGTATGCCTGTAATCGAATTTGAGCCTGCTGCTGAGGCTGCTCAGGTAGCTGCATTCAATGTGGGTGTAATCCTCTCTGGTGGTCAAGCTCCTGGTGGTCACAACGTAATCTGCGGCTTGTTTGACGCCCTCAAACGTATCAACCCAGAGAACAAACTCTACGGCTTCCTCGGAGGTCCAAGCGGTTTGGTAGATGGCAAGTATGCTGAACTCACCGCTAACATTATTGATGAGTATCGTAATACTGGTGGTTTTGACATCATCGGTTCTGGTCGTACCAAACTGGAAGAGACTTGGCAATTCGATAACGGTATCAAGGTGTGCAACGAACTCGGTATCAAGGCTATTGTTATTATCGGTGGTGACGACAGTAACACCAACGCATGTGTACTCGCTGAATACTACTTGCAAAAGAACTGCGGTATCCAAGTTATCGGTTGTCCAAAGACTATCGATGGTGACCTCAAGAACGAGATGATTGAGACCTCATTTGGTTTCGACACCGCTTGTAAGACCTTCGCTGAGCTTATCGGTAATATCCAACGCGATGCTAACTCTGCTAAGAAGTACTGGCACTTCATTCGTCTCATGGGTCGTTCTGCCAGCCATATCGCTTTGGAGTGCGCACTCCAAGCTCAACCTAACGTATGTCTCATCTCTGAAGAGGTAGAGGCTAAGAACATGACCCTCAACGAGGTGGTAGAGCAAATCGTAGAGGTAATCGTGGCTCGTGCTAATGCAGGTCTCAACTTCGGTACTATCCTCATCCCAGAGGGACTCATTGAGTTTATACCTGCTATGCGAGTACTTATCCAAGAGCTCAACGATATGCTCGCTGAGAACGAGGAGTTCGCTGCTCTTGAGGGCGATGATGCTAAACGTGAATACGTTAAGTCAATGCTTACCCCTGCCTCTTGCGAGCTATATCGCAGCTTGCCTAAGGGTATTGCTAAGCAACTCACCCTTGACCGCGACCCTCACGGCAACGTGATGGTGAGCCAAATCGAGACCGAGAAGCTCCTTATCGAAATGGTACAAAAGCGCCTCGCTCAACTCAAAGCTGCTGGCGAATACAAAGGCAAGTTCTCTGCACTCAACCACTTCTTCGGTTACGAAGGTCGTTGCGCTATCCCATCTAACTTTGATGCTGACTACTGCTATAGCCTCGGTAATACTGCAGCTCACCTCATTGCTGCTGGCAAGACCGGTTATATGGCACTCGTAAAGAATCTGACCAAGCCTGCTGCTGAGTGGGTTGCTGGTGGTGTACCTGTGACCATGATGATGAACATGGAGCGCCGCCATGGTAAAATGAAACCTGTGATCCAAAAGGCATTGGTGGATCTCAACGGTGCACCATTCAAGTATTTGGCTGCTCACCGTGCAGACTGGGCTGACCCACAACTCAGCTACATTTACCCAGGTCCTATCCAATATTATGGTCCAGCTGAGGTATGCGACCAACCTACTCGCACATTGATGCTTGAACAAAGCGGTAAATAATCATTTATGTTTCGTAGTAGTATAATCATACTGATTGTAGTGTTGTTCTCGAGTTTTTGCTTCGCGCAAGACTCGGAACAACAACTCTACGATGCATACTTGACGACCCATATGGACATGTGGGCTGACTATATCGATTCTGTCAACTGGGACACCGCTAACACCGACGAGCGTTCCCTGCTGTTGAACTACGAATATGGATATACCGCCCACGTCATTAGTATCCAGCAAGAGGATGCACCTCTGCGTTTGCAGCAGTTTGAGCAGCACTTAGAGGCACACAAAGCAAGTATGGATTCTGCTGTATATTACACCTATAAGGCAGGTATTTGCAGTTTCAAACTCTCGTTGGAACGTCGTCATATTACACAACAAATCAAAGGTATCTACAACTACATTGATAGCGCAATGACCATCAATCCTAACGAGCCATTCGTGCTAACGATGAAGGGTAATGTAGAGTTTTTCAACCCAATATTTGGCAGCAAGCAGAAGGCCTTGCTCTTCTACCAGCAGGCAGACAGTCTCTACCGACTACAACCTGCTCAACATGTATACCCACGTTGGAACCATCGTGCTCTGCAAATCACACTGGTGCAGAGCTTAGGCAAGACGGGACAGAAAGATGCTGCCATTGAGATGTGCCAACAGATACTCGCGGAGGAACCCAACTTCCCGTTCATTCGCGACATTTATCTACCATCGTTGTTGAAGAAAGAGGGGAAATAAGATATGCGACTGATTAAGAATCCGTGGTTAGGCATAGAGGGGTATAACTGCTTTGGTTGTTGCCCAAGCAACCCCTATGGAGTGAAGATGCAGTTCTATGAGGACGGACAGGACATTGTATGTTTCTGGAAGCCTCAAGAACAGTATCAATCGTGGGTAAACACCTTGCACGGAGGTGTGCAGTCGGTATTGCTGGATGAGATTTGTGGTTGGGTAGTTTTTCATAAGTTACAGGCATCGGGAGTAACAGCCAAAATGGAAACACGTTTTCGCAAACCCATATTAATACGCCAACAATTTATTGAATTGCGTGCGCGCTTGCGCGAGATGAAGCGCAACATTGCCATTGTGGATGGCGAAATCAGAAGTGCAGAAGGAGAGATTTTGGTGGAATGTACATGCACTTATTTTACTTTTGATGCGACACACGCACCCGAGGGGGTGCCTTTTGTTGCAACAGAAGTAGGAGAGGAAATAACACGGGAGGAAGCGTTGGCGTCATTGAGTATGTAGTGGACGCTGCGCTACTGTTTAGAAGAAAATTGGGCGGATAATAATTATTAACTATTCATTTTCAACTGAATTATGAAACACCATTTTTTACATTATATGGACCAGGTGATCCATAATCGTTGGCGCGATGTCGCCTTTGTGGATTACGGAGAAAAGAAACAATACACCCATGGCGAGGTAGCCCAGCAGGTACGCCGCTTCCATAAGCTCTTTCGTCTCATGGGCATTCAACCTGGTGACAAGATCGCCATTGCCAGCCGCAACTGCTCCAACTGGGTAGTGAGTTATATGGCTATCATGTCCTACAAGGCTGTGGCAGTAACCCTCTTGCAGGACTTCAAGGCGGAGGACCTTGCTCGCCTCATTGAGCACTCTGACTCCAAAATGCTTATCGTGGGACCATACGTATGGCGCGAGCTGCAAAACCAACAACTCCCTGAACTGCAAGCTATCATGTCCATGGATGACTTTTCTTTCATTCATTTGGCAGAGCCATACAAGGGCCATGTGGAGCATGTGATGAACGAGGAATGCACGCTCACCGAGAACACCTTCTTCTCTCTCGTACAGGATGGCGAAATTGACCTTGATTCACTTGCACTAATCAACTATACTTCTGGCTCAACCGGTTCACCTAAGGGTGTAATGGTTAGCCACCGTTCACTGAGCAACAACACCGAGAATGGCATGCATATCCTACCCGTAGAGCCAGGACAGCGCGTGGTCAGCATGTTGCCTCTGGCACACATGTTCGGTCAGTTGGCAGACTTCCTATATCCATTCAGCGCAGGTGCCACCATTTATTACCTCACCAAAGCCCCTACCCCAAGCATTCTGCTCAAAGCAATGGCAGATGTCAAACCATACTTGGTAGCTACTGTGCCATTGGTGATTGAGAAGATTCATAAGAAAAAACTTGATCCACTATTGTCTAAACCAGTGCTGAAATTCTGCTGGTACACCCCTGGTGTGATGAATCTGATCCGTGCTTATGTCAAGAAGTCGTTGGTAAAAGCCTTTGGCGGTCAAGTGCGTTACTTCCTCTGCGGTGGCGCAGCGATGAATCCAATTGTCGAGAAATGCTTGTTGGATGTCAATTTCCCATTATCTATCGGCTTTGGTATGACAGAGTGTGGACCACTGGTCAGTGGTTTGCCACCTAAATATTTCAAACGCCGCAGTTGCGGTGCGCCTGTACCAGGCATGGAGGCTAAGATTGATAATCCTAACGAGAAAGGGGAAGGCGAGATTTTGGTTCGTGGCGAGAACGTCATGATGGGCTATTTCAAGAATGAGGAAGCCACCAAAGCAGCCTTTACCGAAGATGGTTGGTTGCGTACAGGCGACCTTGGTTACATGGATAAGAGGCAGAATATCTTTATCCGTGGTCGTATCAAGAGTATGTTCCTTGGCGCAAGTGGACAAAACATTTACCCCGAAGAGATTGAAGACAAACTCAATAACCAAATGGGCGTGGCAGAATCTGTGGTTGTAGAACGCGAAGGCAAACTCATTGGTCTTGTTTTCCCAGATGAGGAAACCACCAAAGGTTTCTCACTCGCCGAAGTAGAGCGCATGATGAAAGAGAACTTGAAGAAACTTAATGACTTACTTCCAACCTACTCGCGTGTACACGATATAGAGGTGAAACAAGAACCCTTCGAAAAAACACCTAAGAAAAGCATCAAACGATTCTTGTATAAGTAAGATAAGAGGCGAAAGGTTAGAGGCAAAAGGCTGGAAACAGAAAAAGGCGAGAAATATTCTCGCCTTTTTCATACTTCATGCCTTTACACTCTACACTTTACACTTTACACTCTACACTCTACCCTTACGGCGCCGCCACGTAGGTTGGATAGAACACATGCTTGAGACTATCTGCCAAGCCAAAACGGTTTTGCTCCAAGTCGCATGCGCGGAAGTAGCATTCGCCCGTAATACCCTCTATCGTGCGGTTGAGACGTAACTGGCGGCAAATCTCATTACCTTCGCGCCAAGCAGCAGGTCCTTTCTCTGCGCCCAAGCGGTAAGGAGCCATGCCTATATACACGCGACACTTGTCTGTGGCATGTTGCGCCCACCAGTGTGCAAGTATCTCATAGTCTGCCACTTTTTTACCAATCTCCCAATAGAGTTGTGGTACTACATAGTCTATCCATCCCTTCTCCATCCAGAGGAGAATATCGGCATACAATTGGTCGTAGTTTTGCAGACCGTTGGTCTCACTACCGCGTGGGTCGTTCACCCTGTTACGCCAGATACCGAATGGAGAGATACCAAACTGTACCTCAGGTTTGATACTATTGATGGTGTTGCGCACTTGCGCGATGGCCATGTTCACATTGTCGCGACGCCAATCACCTACGTTGTCAAAGCCGCGTGGGTCGTTGGCAAATGCCTCAGCATCTGGAAACTCCTCACCCGACACTGGATATGGGTAGAAATAGTCGTCCATATGTATGCCCTGAATATCATAGCGAGTCACGAGGTCAGCCACCACTTTGCACAAGAAGTCGCGAGTCTCTTGCAAGTGAGGAGCAAAATACCACTGCGTACCGTATTTCACGAACCACTCTGGATGCTTGTGATAAATATGATTAGGTGCAATATCCTCAATCTTGCTTCCGCCGCCTGTCACGCGATATGGATTCACCCACACGTGTACATCTATACCGCGTTTATGTGCCTCTGCGCAAACGAACTCCAATGGGTCGTAGGTCGCAGCCTCGCCTTGCTTGCCAGTGAGCCAAGCGCTCCATGGCTCCAGTTCTGACTTGTATAACGCATCGGCTGTAGGTCGTACCTGAAAAATAACAGCATTCAAGTGCATTGCTTGAAACGCATCCAGCATGGCTATCATATCCGCCTTCTGTTGCTCATCATTGCCGACGGCTTCCTTCGTAGGAAAATCGATATTAGCGACCGTACTGATCCATGTTGCACGGAAGTATGGCTCTGCTGCAAATAGCGTGCACGCACAAGCAACCAGAAGGGAGGTCAAAAAGGTCTTTTTCATGTAATTTATAATTTGTTAATTCTTAATTCATAATTCATAATTAAAATATCCGCTGTGCGAATATCTTCAGGTAGTCTATCCAGTTCTCCCACGAGTGTCCGCCTGCGGATTCATGGTACTCGTATGGGTATTGTTTCTCATCCAAGTATTGGCGGTAAATTACATTGTCTTCGTATAGAAAGTCCTCCACGCCACAGGCTATCCAATACAATTGTGGAGGATTAGCAAACTGCTGTGCAAGCAATGTTTCTGTTTGGTTGTAAGCAGGTTTATCCGATAATGCCAAGTAGCGCATTTCGATATTGCGTTCTGCGTGTGGTTGCTTAGTGTGTGGTACGTAGAGTGCGGAGAAGATACCCACATAGTCAAACGACTGGTTGAGCAGCGCTGCGGTGTGCATGGTGTGGAAACCACCCATGGACAAGCCTGCAATAGCGCGATGTTGTTTGTCATTGATGGTGCGGTAGTGCGCTTCTGTCCACGCCATGAGTTGGCTGAAGTTCTCCTCGAAGGTGCTCTCCATCCACAGACGCTCCTCTGGGGCAATGTATTTGCCTGTCTGCTCCAAGTAGCCATTAGGCATGACCACAATCATAGGTTTGCACAATTCGTTGGTCATCAGCGAATCGAGGATGGCTTTGGCTTTACCTTTGGTCAGCCATCCAGCCTCATCATCGCCACTACCGTGCAGGAGATAGAGTACTGGATAATCCACCTCAGAGGAGGCATATCCAGCTGGCAGATAGACTGCTACGCCTGCCTCACCGATGGAGGAGGGGTACGAAGTTACTACGACTTGACTTGCTTGATTCTCGATTTTTGCCTTAGGGCAGCATCCTACACATGCGATTAGCAGTACGAGTACGAGGATATTCAAAGATTTGCTTTTCATGATTGTTTAAAATTCGAAATTCATAATTCAACATTATTCTGCTGCAAAGGTACTATAAAAATTGCATATATACAAATAAATGAATATATTTTTTTGCAAATAACTTTTCGCGTGTCGAAGATTGGGGCGAAGATTATTCACTCCATCGGATGCGTTGTGCTAATTGCAAGAAATATTCATTAGACCAAATATCTAATTCACGAGGATTTTTAACAAAAGGCAACACATCCGCTTTTACTTGCTGAATATCTGTTGTTTCAAGGCGATGCTGGAGCAGATCAATAAACTCTGCTTGTGAACATTCCTTTCCCGAAAACTCCACGATTCGTTCATGTAAATGTGCCCAACTCAATGGATGATTCCAACGTACATACCACTCAAAATCATACCAATCGCGTCCCTTTACGCGGTTCTTCCATTGACGATACACCAATGCATGCATTTTGCCTGCAAACAGACAAGGCAAGGTCATACTACGTACCATGAAAGAGTATGGTTGTACCAATAATTTCTGCTCCGTCTGAAACAGCAGTGGTGGTTGTGTATCTACCTCAATCTTTATCTTCAAAGAACGTTCGGTTTGAAAATTGAGGTTAAAGACATCCGTTGTGTCTTTCAAGAAGGCAGACTCTACACGTCCAAAAGTTCGCTTATCTTTTTTGGTAATGGTAACCTCGCGACCTAATAGTCGTGCTTCTTCAATGATAGCAGGGAAATAGTTTTCGAAGCAGAAGTTTGGGTTGGGGCTTAGCAATGTGAAGTCCATATCTTCGGAATAGCGTTGCAGCCCATAGAGCAGTCTGAGGCAAGTGCCTCCATAGAAAGCTGCCTCTTGGAAAAAACCGCCACGTGCCAATCCTGCTAATGTGACTTGCTGCATTACTTCGTATAGCGCGTTGCGCTTACCTTCCTCTCCGGGCATGGTATGCGCGGCTAACATTTGATCAAATAGATTGTTCATTTTCGATAAATTTGATGATAGTTTCTAATGTGGTATGCTTATGCGACAGGGTCGCCAAATGCTTCAAGAGATTAATGTTAAGGGTTGGGAGGGCATCCATATCAAAACGCAAATCATTTTCCAACCACTCTGCCACTTCGCATTGGTACCGCATGGAGATGCCTGATGTGAATTGCACCAAGTCAAATAATGCTTTCTCTGGGGTCGCCATCAAATAGGAGATGTCCTCCTCATCTTGAATCTGTACGCCCAACGATAGCCACTCTGCCGAACAATGTGTGTAGTAGAACTGTCCAATTGGCGTGTCGAAACTACGCGATGCTTTACTTGTTACAGATTGCACAGCATACACTTGCTCTGGAATAAGTCCGTAGTAGCGCAGTGCTGTTTGCATAGACACATAGCTGGGACCATACAAGTGATTAGCAATCAAAAAGCGATTGTATTTCTTGTCGGAATAATCCTCGCTGAGGATGTATAGTCCTTTTTTTAAGCGAATAATCTGCCCATCACTTACCAACGAGCGCGCTTTGTCAGTGATGTGTTGATGATTAGGGAAAAAGGACTTTAACACACCTAAGTCAAAAGGGATACGACCAATTATTCTTAATGAGTTTTGCATATTAAACAGTTGCTTTTTTAGTAGAAAAACGACAACAAATCGTTTATCTGTTTGGATTTTCGCTGCAAAGGTAATGCTTTTTTGTGATATAGACAAATATTTTTATGACAAATAGTGTTTTTGTCGAAAATTCCCTACAAATTTCGGGACCACGATAGGAGATCTGTGGGATATCTATGGGCTTTCTGTGGCTGTCATTCTTCCGTTTTTCGGTGTGCCTCTATATATTATAGTGGTGCTGAATACTCAGCGTTTTGGTGGTTTGGTGCTGAATATTGATGATTTTGGAGAGTGAAATGGTAGATACAACACGCGGGAAGTGTAGTGTTTATAGGGTTTCGTATATTATCCACCATTCACACATAAGCGAGGAACACCATATTGATACTCCTCGCTTATTGTGTGCAAATGAGAGTTTATTGAGGATAGAATGTTAGAATAATATTGTTCTCTCTTATGCAATTATCCCAATCAAACTCAAGAATAGCAGAACCCTTGAATGGAGCAGGAAGTGCGATGTTACCTTCACTTCCATATACCTCAACACCCTTAACTACCATATTGTAAGAACCAAACGATCTGCTCCAGTCGTGATTGACACGAATCTTAAATTCTCCAGCGGGGAAATCTAAATTATTCAACTCAAATACATAGTGATCCCCTTGTTTGCTTTTAAAAGTAAAGTCTGTATCTGTATCCCAGTTGCCATTAATAGTGCCGATGAACGAATAGACAATAGATGAAGGGTCAATTAAACTCTCTCCAGTCTTAACTATTTCATACCTATAACTATTCTCAATATCACCAGAAGCTAAATTATAAATTAGCTTGATTGTATAGATTCCACATGATTCTACATAAATATCACTTCCGCCATTTCTTCCATTTTCACCAAGACTAGTGTAAGCTCTCACATCTCCATTTTCATCAAGGTATATCTTCCAGCCACTCTTTGCATCTCTAAAATAAAAGCCACCATATTCTACTACTTGATTGGTCCAAGTCCAGACAATATCTGTGGTAGATTTGATGTCGGGTTCTGCTGCAGTTATTCCCCATCCATTCATAGTACCACTAACACCCCAATAAACAGGCGCAATAATAATCTGTGGATTAGTAGTTGGCCATCCACCATAACCAAAGTCTAGGATTATATGGTAGAGTCCAGACTCAGCCACTTGCATTTTTTGACCAATAATAGGGCTCCCTTTATCGTATTCTTGCTCACCCATATCGGTTAGGAGGATTGCTTTCTCAAGATTAGCACCATAAATAGTGATATTCTCTCCTTCTTTTAGGACAATCTCAAAGTCTTTATTAGCCTCAAGCCAGATGTATTTTTCCCACATACCATCGCGCTTAGACTCCTCCCAAGGTCGTCCATCCTGATCCTTCCACACTTCATTGATACCAACTGCCATTTGAGCTAACATTGCGTTTTGATCATAAATGGATTTAATCGGAGATGCTTCACCAATGACATAACATCCGTCTTCGGTTATGTAATCTTTGGGCGATACTTGAATGATACATGTTTGGGTTACACCATCTGCTGTAGCCGTTATAACGGCATATCCCTCTGCGATTGCGGTCACTAAACCATTTTGTGTTATAGTCGCCACAGACTCTTCAGATGAACTCCAACTACTAACAGGTACATTGGCTGTAAGTTGGTGTTGATCTCCTACTCGGAGATTGACAAAATCTTCAGTCAATTCTAAAGTTAATACTTCGCTACTGAAAGTAATACTATCAATTTCGTTATCAATAAGATAATTAACAGAATGACCGTCTTTCCAAACATGCATTCTATGAATAACCGTCTCTGCTTGAGCAGAAAAGCATAACGCAATAATAATTGCGAAAATAGAAAATCTCTTCATATTTGTTTTGAATTTAAAATTATTTCTTAATAAATCTAATAACTTGTGTACCTACTTGCAAAAGATAAGTACCGTCCGCCAAATGTTCCACATCAACCTGTGTGCCATTGGTCGCGCTGAGTAAACGACCCTGTAAATCATATACACGCAATGTTTGAGATTCAACACCCTGAATCATCAACACATCTTGCGTAGGATTGGGATAAACAAGAATGGCATTACTCTGTACATTCTCTGTGTCTGTAGTTGGATCCGAAGCAGAAAAGGTAATCTTCTTAATCTCTGCAAGTGATTCTGTTGCAAGTACAGCGCCAGACTTGTCAAGCAATTGCAGTTTGCCTTCAACGAATGCCCATTTTCCAATAATAGCAACATCTTGCCACAAATCTGTACCCGAACGATGCTCTATTACAAGATGTAGTGCTGTTGCTTGCAAAGAACAAAGCAACGCACAAATGAGAATAACTATATTCTTCATACTGGTTTGTTATTATGGGGTGTTGGCTCCAAATACCCCGTTAGTACAAAAATAAAAGCGTGGAACCTTACCTTTGCTTATTCTCTGTAACGAGGTTCCTGCAAGACCCTACCAACAAGAAATAAGCACATAACGCCCACGCCTGAATATGCATGCCACCAAACGGAGCCATCCCGAAGGATGCTCTGCAGGTGGGATAGTCATATCCCAAAGGGCGTTTACTGCCTTCTTGTTCTGGGTTGATGAAATTTTGCAGGATTTCGTTACACCAAAACAAGCGCTAATAAACGCTTTTTATTATGTCTGCTACCCTTCGCCGCAGATGTGCAGACATCCCCAGCGCAGGTTCACGGTGCAAAGGTAGTGAATTATTTTGAATTGAGCAAGAAAAATCGCTTTTTGGGCGATTTTTTGTTTAGTGGACGGCGCTTTATGCCTATAGTTTAAGTTTTAGAAATATAAGTAAATCTTAATAAAAAGCACTTTTTTCGGCTCCCCCCTTTTCTAAATCACTCTCAGGAATCATACAAAAATACCCGTATTTAGCAAAATATTCGATTTTATTTGCATATATCCAAACTTTTTCGTAATTTTGCACCCGAAAATGGGCTAATGTGCATTTTACCTTTAGAACTTTTAAAACACTTAAAACTTTTTTTAACTTATAAAGATTATGATTTACAGCAAAGAGGTACAGGAAATGTGCCAAGTAGCTAAAGGACCTAACCACGGTCCAGCTCCAATCCCAGAAGAGGGTAAGTGGGTGAAAGCCAAAGAGATTGCTGACATCTCTGGTATGACTCACGGTATCGGTTGGTGTGCTCCACAACAAGGTGCATGCAAACTCAGTTTGAACGTTAAGAACGGTATCATCGAGGAGGCTCTCATCGAGACTATCGGTTGCTCTGGTATGACTCACTCTGCTGCTATGGCAAGCGAGATCCTTGTAGGTAAAACTATCCTTGAGGCACTCAACACCGACCTCGTTTGTGATGCTATCAACACCGCTATGCGCGAGTTGTTCCTCCAAATCGTTTACGGCCGCACACAATCTGCTTTCTCTGAGGGCGGTCTGCCTATCGGCGCTGGTCTTGAGGACTTGGGTAAGGGGCTTGTTTCTCAAACAGGTACACTCTACTCTACCAAAGCAAAAGGTGCTCGTTATCTCCAACTCACCGAGGGTTATATCACCAAGCAATACTTGGATGAGGACAACGAGATCTGTGGCTATGAGTTCGTTCACATGGGTAAGTTCATGGACGCTATCAAGAAAGGCGTACCAGCAGACGAGGCCCTGAAGAAAGTAACCGGAACCTACGGTCGTACAACCGCAGAGCAAGGTGCAGTTAAATCTATTGACCCACGTCATGAATAATCAGAAAGGAGTAAAACTATGATCCGTCCAGTTCAATTTGAATCACAAAACCGCCGCGAGGCACAAGTTCTCGCTGCGCTTAACGCACATGGTATTGCTTCTATCGAAGAGGCTAATCAAATTTGCGAGCAATACGGTTTGGATCCTTACATGACTTGCGAGGAGACCCAAATGATTTGCTTTGAGAACGCTAAGTGGGCTTACGTGGTAGGTACCGCTATCGCTATTAAGAAAGGTTGCAAGAACGCTGCTGACGCTGCTGAGGCTATCGGTATCGGTTTGCAAGCATTCTGTATCCCTGGTTCTGTAGCTGACGACCGTCTCGTAGGTCTTGGTCACGGTAACTTGGCAGCACGTTTGCTCCGCGAGGAGACCGAGTGCTTCGCTTTCTTGGCAGGCCACGAGTCTTTTGCTGCTGCTGAGGGTGCTATCAAGATTGCCGAGATGGCTAACAAAGTGCGCCAAAAACCACTTCGCATTATCCTCAACGGTCTTGGCAAAGATGCTGCTATGATCATCAGCCGTATCAATGGTTTCACATACGTACAAACACAATTTGACTACGCTACTGGCGAGTTGAATATCGTGAAGACAAAAGCATATAGCAACGGTCCACGCGCTAAGGTGAACTGCTATGGTGCTGACGATGTACGCGAGGGTGTAGCTATCCTCTGGCACGAGAACGTAGATGTATCTATCACAGGTAACTCTACCAACCCTACTCGTTTCCAACACCCAGTAGCTGGTACTTATAAGAAAGAGCGCGTATTGGCTGGCAAGCCATACTTCTCTGTAGCATCTGGTGGTGGTACAGGCCGTACTTTGCACCCAGATAACATGGCTGCAGGTCCTGCTTCTTATGGTATGACCGATACATTGGGTCGTATGCACTCTGACGCTCAATTTGCTGGTTCTTCTTCAGTGCCTGCACACGTTGAGATGATGGGCTTCCTCGGTATTGGTAATAACCCAATGGTAGGTTGCACTGTAGCTTGCGCAGTGAACGTAGCACTTGCTCTCAGCAAGTAAGATATTATTCTACGATACAATAACTCATCGCTCACAAATGAGCGATGAGTTTTGTTTTTATATATCAGTCATCGTTCACGAATCATTATCGGGTGGATAAGCGGTGGATACCAATTTCTTTAATGGCACAATTTTTGCCCATAAGATGAAAAATTAAAAAACCTAATGCCTTATGACAACTATCTATGATTTCGCGGCACTCACCAATCGCGGTGCAGAAAAGTCGTTTGCAGACTATCGTGGCCAAGTGCTATTGATTGTCAATACCGCCAGCAAGTGCGGTTTTACCCCTCAGTACAAAGAACTGGAAGCATTGTATCAGAAGTACAAAAATGCTGGTTTAGTGGTGATTGGCTTCCCTTGTGACCAGTTTGCGCACCAAGAGCCAGGCACCGATACGGAGATTGAGCAGTTCTGCCAAATCAACTTCGGAGTGACCTTCCCACTGATGAAGAAGATTGAGGTGAATGGAGACAACGAGCATCCGCTCTACACTTTCTTGAAAGCACAAGCAGGGGGTTGCTTTGGCAGAAATATCAAATGGAACTTCACGAAGTTTCTCGTTTCGCGCGACGGTAGCGTGATTAAGCGATATGCTCCTGCCACCAAGCCCATGAAGATTGAGAAGGATATTGTGGAGATGCTGAAAGCGGCAAAGCCGCTATAGTTTACTGAACGGCACCTGTAGGTGCCTACTGTTTAGAGATTTTTTTGATGCCATATAATACGAAAAAGAGGCACACTCGTTCGTGAGGTGCCTCTTTTTTATCTTCAGTGTTTGGGTGGTTTTGTGCCGAAGATTGGAAAAGCGTGTAAAAAACATGTATATTTTATAGGAAAAGCGTGTATTTTTTGCGTAGAAAATATAGGAAAAGCGCGTTTCCTCTTGCACAATTCAAAATAAAGCAGTATCTTTGCAGCGTTTTTTAGAATAAAATATATGCTACAGCGTAAATTTACAACAGACTTATCCCGTTTTTTGCAAGAGGAACCCGATAAGATTATGCTCGTCAACGGAGCCCGTCAGATTGGAAAATCATACCTTATCCGCTATGTGAGTCAGCAACTATTTGCCAATTACATAGAGATTAACCTGCAAGAGGACAAGGAAGGTGCGCGTACCTTCGCAAATGTACATTCGGTACAGGATTTCTATGTGCAGTTGGGTATCTTTGCAGGACAGCGCTTGGGGAGTCGCGAAGACACAATTGTGTTTTTAGATGAGATACAAGCATATCCCCATTTGCTGACCTTGCTAAAGTTCCTCAATCAAGATGCACGGTACCGCTACATAGCCAGTGGTTCGCAGTTGGGTATTGCTCTGAAGATGACTCCCTCTACTCCGATGGGAAGTGTGGCTATTAAGCAGATGTATCCATTGGATTTTGAGGAGTTTTTATGGGCAATGGGCGCCAATACAGAGTCTATTGCTGCGATTCATTCGCAATTTGAGAAACGCGAGTCGGTGAATGAGTCAATGCATGATTATCTATTGCGATTGTTTCGATACTATCTAATTGTGGGTGGAATGCCAGAGGCAGTCAACCAATTTGTGCATGATCAAAATATAGCCCAAGTGCGTGCTATACAACAGGATATCATTGAATTGTATCGCATAGATGCTTCGCAATATGATGAAGAACAAAAGTTGAAGATACGCACTATTTATGATCTCATTCCATCAATACTGGAGAACAAGAAAAAGCGTGTGGTTTATCGCGATATTGAGCATAATAAAAATAAGCGCTATGAGCACTATGAGGAGGAGTTTGATTATTTGACGGCTTCAGGCGTGGCAATGGCGGTGCGTGCTATTAGTAATCCGCATTTTCCGCTGAAAGAGAGCGAGCAGAAAAATCTGTTGAAATTGTATCTCAACGATGTAGGCTTGCTAACTTGTTTGTTATACGGAATGAATGCGAATGCAATTTTAGAGGATATCAAGAGTATCAACTTAGGAACTGTGTATGAATCGGCTATTGCGCAAGAGTTGCATGCGCATGGATGTCCGTTGTTTTACTATGATAATAAGAAACTTGGAGAGGTAGATTTTATTATTGATGATTATAGCAACTTATCTGTTCTGCCAATAGAGGTAAAGTCTGGTAAAGACTACTATGTACATAGCGCGTTGGACAAGTTTATTGCTAATGAGGATTACTCGGTGAAGGATGCTGTGGTTCTTTGTAACCAACGCGAGGTAAAGATAGATAAAAACGGAATAACATACTTGCCAGTTTATTATTCCATGTTTATTGCTGGAAACAAGAGCACCAAGGATATGGTTTTGTTTATACCAAAAATGCCTGAATAACTATGATGCTCGATACTGCTACAATTTGTATCCGTAGCATTCATACGATGAAAGAGGTTGTAACTAAATTCTATAATAAACATGTGCAGAACAGAATTGTTGAAATTATGCCTATATTACAAAGATGAGAAAGAGTGTCCATATCCTAAAAATGATGCGAGACAAAATTTCTGGTTTTATGAGAAAGCATGGGTGCATATGGAGTTAAATGCAAGCAATCTTATCGAACGATACCCAAAAAGATATATAGAAAGTATATTTTATGAAAAGACTAAAGATAATGTACCCATAAGACTAAAAGCCTTGCTGTATAATCGTTATTGTCATTTCGTGGATTTTCAGGGTGTAGGATTTTTGGAATATTATAGGAGGTATATTAATGGTATATCATAAGCATGCTTGCGCGTACCACATCATTTTTTCTTGAAATTGTTAAAGCAATCCTTGACATAATAAATGAACACTTAATGATGTTCATTGAATCTTCCAAAACATATATTAGCTGTTGCCTTCTTATGAGATGTGAATCGTTAGACAGATTTATTCTATTTTTCTTTGTGGATGAAGTACAATAGATATAGCATCTGTTTCGTATTCATACATGGTGAGTAGTCTATATAATTGGCGGAGTTTGTTGTGTGTGTTACATGCAACCTTAAGATATAGATTTTCGGAGATTGGGTTAAATCCTTCTTCTGGATGTATTTCATAGAATCCTTCTTGAGGATTTTGTGCCAAATAATTTAATTTTGAGTTGTCTTTTTCATACAATGTTTTTACGATACGAGTAAAAGCATCAGCCCAACTGTCCACATTAACAACTATGCCTTCAAAACGGTAACTCTTGATATATCTTCCTTTAAATTCAAATTCGGCATCAATAGGAATAAATTCCTCTTCTAACACGATTGGTTTATAGTGAGTTGTTGGATATGGCCATATTTTGCAAGCTTGTTCTGCAAACCAATTGCAACGCGTTTTTATGTTTTGTAGAGTCCAATGTTCTTGTTCACTCACATACTTATTCATTGCCACACAACTATCTTTAAACCCTTTCATATCATGCAAGGTAGGTATGCCGTCACGCTTCTCAGAGAATTTGCGGTTACTATACTCTGAGTTATATGCAGTCAATGTTAAGTTTCCTATATTATGCAACCACTTATTGTATTCTTCTTCTGTAATATCTCCCAACTCTATTTTCCAATCATCTGACAGAGTTTGTGGCATAATATGCTCAATACTTAATACACCATCCTCAATTTTCATTTTCGTACCAACCGCCTCTTTATTCATTGCTTCTTCAAATTTATAGAACAAATACAAGCGATAGTTACTTCTCATTTTATATACTTCTCTTTCTTCAAAACTCAGTTTAAACTTTTCATCATTTGGAAACTCCCAATAGGTAATACCATGTTGAAGTAAGTAGATGAAAACATCAAGATATGTGAAATTATCATACATCATTTTGATAATTCGATTATGAAGATTCACAAAAATCTTGTTTAGTCCAGTATTGTAGAATCCACTCATAATGCGGCGGAAAAGAAATACCTCAAGCACTCCTAAAACTTTTTCTACTTCATTATCGGAAATACCTCCTTGTTTGTGGTAAGCCAATAATGCTAGCAAAAATGGATATGTAGTAGTTAATTCTAACTGCTCCAAATCCGTCATTATGGCGTTCGCTTTATTTGTACCTATTTTTGACTCCTTAATGGATTTGAAAATAGTTGCATAATATTTTAGATCTTCCAACAAGGGTTCTACATCACTGGCATAATTCTCTAACACGAAATCCTTAAACACTTTGTAAACATCATTTCTATTAGGAATATAATTCAATCTCATGGTAAGATAATCTCGCATGAAGTCTTCCATATAGATATTGGTGCTAATTTCTATAGGCAACCAATAATTATTGTAAATATGTTCTTGTCGTTTTGCATCAAGATTCATCAATACAAAATTGCGTATTTTATCTGTTTCATTGAGACTGACACCAGTAGAATTGATAGTTTCAAATACAAGTTGAGCATTATCTCCATATTGTGGTTCTAATGAAATCTGTACAAATTCTAGCCTGTTTTTTATTGCTTCGTAAAACTTTGTTGCATCTACATTTTGGGATATTAGTTCGTTGTAAAAGAATTTGTAGTTGATAGTTATTTGTGATGTCTCAATATAATTTTGCGCATCACCAAATAATGCGTCATAAGCTTTGCAATCATCACGAAACGGTTTTAATTTCATGCGATGTTCTTCTGTACTACTGAATTGATTAACAAGAAACTCGTATTCAATTTGATTAGCAAGAGATGGATTTGTGACCTCTATTTCGCCATTTTTGATGGCATTTCGCAAAGCAAGTAATAGAATAGATATCGTTGTAATACGCTGTTGCCCATCTATCACAATAAAAGAATCCGCATAATCTACAAAGACAACACTTCCGATAAAATGTTTTTTTTGATCATCATTACAGATACTTAGTATATCGTCAAATAATAACTTGCAATTTTCTTTTCTCCATGTATAATTGCGTTGATATACTGGTACCACCAAAGGTTTGGTACTATGAAAGAATTTCGCTAAAAAAGTTTCTTGACCTCTCATGATATTGGAATTTTATTTAATACTAATTTGGATTTTGTTTTTTATTCGGCAAAGATAGTGAATTATTTTGAATTGAGCAAATAAAAATGCCATTTATGCGGATTTTATCTGATTGATAACACATATTTCTACTTTCGAGAGTCAACTGTTTTAGGACTTTAGTCAACCTTTTTAGGAAGCCAATCTTAAGAAATGTGCTTTTGGGGAGGCAGGGAGTTGAGTCGGAGTTCTTTCGGTCTTCTCCCGCTCGTCGGTCGGTAGAATTAGGGAAGGTATAAGAAAGAGAAAAGAAAGGGCTATCTTAATAATTGTACCAAAACAAAAAAAAGAGGCACTCAATATGAGTGCCTCCGCTGTATATCTTAATAGGAAATATTAAGCGTTTACAGTAGCCATGTGAGCGATGAGGTCGAGAACCTTGTTAGAGTAACCGATCTCGTTATCGTACCAGCTAACAACCTTAACGAAGGTGTCTGTCAAAGCGATACCAGCCTTAGCATCGAAGATAGATGTGCGGGTGTCACCCAAGAAGTCGCTTGATACAACTGCATCCTCAGTGTAACCAAGTACACCCTTCAACTCGCCTTCAGCAGCCTCTTTCATAGCTGCGCAGATCTCAGCATAAGTAGCTGGCTTAGCCAAATTAACAGTAAGGTCAACTACAGAAACGTCCAAAGTAGGAACGCGCATAGACATACCAGTGAGTTTGCCGTTGAGTTCAGGAATAACTTTACCTACAGCCTTAGCAGCACCTGTAGAAGAAGGAATGATGTTGCCAGAAGCAGCACGGCCACCACGCCAGTCCTTCAAAGATGGACCATCTACAGTCTTTTGAGTAGCTGTGGTAGAGTGAACAGTAGTCATCAAACCATCGGTGATACCCCATTTGTCGTTCAACACCTTAGCGATAGGAGCCAAGCAGTTGGTGGTGCAAGAAGCGTTAGATACGAATTGTGTACCCTTAACGTAAGTCTTCTCGTTTACACCGCATACGAACATTGGAGTGTCGTCCTTAGAAGGAGCAGACATAACTACATATTTAGCACCAGCCTCCAAGTGAGCTTGAGCTTTGTCTTTAGAGAGGAACAAACCAGTAGACTCAACTACGTACTCTGCACCTACCTCATCCCATTTCAAATCAGCTGGGTTGCGCTCTGCAGTTACGCGGATAACTTTACCGTTAACGATGAGTTTGCTGTTCTCAACATCAGCCTCGATAGTTCCTTCGAACTGACCGTGCATGGTGTCGTACTTCAGCATGTATGCCAAATAATCTACTGGGCAGAGGTCGTTGATACCTACGATCTCGATGTCATTGCGTGTCATAGCTGCACGGAAAACGAAACGTCCGATACGGCCAAAACCGTTAATACCTACTTTTGTCATTGTTGTAAAAGTTTTAAAAAATTAATATTAATTTTGTTTATATTTTGTTCTGGAGTTTAGGGGTTTAGAAGTTCTGGAGTACGAAAAGCCAAACCCTATTTCTCAAAGTCGGTGCAAAATTACACATTTTTTTACAAATACAAAAATTTTTTTACTATTTGTAATATTTATTTTGCAATTTCGCGCATTTTTTTGAGTCTGTGATTACATCATGCCTCCCATACCGCCTGCTGGCATAGCAGGAGCAGGAGTCTCCTCCTTGATGTCGGTAATCACACACTCAGTAGTGAGGAACATACCTGCGATGCTGGCTGCGTTCTCCAATGCTACGCGAGTTACCTTAGCAGGATCTACTACGCCTGCAGCTTTCAGGTTCTCATACACATCTTTGCGTGCATTGTAGCCGAAGTCAGCCTCGCCCGAGCGCACTTTATCCACCACCACAGCACCTTCTTTGCCTGCATTGGCTACGATTTGGCGCAGAGGCTCTTCGATAGCGCGACGGATAATCTCAATACCCGTTTGCTCATCTTCGTTTTCGCCCTTCAGTCCTTCCAAAGCAGCTTGTGCACGGACATATGCCACACCACCACCTGCCACGATACCTTCCTCAATAGCAGCGCGAGTAGCACTGAGTGCATCATCAACGCGGTCTTTCTTCTCTTTCATCTCCACCTCGGATGCAGCACCCACATTCAGTTGAGCTACACCACCTGCGAGTTTAGCCAAACGCTCTTGCAGTTTCTCTTTGTCGTAAGTAGATTTGGTGGTAGCGATTTGCGCCTTGATTTGTCCCACGCGAGCAGCAATAGCCTCTTTCTCGCCTGCACCGTTCACAATAGTGGTGTTGTCTTTATTCACAGTGATGCTCTCTGCTGTACCGAGCATGTCAATAGTTGCGCTCTCCAGTTTGATACCTTTCTCCTCACTGATGACAGTACCACCTGTGAGGATAGCTATATCCTCCAACATCTCTTTGCGGCGATCACCAAAGCCAGGTGCTTTCACTGCACAAATCTTCAGTTGCGCGCGCAAACGATTGACTACCAATGTGGTCAGAGCTTCGCTATCCACATCCTCAGCTATCACGAGCAGTGGACGACCACTCTGTACAGCAGGCTCCAATACAGGCAACAACTCTTTGAGGTTGCTGATCTTCTTGTCGTATAAGAGGATATATGGGCGATCCATCTCCACCTCCATAGTCTCTGTATTCGTTACGAAATATGGGCTGATATAGCCACGGTCAAACTGCATACCTTGTACCACATCAATCGTGGTGTCCATACCTTTGGCTTCGCCAATAGTAATCACACCATCCTTGCTCACCATACGCATGGCATCAGCAATGAGTTTGCCAATCTCAGCATCGTTATTGGCAGAGATAGTAGCCACTTGCTCAATCTTATCAAAATCGTTGCCCACCTCTTCGCTTTGCGCTTTGATATGGGCTACGATAGCGCTGACTGCTTTATCCATACCGCGTTTGAGGTCCATTGGATTGGCGCCTGCGGTTACGTTCTTAAGTCCCACACTCACAATCGCTTGTGTGAGAACGGTAGCAGTTGTAGTACCATCACCTGCTTGGTCGCCCGTCTTGCTGGCTACCTCTTTCACGAGTTGTGCGCCCAAGTTCTCTGCTGCATCAGCCAGCTCAATCTCCTTAGCCACTGTCACACCATCCTTGGTGATGTGTGGAGCACCAAACTTCTTATCAATAATCACGTTGCGACCCTTAGGACCAAGAGTCACCTTTACTGCGTTTGCCAATTGGTCAACGCCACGTTTGAGGGCATCACGCGCCTCTACATTATAACTGATATTCTTTGCCATAGTAGTTGTAGTTGAAAGTTTAAAGTGTAAAGTTTAAAGGCAAGGGTTATTTCAAAATTGCCAATACATCGCTTTGACGCATGATGAGGTATTTCTCGCCCTCATATTCAAGTTCGGTACCAGCATATTTGCCATACAACACAGTGTCGCCCTCTGCGAGCAACATTTTTTCATCTTTTGTGCCTTCGCCTGCTGCGATTACCTCGCCACGCAATGGTTTCTCTTTTGCACTATCAGGAATAATGATACCACCGATAGTCTTTTCTTCTGCAGCCATGGGCTTAATAAGCACGCGGTCTGCTAATGGTTGAATTTTACTCATAGTTATATTAAAGTTAAAAAGTTTTAGTTGTTCTAAAGTTCCAAAGGGTGTTTATCAAACTTTGTGCCAAAGTAGGAATCATAGTCCTTTTCTGCCAAATTGTCAGTTAATACTCCACCTTGAAGAACGCAGCACCCGTAGCGCGTGCCATATCACCGTCAGTATCTTCTCTGTCGCCAATTACCATGCACTCTGGCGGAGTCACCTGCATACGCTCCGCTACTTTGTACATCAGCTCGGGTGCAGGTTTCAATCCACCCAGTTCAGGAGCAGAAACCACCCAATCAAATATATCCGCAGACAATCCAATAGCCTCCAACTTCTTATTAGAGCCCTGATAATCTGTCAAAAGAATCACAGACAGTCCTTTGCCTCTACAATCGTTAATAAATGGCATTACCCATGGTTGCACTGGATAAAACTTACGCAACAGACGTATAATCAAAGGTACGTATTTTTCATTAAACCAACGTTGTGCATATGCCGCAGAATAGCAATGCCCTTTGGCCAATTGCGTGAAGAAAGCGTGGTATAGTGCTTCTTCATTACCTTTCCAAACACCTTTCAATGCTTTGCGCGCTCGGCGTTCTGCCAACATCATAAACGCCTCATGTGGACGGTAAAAGGGCATACGCGTAATCAGCAAATGCTTGTTATATAGCGTGCCATCTAAGTCAAATACAATCACTTTCGTATTGGCAGGTATATCGTTAATTGTTGGGAACATAGGGGAATTATGAATTATGGATTTTGAATATCTGTGCTGTTATCTTCTGTGAGGACAGGGCGCATTTCTTCAGGCAGTCGCTTATTGGGTGTAACGCCATATTGCAATAGTGCTTCCAGTTTACTGGACAAATTGCCACGTCCTTCACGCAATTGTCCAACGCCCTTGTCGTATGTATTCCGCAGCGTATTTATCTGATTGCCGAGGGTCACATATCCTTCGGCAAATGTAGCATACTTCTCATAAATGCCAGCAGCAGCCTTGCGGATTGCTTCGTAATGCTTCTCCTGTCGGGTATTCTGCCATGTCAAGAAAATCAGGCGCAACACCACCATCAAGTTGGTGGGATTGATAATCAACACACCTTTCTGATAGGCTTTCGTACCCAAATGTGCATCATGATTCATAGCAAGAATATAGCTACCCTCATTCGGCACAAACATCAGCACGATAGGCACCGCATTATCCACCAACTTAGCATAATTTTTCTTTGCCAACTCCTCTACATGCTTCCAAATAGACTCATGATTGGCTTTGATAGCCGCTTTGCGTTGGTCATCATCCTCCGCCCCTACATAGTCCGAATAGGCTGTGAGCGACACTTTGCTATCAATGATGATACGTGTACCATCCGCACCTTTGACCACCACGTCTGGGCGCAGGTTCTTGCCCTCCTCATCCTTCACATTATCCTGCACAAAGTACTCCGCTCCTTCGCGCAAACCGCTATCGTGCAAGATATTTGTCAGCACCTGTTCTCCCCAGTCGCCTTGCACTTTTCCGCGATTTTTGAGGGCATTAGCAAGCGTTTGGGTCGTTTTATCGCGCGCTTGATCATGCTCAATAATAGTCTTTATACTTTGTGCCAGCGATGCGGTATTCTTATCGCTACTCTCTTTGCTTTGCGCCACCAGTTCGCGCAGCAAGTCCAACTCACGTTTCAGGGGCGAAACGACCTGTTGCATATTCTCCGTATTGGCTTTCTTGAGTTGCTCCGTGCGTTCCAGCATCTCCTTCTCAAATTGCGCGCGCATGTTCTCACGCGCGAGGGTAAGCTCCGTTTGAAAAGTCTGTTGCTGATGGGTTTGCAGCAATTCATGTTGCTGTTTCTCATTGCGAATCATCAACCACGCAGCCAAAGCTGTGACACCTGCCCCTATGATAATTCCTGCGATAATAGATAGTAATATTTCCATGATACATCCTTTTCTGCCTGCAAAGATACAACAAAAAAAGCACATACGCAAGAATTTGCGGTATTTTTATACATTCACTTGCGTATTTCGAAAAAAAGTAGTAACTTTGCAGCAAAATTACAACACAAACATGAAACACATTACAACAATCGTAGCAATGCTACTTCTCCTCACCACCAGCGTGAATGCAGCGAAAGTTAAAACAGGTATTGAGGTTCTCCGCGAGGACGGCTTCAAAATCCTCGAAGGCAAACGTGTAGGTCTAACCACCAACCCTACAGGCGTGGACAGCCAACTCAAATCCACCATTGACATCCTTTGGGAAGCAGAGAACGTTAATCTCGTTGCCCTCTACGGTCCAGAACACGGTGTACGCGGTAATGTGCACGCGGGCGACCATGTGGATAACGAAGTCGATCCTAAGACCGGACTGAAAATGTATAGCCTCTATGGCAAAACCAGCAAGCCTACCCAAGAAATGATGGACGAGATTGATGTGATGATATACGACATCCAGGACAACGGTTGCCGCAGTTATACATATATCTCCACCCTCGGCAAACTCATGGAGGCTTGTATTGAGTTCGACAAGGAGCTCGTAGTCCTTGACCGCCCCAACCCACTTGGTGGCGAGAAAATCGAAGGCAATGTGGTGGAAGACGGCTACAAGAGTTTTGTCAGCCAATTCCGCATACCTTACGTATATGGTCAGACACCAGGCGAGTTAGCCTTGTACCTCAACGCCACCGACTATGAGAACAAATGCAAACTGCACGTCGTAGCCATGAAAGGTTGGAAACGCTCTATGACATGGGATGAGACGGGTCTGGAGTGGATTGTGGCTTCCCCACACGTACCACAAGGCAAATCGGCTGTATTCTATAGCGTAACGGGTATCTTTGGCGAGTTTGGTTATGTCAATATCGGTGTAGGTTATACCCTGCCATTCGAGATTATGGGTGCACCATGGATCAACGCCGACAGTCTGGCTACCGCCCTCAATGCGCTCCAACTGCCTGGCATTGAGTTCCGTCCTATCTACTTCAAGCCTTACTATAGTGTCTTCAAAGGCGAACTCTGCGAGGGTGTACAAATCCATATCCTCGACTATAAGGTGGCCCGTCTCAGCGAGGTGCAGTTCCTCGTGGTACAAGAGATGATGCGCCTATGGCCTGAGCGCAATTGGTTTGAGCTCTGCAATCAAAAGCGCTTCAATATGTTTGATAAAGTCTGTGGTACAGGATATATCCGCGAAGCCTTTGGCAAGAACTACCGATGGGAAGACATCCGCGACTACTGGTACAAAGATGTGGACTGGTACCGCGAAGCAAGTAGCAAGTATTACTTATACAAATAAAAGTTTAAGGGCTGGGCGCCAAAGGCGCATTATCTTGCCTCATAGCCTTTAACCTCAAGAACAATGAAACGATACATCGAACGACTGGCGTGGGGAACCGATGCAGGTTTCTACCGTCTTATTCCTCAAGAAGTACTCCACCCTGCCACCGAGCAGGACATTCAGGCCATCATAGCTCGTGCACACAAGGAGGGTAAACACATCACCTTCCGTGCTGCGGGTACCAGCCTTAGCGGACAAGCCATCAGCGACAGCCTGCTTGTGGTATGTGGCAAGAAATGGGAGCAATATACCATTGGAAAAGATGCCCAGACTATCATCCTGCAACCGGGTATTGTGGGGCAACGCGTAAACGAGATTCTCCGTCCATACGGCAAGTATTTTTCGCCCGACCCTGCCAGCCTCAAATCGGCTATGGTAGGAGGCATTGTGATGAACAATGCCAGTGGTATGTGTTGCGGTGTACATGCCAATAGCTATCGTGTATTAAAATCGGTGCGTATCATTCTTCCTGATGGCACATTGCTTGACACGGGCGACCCTAAGAACCGTGCCGCTTTTGCCATGAGTCATCCGCAGTTCCTGCGCAAGATTGAGGAGTTGCGCGACCAAACACGTCGCAACCCTGCCCTCGTGGAACGAATCAAACGCAAATATAGCATTAAGAACGTCACAGGCTTGACCATACTGCCGTTCGTGGAGTATGACGACCCATTCGATATTATTGCCCACCTCATGGTGGGTAGCGAAGGTACATTGGCGTTCCTATCATCTATCACTGTCACTACTGCCGACATCACACCTTTCTCCGCATCGGCATTATTGCTCTTCCCTACTACCAAGTCTGCCTGCGAAGCCATCACGGAGATGAAGACTACAGGCATGCTCTCTGCGGCCGAATTCTTCGACCGCAAAGCCATGCAAACGGTCGAGAAAGACTTCCTCGAACTACAAGACCTACCCGCTGATGCAGGCGCCGTACTTATCCGCACCGATGCTTCCACTACTGAGGAATTGGAAAAGAAGAACAGCGCCTTGCAAAAGGTACTGAATAGCTACACCCTCTGCCAAGAGGCTGCCTTCACCAGCGACCCTGCTCTTACCAGCAAGTATTGGGCTATGCGTAGCGGTATCTTCCCTGCTGTGGGCGGAACGCGCGAAGTGGGAACTACTTGCCTCATTGAGGACATTGCCTTCCCTATTGAGCACTTGGCTCAGGCTACGCTCGACTTGCAACAGCTCTTCCGCGAGCACAACTACCCCGAGGCGGTTATCTACGGTCACGCACTCGAAGGCAACTACCACTTTATCCTCAACCAACGTTTCGACACGCCAGAGGCTATCCAGCAATACGACCGCATGATGCGTGCTGTCGTGGATCTGGTGGTGGACAAATACCACGGTTCGCTCAAGGCCGAACACGGTACGGGGCGCAACATGGCACCTTTTGTGCGTCGCGAATGGGGCGACGATGCCTACCAACTCATGTGCGAAGTGAAACGACTCTTCGACCCACACAATATCATGAACCCGGGCGTTATCTTCAACGAAGACCCTCAATCCTACTTGCAGCATATCAAACCATGTCCTAAGGTGCATGAGATGATTGACCGTTGCATTGAATGTGGTTTCTGCGAGGTCAATTGCGTGGCATGCGGTTTTGCTTTGTCCAGTCGCCAGCGTATTGTTGTGCAACGCGAAATGAAACGTTTGGAGGAGATTATAAGGCGAGAAGGCGATGAGGCGATGAGGCGAGAAGCAAGAGCATTGCTCAAACAACTGCGCAAGGACTTTGCACACCTTGGTCGCGACCTTTGCGCAGGAGATGGACTATGCTCCACCTCCTGCCCTATCAAGATCAACGTAGGCGACTATATCCACCTCGTGCGCGAACACGATATGGGCAACGCAGGCAAAGCCATTGGCTATTGGGCAGGCAAGAACCTCGCCACTATTGGCAAGGCGCTCACCCCTATCTTAGGAGTAGCCAATGTAGCCAAGAGCATTATCGGAGATAAACTCACCACCCTTGCAGGCAAGGCTATGCACTACGGTTCGGGCGGATTAGTCCCACTATGGACACCATCACTGCCCAAACCTGTTCGCCAAAAAGACATTGCGACTGCCAAGGATTATGGTGCTGTCCACGGACTCAAAGGACTGCAAGACAAGCGCGTGGTATATTTCCCATCCTGCCTCAACCAACGACTCAGTACAGCCGACAAGCCACTCATCAACGATATGACCGAACTGCTCAACAAGGCTGGCTTCGAAGTCATTTTCCCTGCCAATATGGAGAACCTCTGTTGCGGTACTATTTGGGAGAGCAAGGGCATGCCCGACGAGGCACAACGCAAGGCTGCTGAGCTCGAACTCGCATTGCTCAAGGCCAGCGAGAACGGCCGTTTCCCTGTCCTTTGCGATCAAAGTCCATGTCTGCACCGTATGCGCCATACCATGCAACACTTGCACCTCTACGAGCCTGCCGAGTTCATTGACAAGTTCGTACTCAGCGAATTGGAAATCACGCCATTAGATGCTTGTATTGCGGTGCATATCACTTGCTCTACTCGCCAGATGGGCTTGGCTGACACTCTCGTGCGCGTAGCGCGCGCGTGTGCTAATAAGGTATTAGTACCAGAGGAGATTGGCTGCTGCGCTTTCGCGGGCGATAAAGGCTTCACCGAACCCGAACTCAACGAATGGGCATTGCGCAAACTCAAACCACAAATCCAGAAAGCAGGTGCCACTATGGGTATCAGCAATTCTCGTACATGCGAGATTGGTCTCAGCACCCATTCTGGTATTGAGTATCATAGTATCGCCCACCTGGTAAATATGTGCGCAAGCACAAGAAAGAAATAACAGCCCCCCGGTTCCCGGCTCCTGGCTGCCAAACAAGAGGGCTCCCGGTCTCCGGCAGCCGGCCGCCCCCAAAAAAAAGAACAATGCCCAACATCGAAATTGAACGCAAGTTCCTCGTATTGAACGAGGACTACAAGCAACTGGCTACCAGCAAGTACACCATTATCCAAGGCTATATATGCAAGGATGCGGGGCGTACTGTGCGTGTGCGAATACGAACCAATGATGATGGTTCTTCGGTCGCTTTCTTGACCATCAAATCCAAGCCCAACGCGATGGGTTTCTCTCGCTTCGAGTGGGAAAAGGAGATTGACCCAAGCGATGCCAAGCAGCTCATCCATCTCTGCCTCCCTGGCGTAATCGAGAAAACACGTTGGCTCATCCCCGCCAATCCCCCATCGCCAATAGCCAATAACCAATCACCAATAACCAATAACCAATCACCTCACCTCACTTGGGAAGTCGATGAGTTCCACGGTCGTTTGGCAGGGTTGGTCATCGCAGAACTCGAGTTGGAGAGCGAAGACCAGGCTTTCGAAAAATTGAGTTTCGTGGGCGAAGAAGTAACGGGAAATCCGCGCTATTACAACGCAAATATGTAAGAAATGCACTTTTTTTGCCTAAAAATCAAAATAAATTTGGTCAATTCAATAAAAAGTTGTAATTTTGCAGGTCATTTTGGCGTAGAGTACGCAAAACAGCAGAAATAAATAACAATAAAATATTATGACAACATTACAAAGAATTAGAAATCACGGCGTTATCCTGCTCGTTGTAGTAGGTATTGCTATGTTGGCGTTCATTTTGGGCGACTTTTTGAACTCGGGTAGTAGTTTTTTCAATCGTAACCGCGAGAATGTGGGTGTGATTGCTGGTCACAAGGTTCACTATTCCGAGTATGAGGCTGCAAAAGACCAATTGACCGAAGTGTACAAAATCGAAAGTGGCAGCAACGACATCAACGAAGAACTGACCATCCAAATCCGCAACCAAGTTTGGCAAATGCTTTTGATGGATTATACACTCCGCGAGCAAGCAGGCAAGATTGGTATGGATGTAACGGCTGATGAGCTCAGCGAGTTGTGCATTGGTGCTAACCCTCACCAACTCATTCGCCAACGTCGCGCTTTCTACGATGAGACTGGCAACTTCAACCGCTTTGCACTCATCAATTTCCTCAACTCTATCTCTCAAGAGGCTGAGACTGCAGAGCAAGCTGCTAATATGCAGCAAGCCAAGAACTACTGGATGTATTGGGAGAACGCAGTACGCCTTACCCACCTCCAAGAGAAGTATGTGGACTTGCTCAGCAAGTTGGTGACTGCCAACAATTTGGACGCTAAATATGCGTTCGAGGCAACTCAAACCAGCACCAACGTTGAGTTCGTTGAGAAACCATATTTCGCTGTGGCTGATTCATTGGTTAAGGTTACTGAGTCTGACATCAAGAAACTCTACAACGCTCAAAAAGAGCAATACAAACGCACTCCTAACCGTTCTATCGTATACGTAAGCTTCCCTATCGAGCCATCCGAGGCAGACAATGCCGAGGTTAAGAGACTCATGGAGAGCCTTGAGAGCGATTTCCAAACTAAGGAGGACATCACCGCTGTGGTAAACGGCAACTCCGATGTTTTGTACGACGGACGCGACTATTCTGAGACCACTATCCCTGCTGAGTATAAGGAATTTGCGTTTGGCAAGGGTGCTAAGAAAGGTCAATTCACCGAACTCACTTTTGCTGATGGCACCTATTCTATGGCTCGTATCATGGATTGTGGCTACAGCAAGTCTGACTCTGTGCAACTCGTTCTCGTGGCTAACGATGACAATACCGAGGACGTAGAACTCGGTTGGTACCAAGCAAACGAGCTGCAAAAGGCTATCGCTGACCCTGCTTTCGCAGGCAAAAAAGGCAGCCAATTCACCGTTTCTACAGGTATGGGCGAGCAAACATTCAAGATTGCTGACAAGAGCAAACCTACTCCAAAGGTTAAGTTGGCTATCCTCAGCCGTAAGGTTACTCCAAGCAGCAAGACATACGGCTTGCTCTACAACGAGGCTAAGCAATTCATTGTTAATAACAATACCGTTGAACTCCTCCGTCAAACTGCTCAAGAGCAAGGCTTGAGCGTTACTCCTGCTTTTGGTTTGGATGCTAATGCAGATAAGATCAACGACCTCAAGAATAGCCGTCCTATCGTTCGTTGGGCATTCGAGGCTACTGAGGGTCAATTGAGCGATGTCTTCGAGTGTGGCGAGCAATTTATTGTGGCTGCTTTGACCGAGGTAAACGATGGCGACTATCGCACTATTGATGAGGTACGTATGGAACTTACCATGCAGGCTACTTCTGACAAGAAGGCTGACTACCTGATGGCGCAACTCAAAGATGTGAACACTTTGGAGGCTGCTGCTGAGTTGTGGGGTGCTGAGATTCAAACGGCTGAGAATGTCACTTTGGCATCTACTCGTTTGGGTGCAGCAGGCATTGAGCCAGCTGTTGTGGGTGCAGCATTGGCATTGGAGAGCAATGCTACTTCTGCTCCTGTTAAGGGTAATGCAGGTGTGTATATGGTTCGCATTGGCGAGAAGACTGTGGCTGAAGGCGAGTTGAATGCTGAGCAAGAGATCAGTAATTTGAACATGCGTACCTCTTATACTGTTCCTTACCAAGCGATGGCTTTGATTGAGGAAAACGCAGAGGTAGAAGACAACCGCGCACGTTTCCAATAATCCGATATACATTAGCAATAGGATATACCCAGTGCCGAGCATAATGCTCGGCACTTTTTTTACACAAATATTTGCGTATCTCAAAAAAAAGCAGTACCTTTGTGCGCTAAATGGAAGATTATAAATTATAAACTCATAACTATTTAAATCATGAAATCATTGAAAAGCATTAATCCTTGGCTTTGGGTACCTACCTTGTACTTCTTGGAGGGTATTCCCTATTTCTTAGTCAACAACATCTCCATGGTTATGTTTAACCAAATGGGTGTACCCAATGGCGAGATGTCTTTCTTCACAACATTGCTTTACTTCCCTTGGGCACTGAAGTTCTTGTGGGCTCCATTCGTAGATCTCATCAAAACCAAACGTTGGTGGTTCCTCACTATGCAATTCCTCATGTTGGGATTGGCAGTATTGACCATTTTCTCTATTCCTCATCCATCGCCTGAAGTCATCGCTGCTATGGGTACTGAGGTGAAGCTCTTTACAGGTGTATTGATTGCCTTCATCATTATGGCGTTTGCCAGTGCTACTCACGACATCGCAGCTGACGGTTTCTATATGTTGGCACTCACCTCTGGTGTACAAGCCGAGATGATTGGCTGGCGTAGTGTATTCTACCGTCTTAGCAATGTATTCTGCAACTCTGCACTCATCGCCATCCCTGGTATCATCTACGATTGGACCATTAAGCAAGGCGAGGCTAATATGCCTATGGCATGGCAAGTAACCATGGTTATTACCGCCGTTATCTTTGCTATCATGGCTGTATGGCACGTGTTCTTCACGCCACGTCCAGACACCGACAAACCTAATGCTGAGACCACAGCCAAAGATATCGTTACTGGTTTTGGTAAAGCCTTCGCTACCTATTTCACCAAACCTGCTCTTTGGGTGGCTATCGCCTTCATGCTTCTCTATCGTTTGCCAGAGGGCTTCCTCATGAAGATGATTTATCCATTCTTGCTCGGTGCACGCGATACTGGCGGTTTGGGTATGACTATGCAAGAGTTGGGCGTTGTATATGGCGCTATCGGCGTGATTTTCTTGCTCCTTGGTGGTATTCTTGGAGGTTACTACATTTCTAAGGTAGGTTTGAAGAAAGCATTCTGGTGGATGGCTCTCGCGATGACGTTGCCATGCTTGAGCTTTGTTTACCTCAGTATGTTCTTGCCAACCAACATGGTATATATCGCTATCGCTATTGCAATTGAGCAATTCGGCTATGGCTTCGGCTTCACCGCATATATGATGTATATGATGTTCTTCTCTGAAGGTGAGTTCAAGACATCACACTATGCCATTTGCACCAGTTTCATGGCTCTCAGCATGATTCTCCCTGGTTTGGTGGCAGGTTATATTCAAGAGGCTATTGGTTACCAACACTTCTTCTGGATGGTGATTGCATGTAGTATTGCTACCTTCACGGTAACTTTCCTTGCTCGCCGCATTGTAGATGCTAACTACGGTAAAAAATAATTTATAGAATGCAAATTAAACGTATCATACCGAACTCACTGACCTGCGCAAATCTTTTGTGCGGGTCGGTGGCGGTATATATGGCAACCCAAGAGCAATTCCTCTTGACATTTGCCTTGATTATTGCAGGAGCCATCTTCGACTTCTTCGATGGAGCCTCTGCTCGTTGGCTGAAAGTGCCTTCTCCATTGGGCATACAATTGGATTCGCTCGCCGATGACATTACTTTTGGTCTTGCACCATCTATGGCACTCATGTGCTATCTTAAGCCCATTATTGGTTGGTGGTCGCTAATCGCCCTACTCATGGCAGCATTCTCCGCTTTGCGCTTGGCAAAATTCAATATTGATGAACGCCAAACGACCTCCTTCATTGGTCTTGCCACTCCACCCAACGCCATTTTCTGGGCATCGCTTGTCTGCTACCTCAATACCATCCCCCTTCCTGTTTGGGCACCATGGATATTGTTGGTTGGCAGTTTACTGAGTTGTTACCTACTCGTTAGCGAGATCCCATTCTTCAGTTTGAAATCCGCGGGGAAAGAAAAAATGCATATTATCATCTTTTCAATAGGATGTTGTTTTATTTTAGGTCCCTGCGCCACTATCGCCATCACCAACAAGCAAATCGCTATTGCAATCTTAGGTGGAGCAATATGTATATTGTGGTACATCCTATATAATTTTTGTACATTACGTCACAAATAATTCAAAATTAAAAATTACAAATTCATATTGCCTTTTTTACTGCCAACACTTGTGTTGGCGCTCGTTTTAGGTACCCTCTTGTTGTTTTTTCCTAAAGGCGAATTACACCTCTTGCTATGCCAACCGCATACGCCATTTCTTGATACGATAGTGCCTACCTTCTCTGATTTGGTGGATTGGTTACCTTACTTACTTGTATTCTTATTACTATTCTACCGCGCTGGTTGGGCAACCTTCCTCGCAAGCAACCTGCTACTCTCCACCCTCATCGTGCAACCCATTAAGCACCTTATCAATGCCCCACGTCCACTCACTTGGTTTGCAGAGAATATGCCTGATGTGATACTCCCGTTGGTAGATGGAGTAAAGATGAACCTTTGGCTATCCTTCCCATCAGGACATACGACGACTTTCTTTGTGCTGTTTTTTAGCATAAGTATTATTCTTTGTACTGAAAACATCAGAGGGAAAAATATCCTATCTCTCCTCTGCTTCCTTTTAGCCACTTTTGGTGCTTATACGCGAATTTATCTTTCGCAGCACTTTACATTGGATATTTTTGCAGGAATTTTGATTGCAAGTTTCTCCACGATACTTTTGTACTATTTCCTCGTTCTAAAGACCAAAAACACCCATTTTTGGCATTGGAATTGGCAAAAATTGAGAAAATAACACTTTTTTTGTATTTTTTTGCCAAAATATTTGGTCATGTCAAAAAAAAGCAGTACCTTTGCACTCGCTTTCGGAAAGGAAGTAACTCAAATAAAATTGAGGGCGTTTAGCTCAGCTGGTTTAGAGCATCTGCCTTACAAGCAGAGGGTCGGCGGTTCGAATCCGTCAACGCCCACAAAAACGGGAGGATTGGTGCAAACCAATCCTCTTTCGTTTTTAATAAAATCAGTTATACTATGGTTACATTTATCATTTCGCTTATTGCTCTTGTAGTTGGATTTCTGCTCTATGGCACGTTCGTAGAGCGTGTGTTTGGTATCAACCCAAAAGCGCAAACGCCTGCTATCACCAAAGCAGATGGAGTAGATTTTGTTCCGATGAAACCGTGGCGAATCTTCCTGATTCAGTTCCTCAATATCGCAGGACTGGGTCCTATCTTCGGAGCGATCATGGGTATCTTCTATGGTCCTTCGGCTTTCCTGTGGATTGTGTTTGGAACTATCTTTGGCGGTGCGGTGCACGACTACCTGAGCGGTATGATATCCTTGCGCAAGGATGGCGTATCCCTACCCGATATTATTGGCGATGAACTGGGCAAAGGCGTGAAACTCTTTATGCGCCTACTATCCATCGTGCTACTCGTATTGCTCACTACCACATTCCTTTCGGGACCTGCTACCCTACTCCAAGGGCTCGCAGCGTTGGGCACAACGACTTTCCAAGGGCACATTATCCCAATCGTATGGGTGCTGATTATCTTTGCGTATTATATCCTCGCCACTGTTCTTCCTATCGACAAACTGATTGGTCGTTTCTACCCCATTTTTGGCGGCGTGCTGCTGTTTATGGGTCTGGGTATCATGGTGGTGATGTTGGGTTGGCATAGCGCAGAAATGCCCGAACTCACCGATGGTTTGCACAACCGTCAGACCAACGGTCTGCCTCTTTTCCCCATGATGTTTGTCAGTATCGCTTGTGGTGCTATCTCGGGTTTCCATGGCACACAGTCGCCTTTGATGGCGCGCTGCATGACCAACGAACGACAAGGGCGTTGGATATTCTACGGCGCCATGGTGGCAGAAGGTATCTTGGCACTCATCTGGGCAGCCGCAGCAGGCACGATGTTCGCTGATCCAGAGGCAGGTTTGTACGGAATACATGGACTACAAGCCTTTGCCGCAGCGCACCCCGGCGAGAATATTGCAGCGTTGGTGGTGGACAAAGTGTCGCGTTCGTGGCTTGGTGCAGTAGGCGGAGTGTTGGCGATTATTGGTGTGATAGCCGCCCCTATCACATCAGGCGATACGGCGCTTCGTTCTGCTCGACTGATTGTGTCGGACTTCCTGCACCTCAGCCAACAGCCCATCCGCAACCGACTGATGATTGCTATTCCATTGCTCGCGTGCGTGTTTGGTATGGTGTTCGTGGACTTCAATGTCGTTTGGCGTTACTTCGCATGGACCAACCAGACATTGGCTGTCTTTACCCTGTGGGCAGGAACAATCTTCCTCTACAAGAACTCGCAAGCAAATAAGAAATATCCATACGCATACCTCATCGCATTGATTCCTGCGCTGTTTATGACCATGGTCAGTGTCAGTTATATCTTCATTGCGCCAGAGGGATTCCATTTCGCCAAACTCGGCTTGAGTTGGGTGGCATACCTCATTGCAGGTGCTACCACCATTGCTATGCTGGGTGGTTTTATTGCATGGGTAAAATCACAAAATAGCCAAATTAAAAAATAAATTGTCTAATCGTAAATAGTCCAATCGTAAATGATATGATACAATCGGCTTCTTTCGTAATCTCGAGTCCTGATGTGATGCAATGTCCTCAGACGACTATCCCCGAATATGCTTTCATTGGTCGAAGCAATGTAGGCAAGTCCTCGCTCATCAATATGCTCACGCACAACCCTAAGTTGGCAAAGACCAGTCAGAAACCCGGTAAGACGTTGCTCATTAACCATTTCCTCATTAACGCAGGCAGTGATACGCATTGGCATTTGGTGGATTTGCCTGGCTATGGTTTTGCGCAAGCAGGCAAGAAACAACGCGCTAAACTCAAAACCATGATTGAGCGCTATTGCCTATTGCGCCAAGCATTGGTCAGTTTGTTTGTATTGGTGGACTGTCGTCACGAGCCACAGCAGATAGACCTTGAGTTCATGGAGTGGTTAGGCGAGAACGAGATACCATTCGCTATTGTCTTCACCAAAGCCGATAAACTCAGCAAAAGCAAGTTGGCTATCCATGTGGACAACTACAAGCAAAAACTATTGGAGACATGGGCAGAGTTGCCACCAATCTTTGTTACTTCTGCCGAGAAAAGTATCGGTGAATCCGAACTAATTGCCTATATTGAGGGCATTAACCGCGACATTACCAACCGCCAATGATTTGGGAGAACAACGATGATATTCATGTAGTGCATTGCGATGGTACACGTCGCGGCGTACAGCGTGCGCTTGATGTCTGTCGCGAGGAACGTCGTCCGTATGTTATAACCACGCCTTTAACCTCTAATCTTTCACCTTTAACCTCAATTTTGGTACCTGTGACGATGCTCGAAGAGGAGGTATATAAAGCGGAGATCTGTACCTATCTGGCGCGCAAGACGGGGGCACACCTTATATTACTACGCGCGAATGACTATGGCAGCAAGGCCAAACGCAACACCCAACGCATCATTACGCACATTCAAACCATCGCTGAACGCACTGGCGAAACAATCACCTACGAAGAGTGCGTAGCCAAAGGCGATAGTTTCCATATTCACAAAGAATTGCACCAATTGCCAATAGCCGCCAATCACCAATATCCTTCTCTTATCCTCCTCACCGCCAGCCGCGAGTATGGGCTGGATGATTGGCTCTTTGGCCCGCCCGAGCACTATGTCATTCGCCATAGCCAAGTGCCTGTCATGTTGGTTAATCCACGTGCAGACCTCTTTTCGCTCTGTGACTAAAGAAAAATCGGCATTTCTCTTGCGTATATCCACAAAAAGCAGTATCTTTGCACGATATTTCACGACAAACCCATATGAACGAATTTTTAGAACTTGAGGAGCAGGTACTCCGTATGATTAAGACGGTCTATGATCCAGAGATACCTGTCAATATATACGAATTAGGACTCATCTACCGCATTGACCTCTCAGAAGAGAAAGTCTGCACGATAGATATGACCCTCACCGCCCCCAACTGTCCTGCGGCTGACTTCCTCGTGGAGGATGTGAAGCAGAAGGTAGGGTCTATTGATGGCATTGACACCGTAAATGTAAACATTGTCTTTGAACCCGAATGGAACAAGGATATGATGTCCGAAGAAGCCAAACTCGAACTCGGCTTTCTATAAACAACTCTACACAATTCTACACAACGCTACACCACTCTACACCCCACAATGATCTACTTCCTCTCCGACGCCCATTTGGGTTCGAGGGCTATTGATAACCCCGAGGCTCATCAGCAGACCCTGATTGACATGCTCAATAGCATGGCAAGAGATGCTACTGCCATCTACCTATTGGGCGATATCTTTGACTTCTGGTGCGAGTATTTCTGGCGCGACAGGAGCAAGGAGCAGTATCGTCCTTTCCTACAAACGCTCCGTGCCATCACCGACAAAGGCATCGCCGTGCAGTTCTTCATTGGCAATCACGATATATGGACCTTTGGTTGGTTAGAGAAGGAGACGGGCGTAGTGGTCCACCGCAAGCCTCAGAGTGTGGTCATTAATGGCAAAAAACTCTTCCTCGCCCATGGCGATGGACTTGTCCCCAGCAACTACCTGCAACAGTTGCCGCAGAAAGTGCAAAAGAAGATTCGCCAATTCATTTTCCTGCGCGCTGTGTTTCACAACCCCATTTTGCAATGCCTCTTCCGTCTTATACCTCCCGCTTTGGGCAATGCTTTTGGCTATGAGTGGGCGAAGAACAGCCGCCTGAAGGAGTTGGCTCGCCCATGTCCTTATAAGGGAGAGGAAAAGGAGGAACTGGTACTCTTTGCCAAGGAGCAAGAGCAAATGGGCAATCACCACGATTATTATATCTTTGGTCATCGCCATATCGAACTGGACTTGATGCTCAGCCGCGATAGCCGCATCATGATACTCGGCGACTGCTGGCAGCAATTCACCTACGCCCAAATGGATAATGTTGAATTAAGAATTTTGAATATGAATAGTAGAGAACAACAACTGGCAGCCTTCGACCGTCTGCTGACGGTCATGGACGAACTGCGTGAGAAATGTCCTTGGGACAGAAAACAGACTTTCGAGAGCCTGCGTCAGAACACCATAGAGGAGACCTACGAACTCGCTACGGCGCTATTGCAAAACGACATGAACGAGATCAGCAAGGAGCTGGGCGATGTATTGCTACATGTGGTTTTCTATGCCAAGATTGGTAGCGAGATAGGAGCATTCGACATGGCTGATGTATGCAACAAGATCTGCGACAAACTCATTTTCCGCCACCCACATGTATATGGCGAATATGCCGCCAATAACGCCAAAGAGGTATGCGAGATGTGGGAACAAGTCAAGCTCAAGGAGAAGGATGGCAACAAAACCGTTCTTGGCGGTATTCCAGAGGCATTGCCAGCCCTCATTAAGGCATATCGTATCCAGGATAAAGTGGCTAACGTGGGCTTCGATTGGGAGAAACGCGAGGATGTATGGGCAAAGGTGAAAGAGGAAATCGCTGAGTTTGAGGCAGAAGTGGAGAATATGGACGAGGAGAAAGCCACGGAGGAGTTTGGCGACTTGCTATTCGCTATGGTGAACGCTGCACGTTTGTATAAGATTCGCCCTGACAATGCACTGGAGAAGACCAATGCTAAGTTCATCCGTCGTTTCAACTACATTGAGCAACAGGCAAAAGCAAAGGGTCTGTCTCTCAAAGACATGACCCTCAACGAGATGGAAGCCCTTTGGCAAGAAGCCAAAAAGCATGATTAGTCTTCTTTAGCGGCTACCACTGGCATGGTAAATATAGTATTGCTTTCTGGGAACTGCGAATCGCTGGTCACCGTGATTTTGATAGCGTGTGCGCCCACTTCCTGTGGCACAACATAGATAGGGAATACAGCGATATTGTACATAGGTTTGAAGAAGATAACCCCTTTCTCGGGTTTGGAATCGGTCATCAATGCATTATCATTCTTATCGATGTCGAACCACAGATGCACGCGAACGGTATCTACGGTAGCACGAATGCTGACCAGGTTATTCATGTAAGATTCATACGTGCTTGGGAACACGATGGTATCGCCGAGATGCACGGTATCTGTATACTGCATACCCAATTCACTGTTAATGCGATAACGGAGTGTATCTTCAGCACCAACGAGCGAATCACCCACAAACTGAGGATTGACATATCCGTTGTACACACGCAGTATAGGTGTTGATTGTAAGCCGGTGTTGTTGAAACAGCTACTAAGGGCGAAAGCAACGACCGCCAGCATAAGAATGGATTTAATCTTCATAAACAGTTGATAATTGATAGTTAATATTTGTTATTGGTTGTATTTTTGATACAAAAATCGGGTCTTACGACCCGAAGTGCGGCATAAAGGACTCGAACCTTCACTCCTCTCGAAACTAGATCCTAAGTCTAGCGCGTCTACCAATTCCGCCAATGCCGCTGAAATCGGCTGCAAAATTAGTAAAAATATTACACATACGCAAGAAAAATTGCAAAAACTTTGTTTTTATTAAGAAATGAGCGAAACTTTTTATCATAATTTACCCAATGGGGTGCAGATTGTGCACCGTAAGACCACATCTCCTGTTGTATATGTGGGAATCATGGTCGGTGCGGGTACGCGCCATGAACTTCCTGAGGAGAATGGCATGGCGCATTATATCGAGCACTGCGTTTTCAAAGGCACCCAGCATTATACGGCTCGCCAGATCATTAATCATATTGAGGGCATCGGTGGCGAGATCAATGCCTACACCACTAAGGAAGAGACCACTTTCTACGCGGCTACCTTGAGCAATCATTTCCGCACGACGCTGCACTTGCTCGCGGATATGGTGCTCCATCCTTCTTTCAGCAAGAAGGAGACCGACAAGGAGGTCACTGTCATCCTGGATGAGATTGAGAGTTACAACGATTCGCCCAGCGAACTCATCTACGATGACTTCGAGAACATGATTTTTGAGGGCAGTTCGTTGGCTATGCCTATCCTTGGCACCAAGAAAACGCTGCGCCGTATCTCCAAGTCGCCGGATATTGCACTAAACTGGATGCAACAGCACTATCGTCCCGAACGCATGGTGCTCTTCGTGCTGGGTAATGTCAGCACCCAGCAAGTAATATCCGCAGCCGAAAAAGAACTCCTCGCCTCTTCACCTTATCGCCCTATCGCCTCATCGCCAATAACCCATAGCGAAGCGTCCTATAGCCAATCGCCTATTGCCTATAGCCGCACCTACCGCCGCCACACCCACCAGACGCACATTATGCTCGGTTCGCATGCCTACCCTATCGGCCATCCCAAGCAGCTGACCATGTATCTGCTCAACAATATCTTGGGCGGAGGCAGTATGTCCAGCCGCTTGTACCTGAGTCTGCGCGAGAAGTATGGACTGGTGTACAATATCGACTCGCAGGCAGTGCCGCTGAGCGATACGGGTTATTGGAACATTTACCTCGCGTGTGAGCCACAGCACAAAAATGCATGTCTGGAGCTCTGCCACAAGGAACTCCAGCAGTTGCGCGATACTACTCTCACCTCTACCCAACTCCTACGCGCTTTGCGCCAGTTAGAGGGTCAGATGGCTATCTCGGCGGAGAATCAGGAGAACAATGCGTTGGCAATGGCCAAGCAGATGCTCTATCATCACCATGCGCCTGCATGGCGTGAGACTTTCGCCAAAGTGCAACAAATCACCCCCACTCAATTGCAAGACCTTGCCAACGAGGTCTTCGCTCCCGACAAGATCTACACCCTGCTCTACGACTAAACAGACCGTATCTGCATATAGAAAAGCCACTCTGTCGCAATGGACAAAGTGGCTTTTTTGTAGTTATAGGCAGCGTATTTTCCAGCGAAGCGCCATATAGACTATCCCTGCTGCGAGGATGATCCACAATACGGCGGTGCTCCATTTGTAGAACTTCGGCACGTATGCCTGCGGAGGTTTTTCGACTATCTGCACGATACTGTCTCTCAACACCACGGTATCTTGTACGATTCGTTCGTGCCAACGGTCGCGGTACGCTGTGCGGTCGCGATAGACGATGCGTTCCCGATAAATGGTGTCACCTTGCTGCCGTTCTGACTGAAAAGTGCTATCCTTCACCATTACCAGTACGCTGTCCTTTTGCTGCTTGCGCTCGGCGTTTATTTTGCAGGTACTGCTCATAGCATTGTTGTGTTTGTTGCCCATCGATGATATGCTGCTGCAACTCACGAGGACAAGGCACATCAGCATCAGGATACCGATCGGGCTCGATAATGTCGATATACATTTCTTCATAGGGATGCATTGTTTGATTGGTCAATAGATATTCGCGCAACTCGTTGAGTGTTTGGCGCGAAGATAGTAGTCTCTGTTGGCTTGCCTTTCCCACGAGGATACATCCAGTGGTATCATCTATGGTATTACCGGCATGAATACGGATGCCTGTCCGTGGTTTGCCATTGTGCGGATCGCGTGCATAACCTATCACATGGTCCAATAGTGGCAGCAGTTCCTTGAAGCGTGGGGACTGTGTCAGTCGCACGCGATAGAATCCTTTAGGAATGGCATATTCCCAATGTTCAAGGGTATCACAGCACCACTGTCCATCCACCAGCATGTGTCCAGTGATAGCGTTGCCTTGTGGCTCATTTCTAATCAATCGTATATACATAATTTTCTTGGGAGATTTTTACTCTTTGTATCGGTATTTGTAATCAATTCCTATCAGCGAGCCGCTGAAGGTCAGTATCTCGCCGAAGGCGATAAGGAGCGAATGGTGTATCTCGCCTAATGGTGGGCAGACGAGTCCAGCGGTAAGCAATGCGCACCCGAAGGTGCACATTGCAGTAGCGATAATGAGTTGTAAGCGTTTCATCTTAATTGAGGTTAGAGGAGATGGGAGCGCCCTTCGGGCTGTAGTTGGTAGTTCGGGCTATGCCCTGTAGAACGCCCTTCGGGCTGTAGTACTCCAAAGAACTCCAGCGAAGCGATCTACAGCGAGCATAGCGAGCGAACTATAGCGAAGCGTTCTCTCAACTGGCGCTTTGCGCCTTACGCGTTCTGCTTGTCGTACTCCTCCGAGCAAATGTGCCAAACGTACTGACGCAAGGTCTTGTACTTGCTTTGCCCCTTGAAGGCGAGTTGATCGAGCGGCATTTGGTTTG
>JAZNMH010000027.1:0-78256 GCA_045579505.1 Paludibacteraceae bacterium
GGTATTCGTGGGGTATTCATGGGGTATTCATGGAGTATTCATGGGGTATACGTATGTATCGGGTATGTGTCGGGTATGTATCGGGTATGTATCGGGTATGTATCGGAACATACAAGGTGCGAGGGGGGCTGCGCTATAAAATTCCGTGCAGATATTTGCAGGTTTCAAAAAAAAGCAGTACCTTTGTGGGGAATTTTGAATCGGGAAGCGGAGAGCGGGAAGCGGGAATCAAGAATCGAAAATTAAGAATTAAGATAAAGAACCATGAAAAACAAGAAAATTGAAGAGATCTGCGGCATTTGTGCCATGCTTCTGTTTTTTGCAAGTGTCGTTTGGAGCGGCAAAAGTGAAGAACGCGCCATCAATCGTATGGAACGTCAAGTGGAACGTACCCTCAAGAAAATGACCACAAGAGAGAAAGTGGCTCAACTAATCGTTTCACAAACAGACAGTTACATATTCTCGGAAGGACACGCCCTAATGACAGACACATTGGTGGGCATAGAAGGCATAGGCGGACTGCTCATCATACAAGATAGCCTTCCACGCTTCCTCACCCGCATGAACCAATTGCAAGAAATGTCGAAAATACCATTGTTGGTATCCATAGATGGCGAATGGGGTCCATCAATGCGCTTTGGCGAGTTCCCATTCTTCCCACAACAAATGCAATTGGGCGCATTGCCCTCAGACTCACTGATTTACGAAATGGGATTAGCCGTGGCTGAACAATGCCAAATGGCAAACATACATATCAACTACGCTCCCGTAGTGGATATAAATGTCAATCCAAAGAACCCCGTCATCCACGCACGCTCCTTTGGCGAGAACCGCGACAAAGTGACAGCATACGGTCGTGCATACATGAAAGGCATGCAGGATGGCGGACTGATAGCCTGCTCAAAACACTTTCCTGGACATGGCGACACAGAGGTGGATTCGCACAAAGGATTGCCCGTATTGCCCTTTAGCAGAGAGCGTTTGGACTCATTGGAGTTGTACCCCTTCCGCGACCAAATCAAGCACGGCGTAGAAATGGTGATGATGGGACACCTGCATATCCCCGCCCTGGACAGCGCAGTATCATCTATATCCTATCCTATCGTAACGGGACTGCTGAAAGAAGAATTAGGCTTTAATGGTATCATCGTGACAGATGCCCTGACCATGAAAGGCGTGAGCGAGAACATGACATCGGCTGAGATAGCCTTAGCAGCATACAAAGCCGGGGTGGATATATTGCTGAAGCCTGGCGACATCATTGCTGCCATAGACCGATTGGAAGAGGCCATGCTGAGCGGAGAATGTGATATAGAGGATTTGAATGAGCGCGTGCGCAAGACACTAAGACTGAAAGCACGCTTCGGCATGCTGGAGAGAAACTACGACCCAACAGTAGATACCACCAACATAGCAGAACGCGTGAAAAAGCCCGAACACATAGCATTGATTCAAGAAATGGCTGATCAGAGTATGACATTGGTGGACAATAAGTTAGGTATCGTACCAATCGACATGACAAAGAAGATTGCCTACGTGGCATACAACGCCAAACGTATTCCTATGCATCGCGAATACGGAGATATAGAAGGACTATCTGGCTACAACCCCGAGACAGGCATGGTGGATTCGACCACACTGATGTATCAGCATTTGCTGAAAGAGGCAATGAGGCGAGGAGGCGATAAGGCGAAAAGGCAAGAAGGAAAGGTGCATTACTTTGCGTTGGACAAGAAGAGCAGCAAGAAGGACATTGCCGCAGTGGAGAAGCAATTGGCTGATTATGACATCGTTATCCTGGCATGCCACGACCCACGCGGACGTTCGCGCAAAGACCTGATAGCCGAAGAACATGTGAAAGCATTGGAAAGCCTCGTGAAAAAACACCACCCCGTATTGGTACACTACGGCAGCCCATACGGATTGAGCGACCTGCCATGGAAAGAAGAATTGGGCGGTCTGCTGGTAGCATACAAAGACAGCGAAAGCAACCAAAAAGCCGCTGCGAAAGTGCTGACAGGCGAGATTGAGGCAGTAGGAGAATTGCCCGTGACAGTGGAGTGATTAACGATTAATGATTTAACGATTTAATGAGAATATATGAAAGAGATTATTTCAACAGTAGAGGCACCTGCTGCAATTGGTGCTTATAGTCAAGCAGTTAAGGCAAACGGCATGCTGTTTGCAAGTGGACAATTAGGCATCGATCCCGCTACAGGGGAGTTCGCAGGCGAAGATTTTCGTAGTCAAGCCGAACAAGCCGTCAAAAACGTAGCAGCCATACTGAAAGCCGCAGGCACAGATGCAAGTCACGTAATCAAAACCACCGTCTTCCTGACCGATATGGCAAACTTTGCTGTGCTGAACGAAGTGTATTCCACCCTATTTACTGCCCCCTTCCCAGCACGCAGCGCCGTAGCCGTAGCCGCATTGCCCAAAGGCGGCTTGGTGGAAATAGAAGTAATAGCCGCATTATAAAAGGCTAAAAAAGTAAAAAAACAATCGCATATTTGCATATATGCGATTTTTTTTGTACCTTTGCGCCCAAATGCAATAAAACTACGCAATTATGAAAGGAATCATTTTGGCAGGCGGTAGCGCCACACGATTGTACCCACTGAGCAAGGCAATCAGCAAACAAATCATGCCCGTGTATGACAAACCGATGATTTATTATCCTTTGTCCGCACTGATGCGTGCAGGTATTCGCGAAGTACTGATTATCTCTACCCCTCGCGACTTGCCAATGTTTGAGGAACTGTTGGGTAATGGTAGCCGTCTCGGCATGCGATTTGAATATAAGATTCAAGAAGTACCTAACGGTTTGGCACAAGCGTTCGTGTTGGGCAAAGAGTTTTTGAACGGAGAGCCAGGATGCTTGATTTTGGGCGATAACATGTTCTATGGTCAGCACTTCGGACAAATGTTGCGCGATGCGGTGAAGCAAGTGGAAAGTGGCGATTGTGGTGCATGTATCTTTGGCTACGAGGTACAAGACCCTACCGCATATGGCGTGGTGGAGTTTGATGAGACAGGCAAAGTATTGTCGCTGGAGGAAAAACCCAAAGAGCCAAAGAGCAACTATGCTATCCCCGGTCTATACTTCTATGACTCCACCGTTTGCGACAAGGCAGCCGTACTGCAACCAAGCGCACGCGGCGAATACGAAATCACCGATTTGAACAGAGTGTATCTGGAAGAAGGCAAGTTGCAAGTGAAACTGTTCGAGCGCGGTTTCGCATGGTTGGACACGGGCAACTGCGACAGCCTGCTGGATGCAGGCAACTTCATTGCGACGATTCAGAACCGTCAGGGTTTCTATGTGAGTTGCATTGAGGAGATTGCATGGCGTCAAGGATGGATTAGCACCGATGAGCTCCGCGCATTGGGCAAAGCGATGGAGAAAACACAATACGGACAATATCTGCTGCGCATAGCGAAGTGAGGCGATGAGGCGATTAGGTATTGGCTATAGGCTATTAGTGATGGGCTATGGGCTATTGGTCATGGTGGGTTGTACGCAACAACCACAACCCGTGCGCCGATTGAGCGAGAAACAAGAACCCGACTCCGCCCTCATGGCACAAATGGCGTTCAACATGCAAATGGCCAGCGCCGCCGACCAAGCGTGCAGCAATTGGGTGAAGAACGATAGCACCACATACGCGCTGGATGAGTTTGGCTTTTGGTACAGCAAGACCATTAACCTATATGCAGACTCGCTGCAAGCAGGCGATGCAGCGAGTATCCACCTGCAAATGGCAGAACTCAATGGACAAATGTTGGCCGACATAGATGATATATTCACCGTGGGAAGCGGCGACCTGCCCGTGGCTATCAATCGCAGTCTCAAACAAATGGGTAGAGGCGAGCAAATGCGCATTGTAGCCCCATGGTACACCGCGTACGGAATAGAAGGAACACAACTAATTAAACCCTATACAAACTTAGTTATCACACTGACAATCAACAAAGAATGAGAAAGATAAGTATTTATATTTTGCTATTGGTAGGTGCCGTGCTGGCAAGTTGCAACAACAACACCTACTCCAATGCGCTCAAAGAAGAGCAGAAACTGATAGAGAACTTCATTGCCCGTCAAGGGATAAAGGTAGTGACAGAGAAACCCACCGAATGGGGTGACAAAGTGTATTGGAAAGTGCCCGACTATGACAACTATTATTTCCACCTCGTGGAAGTAGGCGATACCACCAAACCTGCATTGGAGCCCAAAGATAAAGTCAATTTACGCTATATCCAATACACATTGGATGCATACGCAGACACCACACGTTTCTGGAACTCGGATGACCAACCCAAACCTACCGAACTGCAATACATGGTTTCCACCGCAGCATCATGCACAGGTTGGCAGATTGCATTGGAACATATGAAATACTCCGGCGCACAATGCAAAATCATCTGCCCCAGTCGATTGGGAAACACGGATGACAATAGCAATGTGATTCCTCGTGGATATGACATGAAAATTCAAATTAAACGATTCTAATACTATGGCACTTGTAAAAAGTATTTCAGGTATTCGCGGCACTATCGGTGGTCGCGTAGCCGAGGGCTTGAGCCCAGTGGATGTGGTGCGTTTCACCGCAGCGTATGCTACACAACGTAAAGCAATGATTCCAGACAACAAGACTATCGTCGTTGGTCGAGATGCTCGTTTGAGTGGCGAGATGGTGGACCAACTGGTATGCGGTACCTTGATTGGTATGGGCTATAATGTTATTAATATCGGTTTGGCAACGACTCCAACCACCGAATTGGCAGTAACCGGCTTGAACGCCGCAGGTGGTATCATCTTGACCGCCAGCCACAACCCAAAACAATGGAACGCCCTGAAACTGCTGAACGAAAAAGGTGAGTTTCTCAATGACCAAGAAGGCAAAGAAGTACTGGCAATCGCTGAGGCAGAGGACTTTAACTTTGCTGAGGTAGATGACTTGGGCAAGATTACCCGTCGTGACTACTTGGAAGACCACGTGAAAGACGTGATGGCACTGGAATTGGTGGACAAAGCAGCAATTGAAGCGAAGAACTACACCGTGGCTATTGACTGCGTGAACTCGATTGGCGGTGTGGCTATTCCTGCTATCTTGAAAGCATTGGGCGTGAAGAATATCATCGAACTCAACTGCGAGCCAACAGGTCATTTCGCGCACAACCCAGAACCAATCCCACAAAACTTGACCGAAATCTCTGACCTCATGCGTGAGGGCAAAGCAGATGTAGGTTTTGTGGTGGATCCTGACGTGGACCGCTTGGCAATCATCTGCGAGAATGGCGAGATGTTCGGCGAAGAATACACATTGGTCAGCGTGGCAGACTATGTATTGAGCCATACACCTGGTAACACAGTGAGCAACATGTCTTCCACACGCGCGCTGAGCGATGTTACCGCAAAACATGGTGGTTCATATAGCGCAAGTGCTGTGGGCGAGGTAAACGTAACTACAGAAATGAAACGCACCAACGCTGTGATAGGCGGCGAAGGCAATGGCGGTGTAATTTATCCAGCCAGCCACTATGGTCGCGATGCATTGGTAGGTATAGCATTGTTCCTCAGCAGCTTGGCACAGAAAGGCTGCAAAGTGAGCGAACTGCGCGCTACTTTCCCAGACTATTGCATCTCGAAGAACCGTATTGACCTCACCCCAGAGATTAATGTGGACAAAGTGCTGGAGGCAGTGAAAGAGAAATATGCAGGCGAACGTATCAACGATAAGGACGGTGTGAAGATTGACTTTGCAGATGGATGGGTACACCTGCGTAAATCAAACACCGAGCCAATCATCCGCGTATATTCAGAGGCTGCTACAATGGAAGAAGCAGATGCCTTGGCAAAGAAAGTGATTCATGTAGTTTGGGCAGTAGTAGGATAATGGAAATACTGATAACCAACGATGATGGCTGGGGAGCCAAAGGCATCCTAATGCTCACACGCATCTTGACCCAACTGGGGCACGTAACAGTGGTTGCCCCAGATGGGCCACGAAGCGGTATGAGCAATGCCATCACTCCCCTACAACCACTATATCTACGCGAACTCAATGACCCTCTTTGGGGCAGCGAAGAATGGCAAAAAAACGCCACTGTATATACCACCAACGGCACGCCCAGTGATTGCGTGAAACTGGCATTGGATGTGCTGTTCGATGGCGATCCTGCACGTATCAATCTGCTCGCCAGCGGTATCAACCACGGCTCGAACGCCGCGATAAACGTCATCTATTCAGGTACTATGGGAGCAGTGTTTGTAGGAGCAGAGCATGGTATCCCATCAATAGGATACTCGATTGATGACCACAGCATGGATGCTGATTTTAGTTATTTGGAGACCTATATCCTTGAACTGACCCGCCACCTCATAGAAGAAGGCATGCCATACGGCGTATGCTACAACATCAATGCACCTGTGGGCGAACTGCAAGGGGTGCGTTGGACTCGCCAATGCCGCGGATTCTGGCACAAAGAAATGGAAGAACGCGTGAATGAGAACGGCGAAAAGTATTATTGGCTGGCTGGGGAATTTGTAAATATGGAACCCGAAGCAGAGGATACCGACATTTGGGCAATGGAAAACCATTACGTCAGTGTACACCCCTGCACAATTGACCAAACTGCCTACGCAGAGATTTGATAAATATTGGATTGGAATCCTACTGGGACTAATGTTACCCGCCATAGTGGGATACATATACATTGAGCGTTTCAACTTGTGGTACACTTTTGAAACGCTCAGTATGGATATGATGGGTCCTATATTAGGCAAGATTATGCAAGTAGGCATATTCCCCAATTTGGCGCTACTATTTGTGTTCTACACCATGGAGGTGTGGAAACTGGCGAAAGGCGTATTGATAGGCGCACTACCCTACCTAATTGCCAGTATTGCACTGATGGCATAAGGGGAATTAAGAATTTTGAATTAGGAAGTTGAAATATTTTATCATAGCAGGAGAAGCATCGGGCGACCTACATGGTTCGAATCTGATGAAAGCATTGCGGGCAAAAGATCCGCAAGCGTTTTTTGTGGGATTGGGCGGCGACAAAATGCGCGAGAAGGGCTGCGATATTCGTGTGGACTATCGCGATATGGCATACATGGGATTTGTGGCAGTGATTGCCAATCTGCATAAAGTTCGCCGAAACATGCGCATTGCTCAGCAAGCACTTCTCGCAGAAGAGCCCGATACACTGATACTGATTGACTATCCTTCGTTTAACCTGCGAATTGCTAAGTTCTGCTATCAGCATTTGCCAAATACGCGAATTGTATATTATATTCCACCAAAGATATGGGCATGGAAAGAGTGGCGCGTACACCAAATAGCAAAATATGCGCACGATATATTGGGTATATTCCCCTTCGAACCTGCCTTCTATGCCAAGTATGGCTATACATGTCAATATGTGGGCAACCCCACCGCTGATTGTATCAGAGCCTTCCGCTCATCCACTATGACTCTTCGCCCATCTCCCACTATTGCCATACTGCCAGGTTCACGTCGTAGCGAAATCAGTCATTGCCTGCCGACAATGTTGGCAGCAGCGCGACAAGTGGCTGGCGATCAATACCATGTAGTAGTGACCGCAGCACCAGGCGTAGAGGACTCGTTTTATGCGCCTTACCTGCAAGGCGAGACCTTAACACGCGACACCTACACACTGCTCTCTGAAGCCACAGCAGCAGTGGTTAATTCGGGTACTGCCACCCTCGAGACAGCCCTTATCGGGTGTCCACAAACGGCAGTATATCATGTGGCAGGAAGCAAGTATCTGGAATGGATACTCAAACCTATCATGTTCAAAATCAAGCACTTCACCTTGGTGAATATCATCGCAGGAAAAGAAGTGATACAAGAGTTAGTCGCCAGTCGATTCACACAAGCTAATGTAGAAAAAGAGCTAAAATGCCTACTCCATGACACCGCGTACCGCGAGCAAATGCTCCATGAGTACCAGCAGATTCATGCCATTTTAGGCATAGAATCGGCACCCAATAACGCAGCAAGTATTATCTGTAAACAATAAAAAGATTAAAAGAGTATGAAAAAGATTTTGCACCTCGCCACACTGACACTCGTTGTGGCACTGATAGCAACCAGCTGTCAACAAAAAACGGTAACTACCTATCCTGAGGATATCAAAGGATACTGGGAAGCAGCAAGTCACGAACCTAACCAATGGTACGGACTGGATATCACCGATGCAACCAGCGCTTCGCTCATTACGTATTTTACCGAAGAAGACCCCGAGGAGCAAGCTATGTCGCTGACATACGATGCTACAACAGGCAAAGGCAAACTCATTGGAGCGGGCAAGAGTATACAACTGAGAGCAACCTCTGACTCTACCCTCGCCCTCACAATGGTGGAAGGTACCGTGCTGTTCTATCGCGGTGTTCGTCCTAAACCAACCATCAACATGGTCGGATTGTGGAAATCCAATCGTATTAATGATATGGGAATAGACTTGTTGGTGTACCCAAAAGACTCAAAAGGGACAAACGTTGTGACAATGATTAACATAGATGAGATGTTCAACGAACAAATCGGTTCTATGGGCACCTTGAGCAGTTTCAATCAGGAGACAGGAAGCGGCTTTGTAACAACAGACTACTACAAGGGCAAATGTCATGTGATAGCCAGCACCAATCCTATGACCATGACATTGGAGGATATAGGCGAAATGTATGTCTTCACCAAGCAACCTAAAGCACAAAACATGCCTAAATCTTTGCAAGGCGAATGGAGCTGGAATGCCGCAGTGGCATCTATTACCATCGTTGTGACCCAGGAGAATAAAACAGAAATCTACTACCAAACGATTGATAAAGAAGGTAAGAAACAGTCTGGCGTAGTAAAGGGCGACATGTATTATTGCCCAGTAGCTGGCATGGGCGCCGTAGTACCACACAATCTTGAGGAGCACCCAGAATTGGCAGAATATATCGGTCTGAACACCTGCGGAGTGTTCCAAGTGCTTTCTGCCACCGAAGTATATGTATCATTTAGTGGTATTCCTTTCACATTCGTAAAGAAATAATGAAGAATCCCCAACCACGCCACACCTATGCTCGCGTATTCTTCATTGTAGCAGGGTGTATTGCGGTTATCTTAGGGACGATAGGTGTGGTGGTGCCTGGTTTGCCCACCACACCCTTTGTATTGCTTGCCTCGTGGTGCTTCTACAAGAGTTCACCGCGCCTGCAAGCATGGCTACTGCAATCCTTCTTGGGTAAATACATCCGTGATTACAAAGAGAAAGGCGGTCTGACCACACGCAAGCGCCTCTATATTATAGCCTTAATGGCGACAATGGTCAGTATCTCTATCGTATTCTTTATTCCTAATCGCACGATAGATATTATCGTGGGTATAGCAGGACTGATAGGTTGTATCGTTGTGGGGTTTGTGGTTCCCAAAGCAAAAGAAAAGAAACAATGAAAAAGATTCTATTTGTTTGTCATGGCAATATCTGCCGCAGCGTGATGGCAGAGATGATTATGCGCCATATGGTGGCGCAAGATACGACATATATCATTGACTCCTGCGCTACTTCACGCGAGGAGATTGGCAATGATATTTATCCGCCAGCCAAACGCTGTTTGTCAGCACACGGTGTACCCTTCACGCGCCATGCTGCACGCCAAATTACACGCGAGGATTATGAGAATTTTGACATGATTCTCTGCATGGAGGACTACAATATCCGCAACCTCCGCCGCGTCTTGGGCGAGGAGATTATGCAGCGCGATGCCGCACTTCCTCAACCCAAGATTCGTCGTCTATTGAACCGAGATGTAGCCGATCCATGGTACACAGGCGACTTCGAAGCCACCTACCGCGATTTGATAGAAGGGTGCAAGGCGTTGCTTGGCTAACATGCGCTAAGAAAAAAAGAAGGAATCCCGAAAAATGGAATTCCTTCTTTCTTTTGTTAAGATTGTTAATCAGTCTGCGTAATGATCTGGGAGAGGGTTGGTATAACCTGTCTTCGACAAATCAGGGGCAGAACCACTTAGTAACTGTGTAGTGCATCCTATTTCTACCATCATGGTGGCAGGAGCCATATATTGCTTTTTCATCATATCCTCCTTTCTCATTATTTAACCATTTGACCTGTGATTGTGAATAATTGTCCGTCACGGATAATCAACAACTGTCCATCACGCAATATCTTGGTTGGAGTTATCGTTTGTTCTATATTATCCACACCTGTTGTTGTATGTTGCGCACCTATCACAAGGCGCTGACGACCAGGAGCCAATTCTGCTGTTGTAGTAGGTACAGCACTCCAATTCACATAGGCATAATTAGAACGAACGATGGCTATAGAATTTACTTGATATAAACCATTATCCTTAAGCATATAGTGATACAAGTTTTGTGGAATATACTCCTCTTGTCCATCGTTAATATATCCTACCAAACCATTGCCGCTTGGATACCAATGGTCGGCATTTGGGGTAAAGGTACTTTCGCCTGTAGCAGTTACCACCAACTTTGTACTGTTCGCCAAGAAGAAATAAGGTACGCCTGCTTGCAATTCGCTTTCGGAATCAAGGTACAAGCCATTGCCATCTTCCGTTTGACCTGCAATGCTATAGAGCGTTACACCCGTGATGTTATTAGAGGAGAATGGCAAACAGATTGTGCCATAATAACCGACTCTTACCTCTCGCTCATATACGGTTTCTGTTGATGGTTGATTAGGCATATACATACTCCATTCACCAGCAGAAGGACATGTTGTTGTTTCATTGGGAGTACAATTTTCATCTACTTTCCATGCTGTTATACGATATTGATCTTTATCATTTGGAATAGTTGTTTCCGAGCGGTTCCACTCGCCTACCCAAACATTATTGACATCCACATTATTGGGATCTTTACGTAGAAAAATAGCATACGGAGCATCATCACGAATTTCTACTTCATAAATACTGCCTTCTATATGGGTCAGATTATAATCCGTTGCATCGGATTCATTCTTCCATACATGAATAGCAAAGATAGCATCATCTGTGTTCCACATGTTCGCATCTAAATATATAGTGCGAGTACCGACTGGTTCGGGTTCTGGAGTTACACCATATACGCTCCATTCGCCAATAGATGGTTTAGAATCATCATTATTCTCATGCCATGCTGTAATCTTATATTGATTCTTGTCACTTGGAATAGTTGTCCCTGAGCGATTCCATTCACCAGCAAAAACATCAATAGTAGTATTTTCTGCGTTTGGGTCTTTGCGAACAAATATTGCATTGGTAGCATCATCGCGAATTTCTGCGGTATAAATACTGCCTTCCACATGAGTAAGTTGATAACCCTGCGCGTCTATATCGCCTGTATTCCACACATGCACTGCAAAAATTGCATCGCCTGTGTTCCATATATTCGCATCTAAATATATAGTGCGAGTACCTGCACTAACATTCATTGCTATAGCAGAAGCCATAGTCAAAAGAATCGAAAATAGTAATTTTTTCATAAGCATATAAATATTTATTGTTTGTTACCTAATATTGTATAGTTCACCCCCTCGCGGGTAATGAAAAGTTGTCCGTCGTGAATGAATTTACGGGTTTGATTTTCTATTACTGCCTGGTTAACAGCAGTAGAGAAATCATCTTGCGTAATCGCATCGCTGGTGGCAGTGAGGTAGTAATTACCCACCTGAGAGAGATAAATATCGCGCAGTTGTTTGCCCCCTGCATTGTTATTAAATATAAAGTTAGCAGGAAAAACATACACCTCTACGGGAAAATCGAGATATGTAACGCCATTCTTATTGACCGTACCCACAGGTCGAATACCAGGCCAACCGCCCAAAATATCATTTCGACCATTCTCCCACGCATACAGAGCCGTTTGACTCCAACCCGTTTGATTGTTGATATAGATATGGTAGGTAGTAACTGGTGCTGGTGCCATATCGCTAGTATATACATGATACCCTTTGCCCTCCAAATGAATAGTTGAGAAACTATTCAAGCTCACCGTTGTAGTGGCAAAGCCCGAGCCAATCGTCTGACTATCAATCACCCGTTCATACGAGCCCGAACTGACACCTGACAAACGTACATCCACAGGACTATCACTCAAACTGATGACCACAACCACGCGATTGTCACCTTTCTGCTTTTCGAAGGCGAACACCGAAGAATGATTGGTGGATAATATTCGCGTAGTAGCGCGCTCTGCCGCAGTGCCATCCGCTAAAGCGGGCTGCGTATGCTTGAGTGCTACTAAAGCGCGGATAGTGTTTGCCAAAGGCACATTCACCGTATTCCAATCAATGCTGTTGCGCTCAAAGTAATTCAGAATCTTCGTTTGCCCTATCTCCTGCCCATTATACAACAATGGCATACCGCAAAAAGTGAAGTACATCACAGTCAGCGGAGCCACATTATTGCCCACTGCCGTTAGATAATTGCCGCTGAAGTTATTGCCTATATCGTCATGATTGGTGATATAGGCCATACGGCTCATTTGGCTATACTGGTTGGTGAGCGTAGATAACATAGAGTTGGCGGCATTGATGAGTGCCGAGACATTGTTGCCTTTACCCACAGACTTAATGGCGTCCGCAAAACCCCATGCATAATCATAATCAAAACCAGCTGCGAAGAGATTGTTGGAGGAGTTCGACACATTAGGATCAGAGAAATCCGCTTCCGCCAAGAACTCTACGCGTTTGCCACGACTATTGTTCTGCAACGCCTCAATGGCACGCTTCAAGAACTTGGCACCAATCCACGTGGATGATACATAATCGCAACGAAAACCGTCTATATCTGCCTGATTCACCCAATAAAGCATAGCATCAATCATCGCATCTGCCAAGCCCGTAGAAGACAGAAAGTCCAACTGATATACATCGCCAAAATAAGGCGGAGTCTGAATCACCTCATTGACACGATGGTAATACTCGGGATGAGCAGACACCCAAGCATGGTCTTTGGCAGTATGGTTAGGTACCCAGTCCAGCCACACCTTCATGCCCAGCTCGTGCGCCGCAGCCACAAACGACTGTAAATCCGTCATGGTACCATGATGGGGATTCACCGCCTTGTAATCCTTCACAGCATAAGGGCTACCCAACGAACCTATCTTGCCTACCACACCTCGCGGATAGATAGGCATTAGCCAAATAATATCTATACCCAACTTACGCAACTCAGGCAATCGCTGCTCAGCAGCAGCGAAAGTGCCTTGAGGCGTAAAGTCATATACATTCAACTCATATATGACGCGATTGTTGTCGGACAATGGCTCCGTATAGTCCACCGTCCATGCGGCAGACAATGGAGCCACCATCGCCAACAATCCTAATATGAGGAACAAACTCTTTTTCATCTATAGATTAGAGTTCAGCACCCAAGATATTGAATACGCGGCCATCGCGCACAATCATCATCTGACCATTGCGAATCACTTTCTTCGCTTCGCTTTGAGGAGCAACAACAGACTCTACATCGGTATAATTTTCTTCCAGAACTGCATCGCTCTTCACAGTCACATAGTAATCACGTGCCTCAGTGATATCAAACAACTGACGCATATCCCCTTCAACACCTTCTCCTATATTATTATGGAAAATAAGATGATAAGTAGCTACAGCAGACCCCTTTGCTGCTGTGAAAGGATATACCAAATAGGTCAAACCATCTTTTACGACAGTCTCTGTAGCCACCATACCAGGCCATGTACCAAACACTTCGCTATCGCCCCATGCATACAAGTGGAACGCTGCCCAACCTGTTTGGTTATTAACGTAGAGGTTGTAGTTATCTTTCTCTTGCACTTCACCCGTACCATAGGTGCTCCATGTACCCCATGGCTCTTCCCAAGCTGTGATAGTAAACAGGTTTTGATCAGCAGGGATACCTGTTTGTGCACGGTTCCACTCGCCTTCCCATATGCCTGTAGTAGCACCCTCAGCTGCTGGGTCTTTGCGCAGGAAAATGATATTAGTCGCATCGTCGCGAATGTCTGCTTTATAGATAGTGCCTTCTACAAGCGTAAAATGATAGCCCGCAGCATCAGCATCACCTGTATTCCATACCCATGCAGCAAAAATAGGATTGTCGCTTGCCCATACATTGACATCCAAATAGATGGTACGTGTACCACTCTCTACGATAGGAGGTTCTGGATTGGTACCTGCTTCGCGCAAACTGGTAGCATCAGCCACCAGATAGTAGTCGCCTGCCTCCAGATAGAGGTCGCCCAATTGAGTACCACCACCATTGTTGTTGAAGATGAAGTTAGCTGGGAAAGCGGTGGCATCTACTTGGAAATCCAAATAGGTCACTCCGTCTTTCTCCACAGTACCTGCGGCTTGAATGCCAGGCCAGCCGCCTAACACATCAGGTCTGCCATCTGCCCATGCATACAACGCTGTTGCCTCCCAACCTGTTTGGTTGTCAATGTAGAGATGGTGAGTTGCAGCCATACTTGACATAGCAAGTGCTAATGCTGCCACAAAAAAGAATAATTTTTTCATAATCATTAAATTTTAATTAGCTAATTGATAAATACGATATTCGTATTCGGACAAAGTAGTCACACTGCCCAAAGTGCAAGGCTGTTTGCTCAAGAGGTCAGTGCCTACTTTGCCTTGGTGCTTCATTGGTAGTTTGACCTGTTGCTCACTCTTGGAGGTGTTGCAAATCACGAGCAAGGTCTTATCGCCTGCCTCGTATTCGATATAAGGTACATCGCTGTTGAGCGTACCTGTTGATTGTTCACCACCACGTAAGGTGGCGGTAGCATGATAAACACTCATTAACTCGCACAACGCATCGCGCGTGGTATTCTCCCCCTTAAAGTCTAATAGATTATAGTGGAAGAAATTGATGGTATTCATATACCCCAAATCTTGCGATGAATAGATCATCGGCACTCCGCCCATGAAAATGGTGAGACAGAAAGCCGACAACTCGCCCTTCGCGGTGCGGAACACCGTAGCAGGAGCCACTTGCGATGTCTCATCGTGGGTCGTCACATAGCGCATACGCTCGCAACCCTTAGGCGTGGACTCATACTCGGACTTGCTGGCAGACAGCAGGGAAGCAAAGGTACCCGTACCTTTATACAAACCCTCAATAGCATACATATAACTCCAGCTATAGAGCAGATTAAATCCTGCATTGCACAGGCGCACATCACTGGTCTCTGCGAGCATAATGGCATCTTTCTTGCGTTTGAAAATCTCTGCATTCACCTTCGTCCAGAAGTCAATGGGTACACCATGTGCATAATCGCAACGATAGCCATCCACATCTGCCTCGTCCACCCAATAAAGCATAGCCTCTTGCATAGCATCGCATACCGCAGGTTTATTGTAGTTGAGGAAAGTCACATCCGCCCACTGTTGCTCGTCTCCCGTCTGTGGTCCAGTGTACCAATCGGGGTGAGCCGAAACCCATGCATTATCCCATGCGGTGTGGTTGCCAATCCAGTCGAGGATGACCTTCATGCCATTCTGATGCGCTTTGCTGACCAGCGATTGCAAGTCTGCCATCGTACCAAAAGCAGGGTCGATACCCTTAAAATCGCGCACGCAGTAGGGCGAACCAATTGACTTATCGCCTTCACCGCGTGGGTGAATGGGCATCAGCCAGAGGACATTCACCCCCATCTCCTTCAGGGTTGGGATATATGCCTCTATCGCCGCAAAAGCATCTTGCTCGGCAAAGAGACGCTCATTACACTCATAAATGACCATCCTATTGGCCTCCACCAGCGGTGTGGGAGGCACTTCGGGTTCTTCACCTTGCGTACCATTGTTGGTGTTGCAGCAGGCGAATACGCCTGCTACAAGCACCAATAATAGTGATAACATGAAATCTGTCTTTCTCATTTCGCTGGCAATTGTGCTACGAGGCTCAGTGGTGTAACCTCTGTGTCTGTCACTTTGATATAGTACGCATTGGTTGTCTCAGCCGCTTTGACATTATAGTCAGCCAATTGTGAACCCGCATTATTGTTGAAAATGAGATTGAACTCATCGCCTACATATCCGCTAATCTGAGTATGCAACAATGGCAGGTTGAGCATAGCCACTTGCTCCATATCTGCTACCACAGCACCTGGCCAACCGCCAAAGACCTCCTTGCTACCCCATGCATAAAGATTGAGCGGGGTAAGGGTCACGGTCGCATTGTAAATATAAAGGTCGATAACGGCTTCCTCCTTTGGCTCTACAGGCTGCGCCAGAGGGTCAAACCATACCACATCACCAGGATTAGCAGGGTCCTCAATGAGTTGAGCACCTCCGCTGGTGAGGTAGAGATAAATATTCTCGCCAATGGTGTAAGCATAATCTGCCAACTGGTTAGAACCATTGTTGCTGAAAATAAGATTCTCATTCAATCCTGTATTGGCTTCGCCCATATCGAAGTACATATAGGTGTAATCGCCTATTTTCTCAGTGCCGGTCACAACCATACCTGGCCAACCGCCATTCAGGTCATTCACTTCGCCCCACATATAGAGGGTGGTGTTCATACCCCACTCCATACCGTCCAAAATATATACAGCTGCACCATCGTGCTCAATGGTATTTTCCATATTGAGTTCCTCAATCGCACCCTCAGCGGTGATATGCAAGTAAAGCGGTTCGCTGCTGGTGAGTACCACTGGACCATAATCCGCCAATTGGTTGCTACCATTGTCGGAGAAGATCAGTGTCTCGCTCAGACCTTCGTTGTCTGCACCTATATCGAAGTACTTGAGTTCCATGCCGTTGACTTTCTCCGTGCCAGTCACAGCCATACCTGGCCAACCGCCATTCAGGTCATTCACATCACCCCACATATAGAGGTTCAGCTGACCAAAGCCACTCTCATCGAGTACATATACCACAGGTCCATCGTGCTGCACTTGCTCCTCATCGCTTGCGAAATAGGATGCCCAACGGTCTGCCCAGATATTGTACATCTGACCCACATTAGCGGTCAAGCTGTGCGTAGCTGGTTCGCCCTTAATGGTGTATTCCAGACCCGACTTCTTGCTCACAAAGCTGAAGCCATCAGCCAATGTCTTGCCATCCACAAAGTCGCCAGGGAAGAGGTAAATGCCCCACTTCTTGTCAGAGAGTTCGGCTTTCTCCAACTGCCATGCCACATTGCCAATAACGGACTTCTCGTCCATGCCGTTGAAGGCTCCGATAATATAGATCTCCTCATCCACAGCGGTGCCGATAGGAGCAATAAGTTCAAGGAGAATAGCATTTTCCAAGGTAGCAAACTGTTGTTGCTCGTGGTCAAATACTATTTGTTCCTGTTGGCAGCTTGCAAACAACAATGCTATGCATGCCATCATAGAAATTATATACCTTTTCATAATCGTATATATATTAATAGTTAGGATTTTGTTGTAATTCTGGGTTTACACTCAATGCACTTGCTGGCAAAGGGAACCACTCATATTTGCGGTCACGCTTAGCAGGGTAGCTAACGCCGTCATCCGATGTGCGGCCGAAGAACCACCACTGTCCTTGGGTAAACTTGTCAAAACGGCGCAAGTCGGTACGGCGACGACGACCCTCGCTGAGGAACTCTTGTCCCCATTGGTCGAGCATCCAAATCTCGTCAATGGTATTGATACGACCATAGTCCTTAGCATCCGCCTCGTTCTTGAAGTAGCGTTTGCGCACTTGGAGTACCAATTGCTCAGCAGCTGGCGCATCGCCTGCACGCAGTTTACATTCTGCCAATGTGTAATATACCTCTGCCCAACGGAACTCCACATCGTCGATATCTTGGAAGTCCTTGCCTTCGGTCTCTGGATAGATAGGGTAACGCACCAGACGCACACCTGAGTTGGTTTGTCCCCAACGAGGCGACATCACGGGCTCCAAGTCGCGACCGATAGTCGTTGCACCGGGGAATTGACCCACTTGGTCAGCATAATACAGTTCCATACCATCGCGATCAGCATCTGCCTTCAGCACATCGCCTGTACCCCAAGCGGCACGTTGCAATCCGCGCAAGAAGATACCATTGTAGTTGCCATTGTCCCATGTGTAATTGCCTTTGCGAATATCCTTGTCGCTAAAGCGCTCATAGACGGCACCAAGGCGGTCGTTATAAGGAGCATCCAAGAAGCACACAGCACCCTCTGAATAGCCGTGAGTAGGATTCACAGTACCTGAGTTGTCATAGGAAGGAGCCAAGCAGCAGCAGTTCCATGCCGACTGGGTAGAAGCAAAATTGAAGTACTCAGAGTAGGTGTACGCCAAGAATGGCATATCGCGCATCCAACCAGCGTTCAATTGTCCGTTCTCCATAGAGAATGCCATCACCACCTCAGGACAGGTGTTGTTCTCGATATGATAAATATCGCGATAGTCGTTTGCCAATTGATATGTACCATACTTGCCATCCAAGAGCTCTTGCGCCAATACGGCACACTCATCAAAGCGTGCTTTACCAGTAAACACTTCACCATTGAGCAACATACGCATCTTGATCATACGGTTAACCGCTTGATTCATGCGGTTGCGGGTAGCATGGCTACCATCCTCCTGAGGAAGGTCTGCATAGCATGCATCCAGCTCGCTGCAAATGAAGTCATAGACTTTCTCACAACCTTTTTGGAAGTCCTTATCTGCTGAACCAGGGATCTCACCACCTTGTGCGGTGTACAATGGAATAGCACCACCCCACAATTCGAAGCAGTTGTAGTATGCCCACGCACGCAAGGTGCGTACCTCTGCTATATATGCATTGAGTTTCTCCTCTGTCATACCCAGAGAAGCAGCCTCCAAACGCTCAAAGTCGCCCAGCAGCGTGTTGCACAAACCAATGGTGGACCAAGCGGTCTCCCATGTAGAGCGAATAATCTTAGACTCTGCTGTCCATGTGTGGGTAGAGAGCACGGTCTTCTCGCCCTCATCATAGCCCCACAAACCGCCGTTCCATACACGCCAAACGACTTGGTCGGCAGAAAATTCATTCAGGTACCAGAAGTACTCCAGGTAGCTCATAGCTGCATTGCCGTAGATGGCAGCCACAGCGCCTTTGACAGATGCCTCGTTCTGGTAATATACGGTGGCATCTATGCGGTCGAACACTTGCTCATTCATGTCGCATCCTACCAATGCGAAGGCAAAGAATAGGATAATATATGTGATCTTTTTCATAGCTTTAATGCAGTTTTAATGTTACACCTAAACAGAATTGGGTAGCGGTAGGATAAGCCGAAGAGGTATCCACACCTGGGGTGATACCGTTCACGGCTACGATACTTGGGTCGTTACCCGAATAGCCCGTGAAGGTAGCCACGTTCTTGGCAGTCACGTAGAGGCGCAAGCCATCAACAACCTTGTCCTTCCAGTCCCAGTTATAACCCAAAGTAATGTTATCCAACTTAATATACGAGCCGTCCTCCAAGAAGTAGCTGGAGATCACGCCACCGCCCGTCTTCACGTCCTTATCCTTGGTATAAGCGGTGCGCAGCACGTTGTCTGTACCGCAGCCTTGCAAGCCCATACCGTATTTACGCATATTGAAAATATCATAGTCTAACGCGCCTGTGAAAAGGATAGACAGGTCAAATCCCTTCCATGACAATTGGTTGCTCCAGCTCAATGTGTGCTTAGGCGCACCATTGCCGATATTGCGTTTCCATGTAGCATCCGCTGAACCTACAGGTTGTTTATTACCCTCGTTGTCAAAAACCAACATATTGCCTTGCTCATCGGTGCCAGCATATTCGTAGCCATAGAACTGACCTATTTCTCCACCTTCCTCAACGCGGAAGAAGTACTCCGATGTACCTACACCTGGTTTGAGATAGAGGTCAAGATAAGCTGCCTTGTAAATATCGCTGGACAGTTTGGTCAGATAGGTACGACCGTATGCGTAGTTCACGCCCATGTTCCAGTTTACAGCTTTACCGCTCAAGATATCGCCATTCAGACTCACCTCCACACCGCGGTTGATGGTGGTACCTACGTTCACCAAGATACTTGGGTGTACGTATGGTGGTTGAGGAGCGGTATATTGGTACAACAAGTCTGGTGAGCGGCGGATATAGTACTCTACGCTACCACGCAGACGGTTCCACAGGTTGAAGTCTACACCTATGTTGTAGGACTCAGACTTCTCCCAACTCAATATAGGGTTAGCGTTAGATGATGGAGCGTACCCCACTACCCACTCGCCATCAATGAAGTACTGATGACGTGTCGAATAAGTCGATAGTGACTGATAAGGGTTATTTGGCTCACGACCCGTCACACCGTATGAGAAGCGAGGTTTAAGGCTCTTCAATACAGAAGATGCTGGATCCATAAATGATGCTGACATCATCTCCCACGCGATGCTGGCGGATGGGAAGTTACCCCAACGGCTATTCATACCAAACTTGGTGCTGGCCTCGCGGCGGATACTTGCACTCACGAAGAGCATATCCTTCCAGTTGTAGTTTACACGGCCGAAGAAACCAAAGAGTGATGATTGCGACTTGCCTGTCCACATATTGGCCAAGCCCTCGCTGAGCCATGTACCTGAACCCAGGGAGTGCCACATAGTCTTGTCGAAAGTGAAGTTGCGGTTCTCTGCGCCCACTTGCTCCCATGTGCGTTGCTCCCATGAGGTACCTGCTACGAAGCGAATCGTATGGTCATCCATTTGGAAGTCATAATTGATGAGCCAATCCAAGTGGTGTGCTTGGTTCTTTTGGTAGTTGACATTAGCGCGACCTTTGTAGCCACCCCAGTAACTCTCGTTGGAGAGAGAAGAAGCGTATGTGTTGGATTTCAGGTCATTGTAGTCCAATGAGTATGCAACCGAGGTATTGAGGTTATGGTGCTCATCGGTATAGAGTTTGAGTTTCAATCCTGCATTTGCCAACAGATACATACGTTGGCCGTTGCTGGTAGTCTCTTTGAGGCGAGTAACAGGGTTCACCGCGCCGGTCACACCTGTAGGTTGATAGTAGCTACCATCCTCGTTATAGACAGGCATTGTTGGGTTCATACCCAGGGCATTGTCCACCTGACCATTGTCGCCCCATTGCTCATCCACACGGCGACCAGCCAAGCTGGCAGACAGGGTGAGATAGTCATTGAGCATCTTTTGCTCCATCGCAAAGCGTCCGCCATACTCGCGACGTTTGCTCACGATATCCAGACCGTTGGCCTCTTTATAGTTGAGCGAAGCGCTGTAGCTACCGCCCTTGCTGGCTGAAGCCACGTTCACATATTGGTTCACATCGTATGCTACAGGGCGAGTAATCTCGCTGTACCAGTCGGTCGATGCACCATAGTCTGTACCACGGCGTGAACGACGGAACTCATCAGCGGTCAGTACTTGCATGTGTGGTTTAGCCACATTAGCGCCAAAATAGGAGTCGTAGGTCACTTGAAAGTGTCCTTGCTCGGCACGGCTCTTCTTGGTGGTCACCAGCACCACGCCGTTCGCGCCACGTGTACCGTAGATAGCCGCACTCGCCGCATCTTTCAGCACGGTGATACTCTCAATGTCTTGCGAACTGAGGTTGCGAATGTCACCGCCAGCTATACCGTCAATGACATACAGAGGCTCGTTGCTTCCGCTCAGCGAACCTGCACCACGGATCTGTAACGACGAATTGGAGTTAGGGTCAGCTGCACTGGTGGTGTTCACCGTCAGACCTGCCACCTTACCCACGAGCATCTCCATAGGGTTGTTCATCGGACCTTTGGCAAAATCCTTGCTGTCCACCTGCACAATAGAGCTGGACACCTCTTTCTTACTCAGACTACCATAACCTATGACCACCACTTCTTCCATACCGACACTCGCCTCTGCCATAACGACATTAATGACTTGACGGCCTTCCACGGCAATCGATTGGCTCTCATAGCCCACATACGAAAACTCTAACACAGCATCCACAGCCAAGTTGCTCAGCTGATAGTTTCCGTCAAAATCGGTCACTGTACCATTGCTGGTACCTTTTACCACAACCGATGCGCCAATAATGGTCTCACCATTGACGTCGGTCACTGTACCACTCACGTCCTGTGCCAATGTGTGCACCAGTGCGCCACATGCCAGAACCATGATCATGAGAAACTTTTTCATAACATTTATATTTTTGGTTAATTGTTTTTCTTCACTTGTGCAGCCATACCGCCGCCTGCTGCCATCCAGACTGTCACTTTGTCGCCTTTCTTCACGCTATACTCCTTTATACCATACGCGTATGGGCGCGTGAGCCAGTCTGCATCCTCCGCATCGCACCACAGGGTCATGGTGTATTCCACACCTTCATCCAACATGTCCAACGCGAGTTCTGCGGTGCGTGCCTCCTCATCGGTGATACCGCCGATATACCAGGTGTCGCCACCGCGCTCCTGACGGGCATAAATGCAGTAGTCACCTATCTTGCCATCCATGAGCAGCGAACGCTCCCAGTCGCATGGCACTTCTTCTACAAAGCGGAAAGCCTCTGGGTGCTCCATATAGTGCTCGGGTAGGTCGCACACCATCTGCAAAGGCGAATAGAAGCACACAAACAAGCCTAACTGGTTCATCAATGTCGAGTGCACACGTGTAGTCGGTATCACAGGGTTCTCAAAGTGGAACACACCCGGTGTGTAGTCCACAGGACCTGCCAATATACGGGTGTATGGCAATACCGTCACGTGCTCGCATGGGCTTCCGCCGTCGCGGCTCCATGCGTTCCACTCTTGTCCACGAACACCTTCTTGAGTCATGAGATTAGGATAGGTGCGTTGCAAGCCAGTAGGCATTACGGGCTCGTGGTTATCTATGCTGATTTGGTATTTCGCTGCGGTCTCTATCACCTTGCGGTAGTGGCGAACGCCCGACTGACCTTTGTTCCATTGTAGGCCATCCAAGGTGCGAATGATTGGTGCCACATACCCTGTCTTAATGGCATTTATGCCATGCTCAGCATGATAGGCATACGCTTCCTCCAGCACATTCTCGTAGTCCGCAGCATTGCCGCCTGTCTCGTTGTGACCCACAATCTCCACGCCAAGGCTATCCGCCAAACGGCTCAGATAAGGCATATCCCAATCAGGATAGGACTCCGTGAAAGAGAAATGACGCCAGTCTTCCCAACCTTTGTTCCAACCTTCAGCCAATACGCCCTCTATATTGTGCTCCTTAGCAAAATGCAAGTACTTCTCCATATTCTCGGTCGTAGCACCGTGCAGCGGTCCCATCTCCCAAGTCATAGTCTTGATGTGCATGCCCCACCAGATGCCAATGAACTTCATCGGACGAATCCACTCGGTATCTTCTATGGCACAAGGCTCGTTTAGATTGAGCATGATACGCGAAGCCACCAACTCGGGCAGGGTCTTGGTTAGGATCACCATTCGCCATGGGCTACTCCAAGCACCTTCCTTGTATGCTCTGGCATCCAAGGTCTGCTTATGCGCTCCCAACCATGGGGTGAGATAGGTGCAGAGCATATTGTCCTTCACGTAGAGGTTCTGTCCTGGATAGTCATACAACGCTGCTTCATGTACGAAAGCATAGCCACCATCCTTCAACTCCAAGGTGATTGGCGAACAAACGGTGTCCGTCAGCGACCACATAGGCACCTTGCTCCACAATCCCTCGTAGTACTCTGTACGCCATGGTATAGACCATACATCGTGGTTCTCAGTAAAGCGATAGGCAGTCTTCTCATCTGTAACTGTCATCTTACCTTCATAGTCAGGGAACTCATAGCGGATTGCCACGCCATCATTGAAACAACGAAAAGCAATCTGCATCTTCACACCCGAGGCATGTTGCAAACAAACCAGCATACGATTGTGGTGATCGCGGATAAAACGCTCTTCACCCCATACGGTCTCCCATACTTCGTCATGACTGCCTTTCTTGATGCCTTTGAGCACAAAACCCGTACTAAAGTCTGCTTCCTCGGTCTGCAAACCCAACGGTGACCATAGCAACACGCTGTCACATCCACGGCTTACACTGTATTCTGGTGCGCCATCCTCGGTCAAACGAAATGACAACACCAACTCGCCATTAGGCGAACACAACTCCGGCTGGCTATTACTACAAGCCAACATCATGAACGGAAAAAGAAATAATAGGAATCTAAATTTCATGGTATTTTTTGTTTATTTTTGGCAAAGTTACTACTTATATTATATATATACAAAAAATATTACAAAAATCAAGAAAATTTCTTCTTTTTTTAGTCTATATTTTTTGCGTTTCAACTATTTTTTGTACCTTTGCCGAAAATTTGTACTTACCATGAAAAAATCACTCTCATTTCTTCTCTTTTTGCTGCTATCTATAAGTAGCGTTTTTGCCAATAAATACGCGATGAAATCGGACATTCAGCGTCTGGAAGAAATCATCAACCAACGCCCTTACTATGACCGGCTAAAGCGGCAGCGAATCGATAGTCTTACCCTGCTTTTGGACACGGCTAAGACGCCTTACGCCATATACAAATATTTATACGAAGAATATAAATCGTTTAACTACGATACAGCCCTTATTTTCACCCAAAATATGCACGATGAGGCACTGCTTATGCAGCAACCACATTTGGTAGCAGAAGCGGATCTCTGTCGTGCATTTGTCTACCTCTCGGGGGGACTATTCAAGGAGGCATACGATCTACTATCACACCTCGAAAACCTTCCCCAACCAACAACCGATAACCTATCCCCCACTTACTATATCACCTACGCGCGCCTGCTCTACGACATGGCTGACTACGCAGGTGGAAACATGTTTGCCATATATAACCAACAGGCCAACCGCTGCATGCAGCAATTGGTGGAGCAATCATCCCCTGCCGACTCCATGCACTATCACTACCCTACGGCATCCATTCTGCTCCGTGAAGGCCATCACCACAAGAGTATCGCCCACTTCCAAGAAGCGCTTTTAGACTCACGTTGTACGACACATGACCAAGCTATTTTCTATAGCTCCATCGCCTACCTCTACCGCCAATTGGGCAATGACACCTTGGCCTTCCGTTATTATGTGGACGCTGCTATTGCAGATATACAGAGTTCTACCTACGAGACAGTGGCACTGCGCATGATTGCAGAAATATTGTACCAACAGGGTGAGATTGATTTAGCAAATAAGTATATCCACCTTGCCATGCGCGATGCGCAACGCTATCACGCGCGCCACCGCCAAGTCAGCATTTCCCAACTATTGCCTATCATTGAGCAGCAGCATACGCAGGTGCTCCAGCAGCACAATAATCTGGCGTATATCTGCTTGGGTATTTCTATTTTTCTGCTCATTTTATCGGCAGTATTTATCATTCTTATTGTGCGCCGAACGCGCAAACTACATTCGGCACGCCTCATGATTGATGACATCAACCAGAACCTGCGTATTGCCAACACGGTCAAGGAGGAATTACTCAGCACCCTGTTGGTGGGACAATCGCAGTACCTTAATGCCGTGGAGCAATACCAGACCAATGTTAAGGAATTGGTAGTCAAACGACAACTATCTCAACTCATGACTATTCCTAAGAATGCGGATGCTAAACTGCAACGCCAGATTCTCAACCGACGAATGGATGAGATGTTGCTCAAGATCTTCCCTACTTTCGTAGAGGATTTCAATCAGTTACTCCGAGAGGAAGAGCGTTTTGTGCTCAAGGAAAACGAACTGCTCAACACGCAACTGCGCATTTTTGCGCTCATTCGTTTGGGCATTGTGCACAACGAGGTGATTGCAGAGATTTTGGATTACAGTATCAATACGGTTTACACCTATAAGACGCGTACCATCAACCGCTCGTACCTATCATCCGATGAATTTTATAATCAACTTATGCAAATATCATCCTTTAAGAGCCTGTAATATTCCCTATCAATTACGGGTTCTTGACGGGTTCATAACGGGTTGATAGTATCACATCACTATCACATCCGTAGCACATCTATTGCTTTTCTCTTCATTCGCTCGCTATCTGAAAACGAGCGTAAAGATAGTTTCCTTTTCATTACTACGAACGAGGCGGATGCTACCATTGTGTAGGCGCATGATTTGGCGGGAGAGACTCAAACCAATACCAGAGCCTTCGGGTTTGGTGGTGAAGAATGGAATGAATATCTGCTCCTGACTATCGGGGCTGATAGAATGACCGTTATTGCTCACATCTATCACAACGGCATCGGCATCATCAATCTTGGCTGTGATGGTTATTTGGGTTGCCTCTGCCTGCAAGGCATTGCTAATGAGATTGACTACCACCTGCGAGATTTGTCCCTCGTCCGCATATAGCAGAATATCATCGGTCAGTTCGGTGTATTGATAGCGTGCACCTGCGGCATCTACCTGCTGTTTGGTCAGTTGCTCCACACGTTCCATGAGTTCGCGCAAGTAAAACGGTTTCCTTATTGGCGTTGCCACTCGCGTTAGACTACGGTAAGTATTCACGAATTTGATTAAGTCCTTAGAAGAGGTTGAAATCGTCTGCAAGCCCATTACCAAATCAGGAGAGGCAGGGTCTTTGGAGAGTGTTTCGCTGAGCGAAGCAATCGGCGTAATGGTATTCATAATCTCGTGTGTGAGTACACGGATTAGGCGCGACCATGCCAACTCCTCGTTCTCGGCAATCTCATTGCTAATATCGTTGAAGGCAATAATCTTCACCGTTTTGCCATGTATCGCTGCTTCGGTGGCTGTGAGAATGATAGTGCGTTCGCCTCGTTCGGTAAAGAATGTGGCACGTTGTTCGCTATTGGCTGACACTTGTCGAAACGCCTCCGCAAGCGATGGATGGATATTATCCAGTTGGCGAAGATTACTGAAGGTCAGCAAACCCAAGAGCGAGAGGGCTGTTTTGTTGTGATAGGTCACTCGGTTGTCCGTGACGGTGATGATACCCGTTTGCACATGGTCGAGCATCTGTCCGAAGTAGCGTTCTTGTTCGCTGATTTCGTGTCGCTCTTTGTCGAAAAGGTCACGCAGGCGGTTGAGTGTTTTGTTGAAACTTCTATTCCGAATGCCTTGCTCGTTAAATCGGAAGTTGAGTTCCTTATCTTCGAGCGCATCGAGCATGTAATTGATTTTCTTTTGCAATCGTTGTTTCACCACTACCCCCACAACGACTCCCACCACAATAGCAGTGGTAAGGCAAGTGAGTATGAGTGTAGAAAGGGGCATGGGGTATTATGAATTAGGAATTATTAACGAGAGCAATGTAGCAATACTATCTTCAACTGCATCTACCGATGGGATATCACGATAAGCGAGGTCTGGTAATTCGTTGATATAAGTAGGTTGCAATAGTTGCCAGGTAGCATGCAAATCAACGATTAGAGACGATTGGTTCAATGGACGAGTTTGCCAACCATCTGGTTTATTAAAACTCTGTCGATCATGCTCTAATAACGATTGAAAATCGGCATGGAACTCATCGGAATGGATATACGCTTGACATGCATCATCGTGGAGCAGATAATACAAATCATAGAAATGGCGTATCTTAGCAGTCATTTGAGGTAAATAGTCATCCGCCAAAGAACAACGCATAAGCGAAACCAACTTCTCCGTGAGAGTGCGACGGCAATCCAGTACTTTTAATTCCATAGATTGTAGCCCATATTCATCGATCAATCCCCATTGATTATGCTGCATCATAAATTCCGTTAGGAAACTGGTTATGTGACATTTTTGATAAGGGAATGGATTCGCAAAACTATTAATCTCTAACAACAATTCACCAGAATTTACTGAATCCACTTGCTCTGTTATTACTCGTGGGTATTGATAAAACGCTTTATGATAATGTGAACCTTTACTAGTGCTGTCTCTAACAATTTCTTGCAAACCTTGTGTCATTGTGTGCGCTGTTTTGCGAATTAGCGTTTTCAATTGGTTGCCGCTTAGGCTATTTGCATCCAAAATAGCAATGTCAATATCCTCTGAAAAACGAGTACCAATATTATATGCTTTCGTCAAACTCGTTCCGCCTTTAAACACAACTCGATCTACTACTTCACTATCAGCTAATAATGACAACGCATGACAAATCCAATAGTCTTTCTCTATAAAAAGGGCCTTTATCCCTAAACCTCCATTGACTTTTGGTTGTGCGGCAGAAACAATTGCCTCTTTAAATAATAATGGATTTTCGTGAAGTCTCATATAATACGCCAATTTGATTTCGTTAATAACACATCGTCATCAATATGCAAACGATAATATGTGGTTCCGTTTAAAGAATTCTTCAGTCGCTTGCAGGGGATAGAAAGTTGTTCGCACATAGCACCAAGCAACGCGCGAACGGATGGAGTGTATGCAAGTGCTAAATCCTGCAAATGATTTTTTCTTTGTTTAGGCAAGCGTTTGATTATTGGTAATAGCATTGCTACTGCTTCAGAAGGAGTAGTTGCTGGAATGCGTTGAATAAAGCGCAGTGCATCTAAAATCACATATAAGTCCACATCCTCCTCAGAGATAGGATTAGGTTGTAGGACAAATGCTATTTTCTCTATTCCTCGTCTTAAGGGCCTGCGATAGGTATTCGTACCAATCAAAACAGTGCCTGAAATTTGTGTAGTAAGTCCTATACGAGAAAAAGCATTTGTACCTGTGATATACCCAATGCGCTTTCCTTCTTTTAAAATAAAGTCTTTTACGAGTTCGAATGTATCAGGAGGAATCTCACCAAAATATTGAGATTGTATAGGTTTATAATATTTACCTTTGCTTAAACGCTTTAGCTTTCCATTAGCAACCAATCGATTAAGTGCAACAATTAACGATGGCTGTTGGTTTACGGATACGCCAAAATCAGCAGGAGTCATTATGATTCCATCTTCTGTTTTGTCTAAAACTTTCTTTATTTGTTTTGTAATATCCATACTGCAAACCACACATTAACTGTTAATATGTTATGTTTATTACGCAAAAAACATAACAATTCTGCTGCAAAGGTACAACAAAAAATGCACATACGCAAGTAAAGCGAGAATTATTTTCAAAAAAGATAGATTTTTCTATCTGCAATACAATTCCACTTACACTGTGGGAGTGTACTCACGACGGAGCAAGTGGAATAGTATAGCAATGAGGTGTTAACCGTTTTTGAAATAATGTGAGCGAACTGGAGTATGGGCTGCATGATGCGAAAGTAGCTACGAGGGAATGCCGTAGGCAGGCAGATGTTCGAAGGTAGTGATTTTATTTGGTTTGTGCAAATGTTTTTTGCTATTTTGTCAGAAATCCCCGATTTTTGGGTTTTGCAGGATATGTAAATTCTCTGTTGGCTAGGCGACCACCATAGGAGATCTGTGGGACTTCTATGGGCTTTCGGTGGCTTTTAGGTTGCTCTCAAGCTGCCCGCAGGATACGTGACCTGAAGGAGTGCGACGGAACGCACTCCGAGCGCAGCGCCCGAGAAGTCCCCACTTTGAGGAATCAGCGCAAGCATAGAACAAATTAGGCGACCATTGTAGCACATCTATCGCCTAGTTGTGCCCGATCTGAGGCGATTGTGTATCAGATATTTATGCCTCTATTTACAGTAATGCCGTATCTTCGGCATTTTGATGCTTTTGTGCCGAAAAATCGCTAGAGGGCAGTTACTATCTCTTTCCATAAAAAAGAATGCTACCTTTATACAAGGCTTGCATAAAGGTAGCACATAAAGAAGAATAATACCTAATTATTCTGGCATAAATTCAAAGGTATCTATTACTCTTAGGTCTTCAATAACCTTTTCAAACTTTTCGAGTTTTTTAACACCAAACCAACTAATAGTTATACAAATAACATATCCATCCTTTGCGAAGCTATATTGTCTAATGCGAACTCCTTTGGGATTTTCAATATCAATGTATTTGCAGCGGATTCCATTTATTCTGCCCTCCTTAATTTCTGATATAGACTTTACTTGAAATTTCTTTGGAGAATTAGCAGATTGTTCCATCGTTTTATCAATGACTTCTTCTAAAATTTGATCAGGAGATTTTTTATCTTGTTTTTGCTTACTTACAGCCACCAAACTACCATTAAGTAGGCTTAAAACATTATGTGGAATATTCTTATTAATCGTAAGAAATATCCAACTTACTCCATCTGCTTCAATTTCTCTTGGAAAGAGTTTTATCATACCTTGAGACTTGAATTCAAAACTCATTCCGTCAAAATACACATCTTTTGCTTGGCAAAAAAGTGTTGAACATAGCAACACTAGTATTAAAATCTTTTTCATCTTTTATTATCTTATAGCATTAAACAAATCTTGGATAGCTTGATTATAGGTTTTGAGGACGCGATCCCATTGTTGATAGCACTCATCGCCACCACCACAATCGTGCCAAGCATACTCAGATTGCAACTTAACGCGATAGCGGAGATCGTCTTGTCCAATCATTTCCTTCACTTCGATACGAGTACGGATTGTTGCATATGCAAAATCTTGTTTCATCCATGCACTACGCAACCAGCCTGCGCTTTTATCCATAATCTCCATATCTGGGAATACATCTGTTAAGTACAACACAAGACGCTTCCAAACCTCATCTGATGACATACCTTCACGAACAACGATTGTCATAGATTTGTTTGCAAGATCACTACTTGCTTCTGAATTTGCGTATGCTTCATCTACCTCCAATTGATATGTAAATGTATTTTGTTTATTCGCCTTGTAAACTTTAATTGTTTTATCAATATAGCCAGGAGCTTTCAGTTTGAAAAGCATATAATCTTCACGTCCCATTTGGAATGTGTAAGAACCCTGACCAACTTCTGCACCTTTATGAAAGATTTTTGCATTATCAGGAATAACATTGATTGTTTTTGTTCTACCAAATTGTGCATTTGCACCGATTGTTGCACCAAGGAGCAACACAAATAACAAGATTTTCTTCATGTTTCAATTTATTTTTTCTTGAGCCTACTCACTTATTTGGCTTTTCGGCATACTCCATTGTACCGATTGGAAACATACGCACATAAAAAGAGCGCGGTACTTTTAGTGTATCTCGCTCTCTAAGGTGTTTGGCGTAACCATGACTCACAAGATAGCATAAAAGCCCACGCCAATACGTGAACATTTTATCCATATCCTTTCGAGTCTTTAGAGTCGCCAAACTTTTAGAGAGAAAGAATAAGCTAAAACGCTTTTTTCTATATTTCATGATGTGCGTACAATAATACGCTATTGTTTCATAGGCAAATTATTTTGTCATTTATTTTATGGTTAACTTACATTTCCGCTGCAAAGGTAGTAATTTATTTTGAATTGAGCAAGAAAAAATGCATTTTGGGGCGATTTTTAGTTTAGAGAACGAGTTGATAGTATAAAAATTTAGGAAATGAGTCAACCTTTTTAGGACAGTAGTCAACTTTTTCAGGAATGGAGTCTAACTATTTAGGAAGTCAATCTTAATAAATAGCACTTTTTGGTCATAGGGAGTTGAGTCGGAGTTCTCTCGGTCGTCTCTCGGTGTTCTCTCGGTGGAATAAGGCAAGGTATAAAAGAAGAAAAGAGAATGGCAATCTTAACAAACAGCACTTTTTAGGTATAAACCATAAGTGACGAGTTATAAGTTATATCCCGTACTTTTTCAGTTTGGCGTAGAGGGTTGGGCGGCTGATGTTGAGGGCTTTGGCTACTAAAGACAAGTTGCCATCGTGTTGCGCCATAGCGTTGCGGATAGCACGCTCTTCGACGGTTTCTAAAGTCTCTACAGTATCGCTGTCGGCTGTTGGATATTGGCTATTGGACGGCGTTCTGCCTATTGGGTATGGGGTGTTGGATGGCAACGGCAGTTGCAAGTCGGCAAGGGTGAGTGTGGCGCCTTCGGAGAGGATGACGGCTTTTTCAATGCAGTTGTTGAGTTCGCGGATATTGCCCGACCAAGTATGTGCCATCAGGGCTTGTTGTGCTTCGGGTGCCAACGCATTCACACTGCGGTGGTAGCGTTCGGCATAGGTTTGCATGAAGCGTTCAGCAAGCGGCAGAATCTCGTCTTGGCGTTGGCGAAGTGGTGGAAGTTGCAGGTGCATCGTGTTGATACGGTAGTACAAGTCCTCACGGAAGGTGCCGTCCTGTACCATTTGCGGAATGTCGCGGTTGGTAGCACAGATAAGGCGGATATCAATAGGTATCTCTTTGGTATCGCCGACACGCACGATAGAACGGTTTTGCAGCACGCGCAGAAGTTTAGCTTGCAAGTGCAATGGGATATTGCCAATCTCATCGAGGAAGAGCGTACCGCCGTTGGCTTGCTCGAACGTACCCATTTTGTCGGCATGTGCATCGGTGAAAGCTCCTTTGACATGTCCGAACAGTTCGCTCTCGAAGAGTGTTTCGGTGATAGCGCCTGCGTCCACGCACACCATCGGTTGCGCAGCGCGAGCCGACAGGCGATGAATCTCGTTGGCAAGGACATCTTTACCCGTACCATTCTCGCCCGTGATGAGGATAGAGGCATCGGTGATAGCCACTTTATCCAGTTGTTTGCGAATCGTGGTCATAGCAGGGCTGGTGCCCCAGTGCATTTTGGGCGATTGGCTATTGGTTATGGGCAATGGGGAAGGAGATTTCTTGCCTGTGCGTTTCTTGCATTGTTGGTACGCAAGGGTAAGAGTCTCAACGAGTTTGTTGTTGTCCCAAGGCTTGACGATAAAATCGAAAGCTCCGCGTTTCATACCCTCTACTGCGAGTTGAATATCGCCGTAGGCGGTGAAGAGCACCACTTCGATATTAGGTGCAAACTGTTTGATTTCGGAGAGCCAGTATAGTCCTTCGTTGCCTGTGTTGATAGCGGTTTGGAAGTTCATATCCAGCAGTACTACATCGGGTTGCAGTTCGCGAATAGTGGATAACAATGACTTAGGCGAAGACAGCATCTCCACCTGAGCAAAGAATCGTGGCAGCAACATCTCCAGCGCTGCGCGAATACCTTTGTTGTCGTCCACAACAAGTATTTTGGCTTTGGATTTCATAGTGGGTGCAAAGGTACAACAAAAATTGCGTATATACAAATTTTGAGTGGAAAAAGTGCAAGAGGGGTTAAAAGTTTTAAGGGTAATTCTGCTCTGCACCCGTATTTGATGCAGAGCAGAAAAGATGTTTTTATTCCGTTCGGAGGGATTCCACGGGGTTGGAGGTGGCGGTGCGGAGGCTGGCGAGGGTAACCACCAGAGCCGTGATAAAGAGCACTGCCAGCAACGCTACCACAAACACCCAAACGGCTATCGGTGCACGGTACGCGAAAGTGCTATAGTAATAGTCCGTAATAAAGTAACTGATTGGCGCAGCGATGAGGAAACAAATGCCCACAATAATCATAAACTTGCGGTTGAACATCACCAATATCTCACGCACGGTAGCACCATTCACGCGGCGGATACCAATCTCCTTGCGGCGGTACTGCGTTTCGAAAATCACCAATCCCAACACACCCATCAGCGAAATTATAATCGCCAACATCGTGAATAGCGAAATCGTCGTAGTCAGTTGTTGCTCTTTTTGGTAGTTCTCGCCCAGTTCCTCGTCGAAGAAGTTGATTTTCACTTTCTCTGACCCAAAATGTGGAAGTACTTTGTCCGTCGCGTTATGGATTGTCTCAAACACAGAACGGATATCTGCATTCTCCACTGTGCGGATATAGCAATGGTCCGTTACCCAAAAGTTGACATCGCCATAGATATAGAATGCAAGGGCTTCGCTTTCATACTGCAAGGGTTTATAGTGAATATCGCGGCAGAAACCCGTCGCTTCATGCGGATTCATTCCCCATGAGATTTTATCTTCCAAATTGAGGTTGTACTTCTTTTGGGCATACTCATTGAGGATAATAGCACCCTCACCTTTCTCATCTGAAGGCAAGAAATTGCGTCCTTCTACCACCTCTATGCCCATCACTTGTAGGAAGTTCCAAGATACAGGCAGCACGCGAATCATCATCTGTTGGTCGTTATGCCAGCGTCCCCATGTCATACCGTCGTTCATGGTGATAGGTCCTTGAGACCATGCAACATCTTTTATATTTGGATTATTCAGCAATTCATTGCTAAACGCTTCGCGGTTCTCCATATTTCGTACAGGTATATGCGTGGTCAATAGGCACTCCTTGTTGTAGCCCATGTCGTAACTCATCATGTACTTATGTTGTTGTTTGAAAAACATTGCGCAGATGATGAATGCAATCGAAATCACAAACTGCAAACCAATCAGCGCATAGCGCAGCGACTTGCCTTTTTGCGACATGCCAAACGAACCCTTGATTGCCAGCGCAGGTGGGAAAGAGGTGGCGTACATGGCAGGATACAGACCCGCCATGAGCGTCATCACCAAAGCAATGCCCACGGTTAGCACCGCAACAACCATATTTTTACTTAACGCCAAGTCGCAAGAGATGAAGTGCGCCCACTCCGACGAACGGAACAACAGCACCACCACTACCGCCAATACCAACGCTATCGCCACTAGCATAGCCGATTCTGCCAAGAAACGCCCTACTAATGCAGCACGCGAACTGCCCAAAATCTTGCGCGTGTTCACACTACGAATACGCATAGGCACTTGCGCAAAGAAGAAGTTCACGAAGTTGATGAGCGTAATAATCACTATCAACGCAGCCACAATCATCAGCGTCATGGTGCTGGTCTTGTTGCCTTTTTGTCCTACTTGATAGTTCAGATCTTGACAAAAATACAATTCTTGTAATGGGATGAGCGTTAGTTGCTTGTCGTTCATAAACTCTTCCATCTCGTTGAGTTTATTTTCGAGTGCTTCGTTCAGTCCTCCCATACTGCGATAATGTGCTATCTGCTGGGATTGTATGTCTCTATATTTACTACCTCCTACTTCCTCAAAGTTTGCTTTGTCTTCAGCCGAATGCAATTTAACGAAGTAGTTGTACGACCAGTTACTCGTATTGTTGAGGTCTTGCCTTTCGAGCATATCGCAGCATATCATCTCCAATTCGCCTAGGTCGCTGGTCGTGGGTTGGTCTTTATAGATGGCGCAAATGGTGTATGGAAAAGACTTATTGCTAAAGGCAATATTGATACAATCATCTACCGCTACGCCCATACGCTTAGCTGCACTTTGGCTGATAGCCACATAAGCGTGAGTTCCTATATCATTCATAGAACCCGCAATCGGCTGAATACCAAACACCTTTAAAGCACCCGAAGTAGCTTGCATAGTTTTGACAGGGAAGGTCTTGGCTTCTGTTCCTTCGCCTACTGTGACCATTGTTTCTGTTTGGGTATGTTCGTTCAGTTGCGCAATACCGTATGCCTCCACAGAAGGTATATTGGTAATTATCTCCTCTGCCATAGGGCGGTTGATGTATGCATTGGCTTTCTCCTGTCCGAACATTGGCAATGTCATCAGATACACGCGCTCGGAGTCGGGGATAGCGCGGTTATAAGTCAGGTCGTAATGCACCTGCACGAGAATGATATACAGCGCAGCAAACGCCGCCGTCATTCCCAAAATATTTAATAACTTTGAAAATTTCATGTGTATTCAGTTCTACAATTGGTTCTTAACGTCTTTCACGATTTCTCCATCGAACAGATTGATAATACGTTGCGCCGCAGAGGCATCGCGTTGCGAGTGGGTTACCATCACCACGGTGGTGCCTTCTGCATTGAGTTGGCAGAGCAGATCCATCACCTCTTTACCATTGCGCGAATCGAGGTTACCTGTGGGCTCATCGGCAAGGATCAGTTGAGGATTTGCCACTACGGCACGCGCGATAGCTACACGCTGTTGCTGTCCACCCGACAACTGCTGGGGATAGTGCCCTGCACGGTGACTGATATTCATGCGTTTGAGTATTTCTGTCACACGGCGTTTGCGTTCCGATGCCGAGATATTGAGGTACTTCAGTGGCAGTTCCACATTCTCATATACGTTGAGTTCATCAATGAGGTTGAAGGACTGGAACACAAAGCCGATGTTTCCTTTGCGATAGTTGGTGCGTTCGCGTTCACGCAGGTTGGCTACTTCGGTGCCGAGTAGGTTGTAACTGCCGCCGCTTGGGTTGTCGAGCAAACCAAGGATATTGAGCAGCGTGGACTTACCACAACCCGAAGGTCCCATGATGGCTACGAACTCGCCTTTGCTGATAGTGAATGACACATTGTTGAGTGCTGTGGTTTCGATTTCTTCTGTACGAAACACTTTGCTGAGATTAGTTACTTGGATCATAATTGTATTGTTTTTATAGTTTATATTATTTCGATTTTAACGCCTCCACAGGATTGGTGTTCATCAGGCGGACGGCTTGCCACGTGATAGACACTACCGCGAGGAGTATGACCGCAAGGGCGGTGAGGATATAGTACCACGCGGAATTGGCGATACGGTAGTCATAGGTCTCTAACCAGCGTTGCGCAATGAGCCATGCACAAGGCACTGCAATCACGGCTGCGATAAGGATAGAAGAGAGGAACGTGCGCACGGTGCGGAAATAGATAGTGCGATTCTCACAACCCATCACCTTGTGAATAGCCGTGTTGCGTGTGTGCTGCTTGGCGTAGTAGGTACTCATAGCCAGCATAGCCAACGAAGACAACAACAAGGTCAGCAGCGTAAAGAGCGCAATCAGTTTGGCGTTGTTATTCTGCTTGTCGTACATATGGCTGACAAGGTAGTTATAGGTGTTCACCGATATTTCCTCATCACTATCGTGTTGGCGGTAGAACTCGGCTATTTGCTTTACGGCTTCATTTTCATCGCCAGACACTTGCACAATGAGTTGGCGCAATATGCGAAAATCGGCAGGCTCGTCCATGTTCATTATCCAAGGAACAACAGGCCAATCGGATGTAGGAGCAATGCCAGGCATACCTTTCTGAAAATCTTTGATGATACCACAGACTGGCATACCATAGTTATCGTCTTGCATAATCATGGTACAATCGTAGTCCACGCCGAGTGGTGCAATCAACGATTCGGGTAACCATGCAGCAGGTTCTATCGGATCAGCAGTCTGGCGAATGACCTCAAAGCCAAGAATCTCAAATGCCGTTTGGTCGCCATAGTACATATCGAGTTTGAACTCTTGTCCTCTAAACATGAGTGACATACCCGATGTACCAAAGGTAAACGGTTCGAATTGTACCCAACCCACCTTCTCTACACAAGCAAGTTGTTTGAGTTCTTCCACCAAATAATCTGCTGGAGTGTTGGCACCACTGATACGCAAGCGGTTTTGGCGTTCGTATCCTTGGGGCTTGCTTTGCATATGATGGAGTTGCACAAACATGACCACAGCCACGGCAAGCGTGATAATTGCTACAATGTTTTGCACAATAATCAGTATACGTCCGAGTACCATGCGATTATCTTTCTCGAACGAACCACGCACCACATCAATGGGGTGATACTTCAGCACCATGAGTGCAGGAATGACACCCGAGAGAATAGAGAGTAGCAATACCAGAGCAATCATCATGAGTATCACACCCCAAGTGATATGCTCGAATGGCGCAACGGTTTGCCCGATGAGTTCGCTGAAATACGGTGCTACGAGGTGCGCCATGAGGAGTGCCAAACCGAAAGATACCGCCGTAAGCGAAAACGATTCGAGGATATATTTCAGCACGATTTGCCAGCGTTGTGCACCCACCAAACGGCGAGTAGCCATCTCGCGTGCACGGAAACCAATCTGCGCTACTGTCAGCGAAATATAGTTGAGTACTGCGAAGATGAGGAGCAATAACCCTGCTGCGAAAAAGAGCGAGAAGAAATCACGATTGACCAGATTAACGAATGGCAACGGAGCAGAAAGGTCGGAGTATTGAATATCCTCAAAAGGAATGAGATAGAAATCGTGGAAGACACCATATTTGTAGATATAGTCTTGCTCTCTCACAATCTTCTCCATCTCCTTTGAAAGGGCAGCGACATCCGCATTGGGTACGAGTTGGAAGAATGTAGCTACTGCACCTGAGCCATTTTGAATGACTTGGTCAGTGAGTTGCTGGAGTTGGTCAATGCGGTAAATGATTTTAGGTGAGCGAATGACGCTATTCGTTAGGTCACGAAACACGCCCGTGACGGTGAGTGTGGCAGAGTTGCCATTGATAGAAATCTCAATGGTCTTGCCAAGGGGATTCTCGTTGGGTGAGAAGATACGCGCAAACGACTCACTGATAACCACCGATTGTGTCGTGGCAAGAGCAGATTCATGTGTGCCTTCGAGCAATGGGTAAGGCAGTATTTGGAAGAAATTCTCATCCACCACTAATGCATCTGCACGGTCATCATTGCTGGTTGAAGAGTGACCGCTGGTAGTCGTGTAGCGCATACTCATTTCGATGCCGCCGAAGATCTCTGTATCGAACATACGGCAGATGGACTGCACTTCGGAGAAGCGTCCGTCGAGTTGCTCTTTGATAGTGCCACAACCGATAAACAAGCGTTCGGAGCGACTGACATAGACATTGCGCCCTTTAACTTCGTTGTCTCGTGTGAGTTGCGAGGTCACGAAAGTGGCGATAAAGACGACAAACGCCAACGCAATAGCCATACCCACCACCTCAATGAAGGTGTAGAGCTTGTTTTGCTTGAGGAAATTAAGAAAGGATTTCATATTGTTTGGTTAGAATTTTAGTTTCTCACTATTGCCAAATTTCTCGTAGCCAGAGATGATGACGCGGTCGCCTGGGTGCAGACCCTCAATGACTTCGTAGTATTGCGGATTTTGGCGACTGAGGCGAATATCACGGCGAGTGGCACCCTTACCGTCCGCATCCATCACATAGATCCATCGTCCGCCTGTGGTCTGGAAGAATGCGCCACGAGGGATAAGCATGGCTTGTTCCGACTCGCCCAATTGCAGATTGAGGTAATATGTTTGACCACTGCGGATATTGTCGGGCTGCGCACCCACGAACTTCAAGTCGGCACGGAACTTACCATTGCGCACCTCTGGATACACCTTGCGCACTACCGCACGGAACTGCTCATCACGACGTTCGAATGTTGCCTCTAATCCTGCTGCTACGCGGTCGATATAGTGCTCATCGAGTTGCGCCTCAATCTTGTAATTGCCAAGGTCGTTGATTTGTCCAATCTTAGTGCCTTGGGCAATGGATTGTCCGAGTGTGGCTTCCAGCAATCCGAGTTCGCCATTAATAGGTGCTTTGATAGTGAGGTTGTCTTTGCGGCGACGAATCATCTGCATATTGAGGCGCATGTTGGCAAGGCTCTCTTGCATCTGGCTGACTTGCACGCTGCGGTAGAGACTATCTTGCTCGGCACGGTGATTGACCAGTTGTAGGCGTTGTTGTGCCAAACGGTGGTCCTCCTCCGCACGGAGGTATTCCTCACGAGCAATCAGTTGGTCGGCATAGAGGGCACGCTGCGCCTCTGCGGTACGGCGTGTGCGTTCCACCTCCATTGCCAGTTGCAAGCGCTCTTGTTCCAGACTGAGTTTCTGCTGCTCCATAGAGATGAGAGTGTTGCGCAGAAGGTTCTCTTTCTCAGCGAGTTCGGCTTCGGAGTTGAGGATTTGCAGGTCGAGGTTATCGTTGCTGAGCACCAGTATGCGGTCGCCCGCCTTTACATGCGTACCCTCTTCCACGATAATCTCTTGCACGACACCACCTTCGAGTGGCGAGAGCTGGATAGTGGTCATGGGTTGCACTTGTCCATTGAGACGAATGTAGTCGTTGAACTCGCCTTCGGTAACGGTAGCAATGGTGAGCGTGTCGGGGTCGATACGCATAGCACCATTGCTGCTACGTGCAAGGAGAATAATGAGCAGTACAGCCACTGCTGAACCCAACCAATAGGGCAATGCTTTGAGGGTAAAGGCACGGGCAATGCCCTTTTTCTTTTCGATAATTTTATCCATGATGTTTATTTAGATGTTAGACTGTTTTACTATTAGACCGCTATGCTGTTGGATGTTAGACTTTGCCTTTCATCACGCAGCGCGTTCTTACATTCTTATTGGCAAACTGCGTGCCAAAATATGTAAATTGCTGATAGTGAGCGCAATGCCATTTTTAGCACTTCGCACATATGTAAAGAAACTTTACAATTGAGTGTAAAGGGATTTGACAATATTAATTAGGAGTAAACAAGACCTATTCAACTTAAATATCACCAAAAACGCACTTTTTTTTGCACATATCAGAAAAATTCATTACCTTTGCAGCGCAAAGCCGAGAAATCAGTTTTGCGGACATAATTAGAAAGCGTTTATTAGCGCTTGTTCTTGCGAAAGGGTTTACCAGAACCTCGTGATAGAGAATAAGCAAATAAGGTTCCACGCTTTTTCAATATTTATACCAACGGGGGTGTTTGGAGCCAACTTCCCACAGATTTTATAACAAGTATGAAGAGAAAATTACTTCTTATGTGTGCCGTTCTGTGTTCTATTCAGATGATGTGCATTAACCTTGTATTCGAAAAAACAGATGGAACAGAACAATCACACAATGTATCTTTAATTGGGAAATGGTTATTTGTTGATAGAGATTTGCTCCTTATAGACAAAGAAGGAAACCTCCTTGCTTCAGAACCCGTTTTGAATATTCGCAAAATTGTTTTTCTTGAAGGAAATGATGATACAGGAAATTTACCTCCGTTGTCTAAAACCGATAATACAATTGTGGTATATCCTAATCCTACCAAGGATATATTGCATATTGAAGGAGCTGAGGACCATACTATTCGTATATATAATACACAAGGACTTCTCCTAAAAAAAGCAACTGGCAAACAGATTGATGTGTCGAACTTACAAACTGGAACTTATCTTCTTCAAATAGGGACACAAGTAGTTAGATTCATCAAACAATAATTCATTTAATTGATTACAACTATGAGACGATTAACTATTTTAACAACATTAGTCTTTGTATGTATATTTCTGTCAGCACAACTAAGACAGACCAGAATGTGTATTTGGAACAATGGTACTTGTGACAAGGTATGGGTCGAGTCAGGGATAGATAGTATTACCTTCGCAGAAGAAAGTATGGATGATGTACTAAAGTATGCATATACTTCTGCGAATAATGGTGTCATTTGCGAATATTCTTCTGATAATGTGATTGATAATAACGTTCCTGATCCAAGGACTGGCCATGCAAATGATGTCGCGCCATTACATGAGATGTACAATGAGATTTTTGCTTGGTTGCCAGTAACAAGTTCTGATGGTAATGATTCTCCAGCATACATATGGAAACAGAATTATCGTGCTATAGTTGCTGCCAATCAAGTATTGAAACTCCTGAACGAGATGAGCGGAAACACTGATGCCGAGAAAGGAGAAGCTCTACTAATCCGCGCATACCATCATTTTCTTTTAGTAAATATCTTTTGTCAAGCATGGAAAAACGTCTATGATAGCAAAAGTGATTTGGGTATTCCATATTTATACGATACTAAATATACTATCAATTCATCTACCCAACGTGGGTCTGTATATGACACCTATAATGCCATCCAGTCGGATTTAGAAGAAGGATTAAATTTGTTGTCTAAAAGCAATACAGAACTTCCATCCTCCCGTATGAATATCAAGGCAGCACATGCTTTTGCGGCGCGTTTTTATCTCTACAAACGTGAGTGGGCAAAAGTAGTGGAGCATGCAGATTATGTGCTGACTACCAATGACCAAACAACATTACTAATGTTGTTTGATGCAACGACCAACCGTAATCAAAGTAATATTGAGTTGGCATTTAATCATTATATCAATCCTAATGCACCTTGCAATCTACTAATCTATAATACGTACTCCTCATCACCATATGCACACTTCCCAAGTTATGGTCGCTATCAATATAATGGTGATGCTCAAGAGTTCACCACCTATGGTGCAGGTCCTTGCTGGACAGGTCAATTCCCAGGTATCGGCATTTGGTCTGCTGACCAGAAATTGGGTGGTTTCTGTGCGAAAGACTATTACTGGTTTGAATATACTGATACAGTAAATGGTTACGGATATATTCGAGGTGTAACTCGCGCATTTACTACCAACGAGACGCTTCTCTGTCGTGCAGAAGCAAAGGTTTATCTCAATGATTTGGATGGTGCAGTTAATGACTTCCGTCTGTGGTGTCAAAGTTATAATGTAGGTGGTCGTATGCAAATGCTGGCAGATAGTACTGTGGATTTGAGCCAAGAAAAGATTGTTAAGTTCTATGGTGAGAAGGCAGGTACTAAGTTCGCTCCAGTATTGCACAACCAAGATATAGCGGCAGAATGGGTGATTACCCCAGAGCAATTGCCATTAGTACACTGTGCGTTGCACTTCCGCCGTATTGAGACATTGCATGATGGTCTTCGGTGGCATGATCTGAAGCGCTATGGTATCGAGATTGAGCACGTACAAGGCAAAGATCCTGCTCGTATTTTGGTATGGAACGATGATCGCCGTGCTATCCAGTTGCCACAAGAAATCATAAAACAAGGATTAACACCAAATCCTCGTATAATCTTGGGAGACAATGTTGATAGCACAACACCTTTATTAATACAATCTAAAAAGGGAAAAACTGCGACTCAATCAACAACAGCAATCCAAGAATGGATTCACAATTTAAATTTCACGACGAAATAAGTTACCGATAAAACAACACCTAAAATGATATTAAAATGAAGCGATTAATATTTTTAACTGTTTTCTTCTCAATGGTATTTGCTACAATGGCACAAACACGATTAAGCATGCGCATTTGGAAAGATGGTGTAGCATCAAAATATGTGCTCGAAGAAATTGATAGTGTCATGTTCGTAGAAGATGTATTTATTCCCGATAATGTTGTTGCCACTAAGAATGCGATAACTATTGTTTGGAACGCCATCGGTTTTGAGCCCTGTATATCTCCTGATAAACAATTAGTTTTGGCTGGAGATTATAATAATTGGAACACATATCCAGTGGATATGGTTAATTTTGAACCGCTATATGGACACGATAATTGGTGGCAAGCAGTTGTTACTCCCGATGAAGATGCTACTTCTCCGCTGTTAGTTGGTATTCCCTGTGGTATTGCTAAAGATGGTACTTTCAGTTGGGATTACCAGTGGGCAGATGTAGAAGCAGGTAATTGCGAAGTAATTTCAGGCGATGCTGTAATCCAAAAAGATTCTGCAAATCAATTACAACTTCATGTTCATAGCAATTCTTCCATTGTATATATTCGTTCATATGGTTTCCAAAAGGATCCATGCGAAACAGAAAGTTCTGCTTGTGAGAACGCAGTTAAGAATGCTATTGAAATTCTTACAGAGCCAACAAAGACCTGGGAAATGGCATATTTCCCAAATCTGGAGGCAAGTTCCATAGGTTACAATATGGTATTGAAGTTCAACAAGAATGGTAATGTAAGTGTTAGTGCCAAAAATAGTACTACGACTGGAAATGAATTGAAGACTGATTCCTGTAGTACTTGGGGTGTAAAGAGTGACTATGGACCACTTCTTTCGTTTGGTACCGACAACGAGGTATTTCACGCTTTCACTGTTGAAGGTGGGCTGTTGGGTGACCATGAGTTTTATATTCTCAAAGCAACTTCAAATAGCGTTTTATTAAAAGGGATAAAGCATGGTGCATATTGTGTGATGCGTCCGATGAAAACTACTAATTTGGAAACATATTTTGCCAATTGTGAGAGAATGCAAACGGAGTTATTTGGTAATAACAATGTTGTAACACTTATTCAAGGTAATGCAAAAAAACATCTTCACGATGGTGCTTCTGGACGGTTCGCAAGTTCTGTTTATGGTGAGAGATTAACAAACAAGAATGCCACCTATCACCCACTCTGTGTTACAGAAGACGGAATAATTGTTTCTACTGGTTTTGGAAATAATGACCAAGAGCGTATTTTTATCTATGACAGCATTAATGGAGAATTGAAAGGCGAGTCCGGTAGTGTGATAAAGGCAGATAATTTAAACATTCTGTTCGGTGCGTATTTTACAGACAACAATCATGGTTGGGTGGTGGACACAACGGGTCAAGAGGCAGTAGAAGAGCTACTTGCAGCAGTAAACACAGCTATGAAGAATACTTCTGCTAAGATGAAAGTAATGGGCTATGGTTACAAGCAATCATTGAATATGTACGAAGGTGGATATTTCATACTCATCAACTTCACCTATAAGCAAGGAAAGAAGAATCAAGAGAAGAAATTGGTATGGACCATTAATTTGCAACAAGATGAGAATGGCATCACTGTAGCAAATGCAGTACCTTATGACGAATATACTGCGAATTTCTTGACTCAAATCCCATCCGCTCAAGCAGTAGCTGATTTGATGATTGGTTCATTCAGTGCTGCTCCATTGGAGGGTAACCTCTTTAATGCAGCGGCAGGAATGAAGTTAGTAGGTGGTGACCGTGAATTGCTAATTAAAGGCGCTAACAATGTAAAGATGTAAATATCAATACAATTAGATACGGAATAGTAACCGAACTGATACTCATCCCTTTATCGCCATTTGTGTTTTCGGACATGAATGGCGATTTTTTGTGTTATTCTTGTTCGTATCAATGTTCATACTCAAGTGCTCCTTCGGTAAGGGGTCGATATCCCTTCGAAAAACGAGAAACTAAAAGCCACAGAAAGCCCACCGAAGTTCTACAGACATTCTTGTTTTAACTTTTGAAAGTTAATTTTCTGTGAAAATACAAAACTTTATTCTACTTACGCAATAGTTTTGGTGTGTCAAAACTCCATTTGTTCGATATAGCTGATGCCGTTGTAGTAGCGGACTACGCAGGATTTGATGAAGTACTTCAGTTGAGCATTGAGGTGCTCGGCTTGGGCATTGAGGTGGTTGTCGGAGGATGTCTTGAGTTCGAGGGGAGAAATGAGCCCTTGCTCGAACTTCTTGCTGTTGATGGCATATGCCTCCTCTTGCGCTTTGGCTCGGCGGTCAGCTTGCCGCATGGCTGCCATTGCCCCATCACGGTCTTGCACAGCACGCGCCATCTCTGCCTCCACTTCACGCAGCGTTTGGCGATACTCGGCTTCGGCACGGCGGTAGGCATTTTTCTTGCGCACGATATTCGACTGGCGCGATAAGCCATCGTAGATAGGGATAGACAAAGACAACTGCACATACTCGCCACTGTTATTGATGAACTGCCCTGTAAATGGCATGGCGACATAGTCCTGCGCATTGGGATAGGTGTAGTAACCCGTTGACCAACCGCCCGAGAGGGAGAGAGATGGAGCCAATCGCCAACGCGCTGTGCTGAGGTCAAGTTGGGCATTAGCCATGCGATAGGCAGCCAGTTCGACGGATGGGTGGTGAAGAGCTTCGCTATTAGATACTAGACCGCCTGCGGCTGTTAGACCGCTCTCGTGGCTCGTTGTTAGATTCTCGGTGCTCTGGAGGTCGATGAGCAATTCGTGGTCTTCCTCCCACAGCATGAGGTCTTGGAGGGTCATGCGGGCGTCGTTGAGTTGGTTGGTCATGGTGATGTATTGATATTCTCGCTCAGCGAGGTCGGCTTCGAGTTGGATGATATCAGCATGGCTTTTCTGCCCCAATTGTTCTTGGCGTTGTGCCAATTGCAGGTTATTGGTGGCAGTAGTAACTTGGAGTTGCAGTGCTTCGGCCATTTGGGTGAAATAGAGCACATTGCAGTATGCCTCCATGACTGCGAGGCAGATTTGGTCGCGCAGTTGTTGCTCCTCTGTGATACCCATCTTGATGGCAGTCTTGGTGATTTTGAGGTTGTTGACTGCCGCAAAACCGTTGAACAGCGTGATAGCACCCGACAGGGAGTAGCCGTTGTTAAACGAGGTGGTGGAGATATAACTATTAGTTTCGGGATCGATACCGCGTCCGAAGTTCAACGAGGCGTATGTGCTGCCTTGAATAGTAGGAGTGAAGGCACGGAGGATAGCTTCGCGGCGTGCAATGCGGGCATCATTGTTGTTGGCGTGTTGGATTTCCATTTTCGCAGAATGGGCGATGGCATACTCCATACAGTCGCGGAGAGAGTATGAGCGATTGGCGATTGGCAATTGGCTATTGGGCGCAGTTGCAGCACTTGTGGCGATTTGTGCGATAGCAGGATATATACTTAGGCACAAAAGTAAAAGGATAGTATATTGCTTCATAAACATTTTGTTGATTTGCCATATCCTATCCAAAGGGCGTGCCAAAGCTCACAAAGTGCTGATTATCTGCACTTTGACCTCTTAGCATATTTGCGAGAGTGTAAAGAAACTTTACAAAAGGGTGTAAAGGAAATTGACATTCGCGTTCGGAAACTATACTATTTGTAAGGACAACAAAAAAAGAGAGGGTGCGTCAGACTAACTGACACACCCTCTTTATTTAGTAGAAAATAATTCCCTACAATTGCTTGATTCGCGCTTATGGCAGCATCACTACCTCGAACATGTTGCCTGCATCTACCAGTTTCTTCAAGGTCGCTTGAACAGTCTCCGCAGTAATTGCCTCAACAGCGGCCTTGTAGTCGGTCACATAGTTGATACCATGCTTATAGTAGTTGGTCAGCACATCTTCCCAGTAACCATTCTTCTCCAAGTCCTCCTCAAAGTCTTTGAGCATAGACTCTTTCTCCTTTTGCAAGTCTTTCGCCAATGGACCATTCTCCACGATAGTATTCACCTCCTCATGGATAATGCTCATGAGTTTCTCTTGCTTCTCTGGGTCGGTATCAAACTGCATAATAAGTTGTGCGTATGGCACTGGATAACGGTTCATCCAACCTGCACAACCTACGCCATACGAACCACCCTCGCGCTCGCGGATAGACTCCAAATAGCGAGTAGAAAGGATACGACCAATCATCTCCATATTCAGGTCATTGGCCAAGGTATAAGGCATATCGTATGAAGTATATTGGATACGGTTGCTGGCTGTCTTGGTCTCCATCTTACGGGTGAAGTAGTTCTTCTGTACGCCCATTGCCACGCGAACCTTATCATCCGCAGCTTTCTCCAATTTCTTAGTGGTCTTCAGTCCGCCCAACCATGTGCAAACCATAGCTTGGAACGCAGGGTCAGCAGGATCTACATTACCCACGAACAAGTAAGTGAAGTCCGCAGGATTAGCAAAACGTGCCTTATACACCTCCAAGGCCTTATCCAATGAAACTTTCTCCAACAAAGACTTATCCAAGATAATAGTGCGGTCAGAATAGTTGCTTGCCATCATTTGAACTGAGTCAGACCATGCTACCTTAGGGTTCTTGTCGCGGTTAGCCAATTGCGAATCCAAGATACTGAGCAGGGTTTGATAAGACTCCTCGTCGCGACGTGGAGCAGTGAGGTAGAGGTAGTTCAGTTGGAGCAGTGTCTCCAGATCCTTAATCGTACTTGAACCACTGAGGCTCTCGCCATATGCGCTGATACTTGGGCTTAGCGAAACGCGCTTACCTGTCAATGCTTTTTGCAAATCGGTAGCGTTCATATCTGCCAAACCGCCCAACGCTACTACATCCGTAGCCAATGCTGCAGAAGGAAGATCCGCTGTAGCCACCAACGAACGACCACCCTCAGAGAAAGCATAGAGGTAAATCTCGTCTTGCTTGAATTGGGTAGGCTTCACTACCACGCGAACGCCATTCGACAATTTCCACTCGGTAGTTCCCAATGTTTCGTTGTATGCAGTCTTCTTGATCTTACCTGCCTTAGGAGCAGTCTCCACAAGGTTCTCACGGATAGTTTCCTCCACTGGTGCTTCGATCTCCTCGTTCTTCACCGCAGCCAACATCTCGATAGCCTCTGCTTCGGTAGGAAGCACTACCTCCTTTGCCTCTGGTGCTTGGAAGGAGATAATCAAGTTGTGGTCAGTTATCAATTGTTGAGCCATTTGGTTGAGCATATCCACGTTGATCATAGGCAGGATTTGTTGAATCATCTCATATTCCCACTTGATGCCAGGAATAGGTGAGCCGTCCAAGTAGTGGCGGATATACTCTTGTGCGTGCGCAATGTTACGAACGGTGTTGCGCTCGTTGTAGGCTTTCTCGTATGCTGCCAACGTCTCTTTCTTCACGCGGTCTAACTCTGCATTGGTAAAGCCATAGCGACGCATCTTCTCCAATTGGGTCAAAAGGTCTTTGTATGCTGCGACTTCCTGTCCTTGTTTTGCCAAATAGATTGCCACAAACGCATCTTTCTCTTTTACCAACTCGCCATAGTACGAACCTGCACCTACGAACGTCGCCTCTGGTTTCATCGCTAACTCAGAAAGACGGTTGTTGAACATATCGCATACAAGCTCAAGAGCAATAGTTTGCCGGTAATCCACGTTTGTTCCGCGCAATTGCTTAGGCAACTGCTCTTTCTTGAACTCCAACTCAATGCGGGTGTATTGTGCCTCCTTATCACGCACGATAGCCACGATGGGTTGCTCATTGTCGTTTACTGAGTACAATGGACGCTCGCCACGGTTCTCGCGTGCAGGTACATTTGCCCAAAGGGCTTTAATCTTTTGTTCTATTTGATCTACATCAATATCACCTACTACGATAATTGCTTGGTTGTCTGGACCATACCATTTCTTGTAATAGTCGCGGAGCGCATCGTAAGCGAAGTTGTTGATTACCGCGGTATCACCAATCACATCGCGTTTAGCGTATTGGCTGCCTGGGTATTTCAGTGGGTTGATGGCTTTCCACATACGACGGTTGGCTTGTGCGCCTGTGCGCCACTCCTCACGGATAACACCACGCTCTGCATCTATCTCTTCTGGCAACAGCAGCAAACCGCATGCCCAATCGTGCATCACGAGCAACGCAGAGTCAATGATACCCTCGCGAACGGTTGGCACCTCGCTGAGACGATACACAGTCTCATCCAAGGAGGTATAAGCGTTAATGTTTCCACCGAAGTTCACACCGATAGACTCAAAGTACTCGATGATACCTTTGCCTGCAAAGTGTTCTGTACCGTTGAACGCCATGTGCTCAAGGAAGTGCGCCAAACCGTTTTGGTGGTCTTCTTCGAGGATTGCACCTACTGCTTGTGCGATATGGAACTCGGCACGTTGCTTAGGGTATTCATTGTGACGAATGTAATAAGTCAGACCATTCTCCAACTTACCCACGCGCACTGCTGAATCAATAGGCAGTGGTTGTGGTTGTTGCGCTGCCATCGTGAGCGACAACGCCAGCACGAGAGTGCTTAAGATAAATCGTTTCATAACCTTATATATTTTATTGGATCGTTTCACTTGTAGATGGTAGATCGGCAACCTCTTCCGCTTTTTTCTTGCGTGGAGCGCGTTTCTTTTTGGGTTTCTCTTCCTCGCCTTTCAGCCTCATCGCCTCATTCGCCTCTATGATTTCGTCTGTACGACTTGCCCAAGGACGGGGGCCCAATACCGAAGCCACATCATCGGAAGTGATGACTTCTTTTTCAATCAACATCTCTGCCAACTTATTGTGTCCTTCGGCATTCTCTTGCAAAATCTTCTTCGCACGCGCCATCTGTTCGGCGATGATTGCACGGGTCTCGCTGTCAATCACTTCTGCCGTCTTCTCCGAGTAGGGTTTGGTGATACCCATGTCGTAGCGACCTGTAGAATCGTAGTAACTCAAGTTCTTCAGTTTGTCGGACATTCCGTAGTATGCCACCATGGCGTATGCCTGTTTGGTGGCACGTTCCAGGTCATTGAGTGCACCTGTGGAGGTCTGTTGCAGGAACACTTCCTCCGCAGCGCGACCGCCCAAGAGCGAACAGAGATTATCCATGATATGCTCTTTGTTAGTCAGTTGTCGCTCCTCTGGCAGATACCATGCAGCACCTAATGCCACGCCGCGAGGCACGATAGTTACTTTCACCAACGGATTGCCATAGCGCAACAGCCACGAGATAGTGGCGTGTCCTGCCTCATGATATGCCACCGAACGTTTTTCTTCTTCGGTCATAATCTTGTTCTTGCGCTCCAAGCCACCTATGATTCGGTCCACGGCGTCCATAAAGTCTTGTTTATTGACACTCTTATGGTCATTACGCGCTGCTATCAATGCTGCCTCGTTGCACACGTTCGCAATATCTGCACCCGAGAAACCAGGCGTTTGTTTCGCCAAGAAGTTGATGTCCAAGTCCTTATCTATCTTGATGCCTGCTATATGCACACCAAATATCTCTTTACGTTCTTGCAAGTCGGGCAACTCCACATGTATCTGCCTGTCAAAACGCCCTGCACGCAGCAACGCTGCATCCAACACATCCGCACGGTTAGTGGCTGCCAAGATAATCACACCCGAGTTACTGCCAAAGCCGTCCATCTCAGTAAGTAACTGATTCAGTGTGGATTCACGTTCATCGTTTCCGCCACCCACCATGTTGTTGCGACCACGAGCACGACCCACTGCATCAATCTCATCAATGAATATGATTGCAGGTGCTTTCTCTTTGGCTTGACGGAATAGGTCGCGCACGCGACTCGCACCTACGCCCACAAACATCTCCACAAAGTCGCTACCCGACATCGAGAAGAATGGCACATTCGCCTCGCCTGCCACGGCCTTAGCGAGCAATGTCTTACCTGTTCCGGGAGGGCCTACAAGCAGCACGCCTTTGGGTATCTTACCGCCCAAGTTGGTGTATTTGGTAGGGTTCTTGAGGAAAGAGACTATCTCTTCCACTTCTTGTTTTGCGCCTGCCAGACCAGCCACATCCTTGAAGGTTACTTTGTTTTTCTTATCCTTGTCAAACACCTCTGCTTTGGCTTTGCCTACGTTGAAGATACCGCCAGGACCGCCTCCCGCAGCGTTTGCCACACCGCGACTCATCCATACAAAGAACAAGATAATCAGTGCGATAGGCAGTATATTCACCAATATCAGATACCAATAGTCTTTTGACTTAGCATAACTGACATCAATAGCGGCCTTGCCTTGCTCTTTGCGTGTAATGTTCACATTATCAATGTACTTTGCAAACTCTTCCACCGAAGGTATTTGTGCTTTCAGTTCGCCTTTCACTTTCTCGCCTGCCTCTTGATTGCCAAACACCAGTGCATAACTCTCTGGGCGAATCTTCGCTGTGGCGGTATTGTCGTCATACACGGTCAAGGATGCCACGGCGTTATTATCGACATACGCAGTGAACTTTGTGTAACTAAGGTCTTTCTCCACAGCATTTTCGCCTCCCATGGGGAAGAAGAAAAATACCAGCAGACCTATCATCACAGCGTAATAGAGCCAAGTCAGCGGCGAACGCTTTGGCTTATTGTTTTGGTTGTTGATTTGGTTTGGGCGTTTAGGTTTCTGTTCTGCCATATCACTCTAATTCTTAATTCAAAATTCTTAATTCAAAATTACACCTCAGGTATTTCGGTAATCTTGCCATCAGCCCACAAGTGCTCAATGTCGTAGTATGCACGTGGTTCGCGTTGCATGATATGTACGAAGATATTGCCATAATCCAGTACTATCCACTCTGCGTTGTCGCGTCCATCTACGAATAGTGGGTGTACGTGTGTTTGTGTACGAACGAAACTATCCACTTCATCTGCTATTGCTGCCACTTGTGTGTTCGAGCCGCCCTCTGCGATGATAAAATACTCCGCAGGTGCAATAGGTAGTTTGCGTAAATCCACAGTCACGATACGCTGTCCCTTACGATTCTGAATACCCTCTACAATCGTTTCTACTAATTTCTTTGTTGATACTTCTTTTTTCATTATAATAACTTGTTTCTATGTTTCTAATGTTGAATGCGCGATGCGCTTGTTTCAAAATCACTACAAATTTCGCGCCAAAGGCAAACCGTCTGCCATTTTGGCATATTCCTGCATTGTATAAAAATCCGTGCAAAGGTACAAAAAAAAACGCACTTCTGCAAGAGATATGCGTTTTTTCTATCATTTTCTACTTCGAGTGTTCACTTTTCAGTTTTTCTTTTCCGATCCCGCCTTATCATTTTCCTCGTCTAAATCGGACATTTCTTCAATTTGACGGATATATTCGTCCCATTCTGTTGTGCGTTTTTTTCTTCCTGTCTTTTTTCTAATCCATTCACCACATTTCACTCGCCATTCTGGAAAACATAAATCCAATAACGCTACTAAAATTAACAAAGCAAACAACACTATACTATGCACAGTAAAATTAAACGTACCATTGTCATACATATTCACCAATAATTGAACTATAACTAAGATAAGGAACACTCTATACACGATTCTTTCTTTCTTTCCTGCATTAATAGGGGTGCTCATTTTACGTATTTGCTCTTTTACCGTTCGCAAATTTCCAGAGCGAATATCTCTTAACTTTACGATTGAAGTCCCTATAATTAACATGGTTAGCATTATCGTTGTTGTTAATGTAACCAATATTAGTTCCAAGTCTATATGCGTACCATCAAACCACGCAAAGTTCATTATCCATAATACAACCATTGGCGTTGCTATGAGTGAGATACCTACCCACATGAAGACTTTAAAGCGCAATGCCTTCCTAAACATCAATTTTCGCAAGTTCTTTTCATTGACTATCTCCTGCTTATTCAATTTCTCTTTCAGCGCAGCCAGTTGCTCGCGCATTTCTTGCAATTCATCCATAATATATCTATTTTATAAGGTTAATGGTTTTTCTTCAACTCTTCGCGGATACGAACCAAGCGCACCGATACATTTTTGGCACTGATACCTACAATTTCCCCGATTTCATCGTAACTCAGGTTCTCCAACCACAGCATAATAATCGCCCTGTCAAACACGCCCAACCGATGAATCCGCTTGTAGAGCATCTGCACTTGCTCCATGTCTTTGTCATTTTCATCGAACAAGTCAATATCCACCGCCAACGGGATACGCTCGCCACGGCGTTTCTCTTTTCTGTCCATCGAGATACAGGTGTTCATTGTCACGCGATACACCCATGTCTCAATCTTACTCTCGTTGCGAAATTTCTTATAGCCCTGCCACAGATGAATCAATGTCTCTTGAAAGAGATCATCTATCTCATCTTTGTCTTTGGAGAACATATAGCAGATACTATATATCGTGCTCTTCTGCTCCTTGACCAGGGCTGCAAATTCTTTTTCTTCTTGTTTCATATCTCTCGTTTGTTTTTATGCTACCTTTCCCCTGTAAATCTTAGGTGATTCTTAGGTGATTCATAGGTGATTCATAGGTTATTCGTAGGTTATTAAGCACTTCTATAAGGCACATCAGCGTACCCTCAGACCACCCAAACACATACATTTCCCCACCGTTAAACGGGCACAAATTTTCTATATTTCTTTCAAAAACACGTTTTTTCTTGCGTATATCACTTTTTTTTTGTACCTTTGCGCGATATTTTGTGCTTATGCACAGCAATTAACAAAGCAACGACTTATGAAGAATATAGCATTTATCGTAAACCCTATTTCGGGGACTAAGACTAAAAACCGCATAGCCAAACTGATCCGCGAGCTTTTAGATCCGCTACAGTTTGCGCCCACTGTGGTTGTAACAGAGTATGCGGGACACGCCACGCAGTTGGCGCAGCAGTTCGCCATGCAGGAATACTACGCGGTAGTAGCAGTAGGTGGCGATGGCACTGTCAATGAGGTTGCCAGCGGACTGATTGGCACGAACACCGCACTCGGTATCATTCCCAATGGTAGTGGCAACGGGTTTGCGCGCCATTTGGACATTTCTACCCGCATGAACCGCGCTGTCGAAATGTTAAACAGCAGCGAGATCATCAATGTGGATTATGGTATGGTGAATAACCAACCTTTCTTTTCCACTTGCGGAGTGGGGTTTGATGCGGTAGTGGCACAAGATTTCTCCGACAGCAGTCGTGGATTAAAAGGATATATCCAAAGCATTTTCAAAGACCTATTTCAGTACAAACCAGAAACCTACCACCTCAAAGGCAATGGTATTGACCTCACAACCACCGCTTTTCTCATCAATTTCGCCAATGCAGGACAATGGGGTTATGATGCTTATATCGCTCCTAAAGCCAGTGTGCAAGATGGTTGGTTGGACGTGGCGGTTGTCAGTGAGTTTCCTATGGTGGCAGCACCAGGATTGGCATTAAGTTTGTTCATCAAGAATATTGATGAGAAACTACATCTCAACACCCTGCGTGCCAAAGAGCTCACCCTCACACGCCAGAGCGAGGGAGTAGCGCATATCGACGGAACACCCGTTACTATGCCTGCTCAGCTGCATGTCAAGATTGTGGAAGATGGACTCAAAGTATTGGTAAAAAAGCGTTTTTAACAACTCTTTTCATGGATAATAGTATGGAGATAAAAATCATCAACCGAAGCAACAACCCGCTGCCACGTTACGAGAGTGCACAAGCAGCAGGCATGGATATCCGCTGCCACTTGGCAGAGTCAGTCACCCTACAACCCTTGGAGCGCAAACTGCTGCCTACGGGTCTTTATATTGAGTTGCCTGTAGGCTATGAAGCACAAATTCGCCCTCGCAGTGGCTTGGCTCTCAAACGCGGACTGACCGTGCTGAACACCCCAGGCACCATTGATGCGGACTATCGTGGCGAGATTGGTGTTATACTCATCAACCTCAGCCAAGAACCACAAACCATTGAGCCAGGAGAACGGATTTGCCAAATGGTCATTGCTAAACACGAACAACCCCAACTGATTGAGGTCGAGGTGCTTGGCGAGACAGAGCGCGGAGCAGGAGGATTTGGACATAGCGGAAGTAATTAAGAATTGAGAGTTTTGAGTTTCCAACAGAAAATATGGCTCGTGGTATGGGTGTTGTTTGTTAGTACAACGCTCAATTGTGTGTCGGCAAAGTCCATAGACACAGATACACTCGCTATAGAGCAACAGCAACAGTTCCTCTACTATTTCTATGAGGCTGAGCGACTTATCCAACTACAGAAGATAGAGGAAGCCAAACCTGTAGTGGAGTTCTGCTATGCCCTCAACCCCAACGATGCCACCATAAACAACTACATGGGGCTCTATGCACAAGCCGAGCAAGACACCTCGGCTATGGCTACTTATTTCCGTCGTGCCTACGAACTGAACCCAAAAGAGTATTGGTACAACCACCACGTTCTGCAACTGCAAAGCGATAACAAGAAAGTCCAACAACAGGCCGTCCAACAATTGGCTGCGTTAGCCAAGGATGACACGACCAATGTCGAACTGCACGAGATACTGCAAAAAGCGTACATCATGCTTCAGCAATACCGCCAGGCGCTCGAAACGCAAGACCGATTGGACTCTATCAATGGCTACGATGCCATGAGTGCCATGCAACGCTACCGCCTCAACGCGATGATGCGCAACAACAAACAGGCTATTTACGAGATAGAACGATACTTGGAGCTTGACCCCGACAACTATCAGTTCCAAGTCTTTCGTATGCAACTCTATGAGCAGACCCAACAACCACCTGCCAAGATGATTCCTGCTTACGAGGCTGTACTTCGTATGGACTCACGCAACATAGTTGTCATGAATAACTTGGCATGGAACCTGTGCCTCATACGCAAAGACTTATTGCGTGCCGAGCAACTCTCTCGCACCACTATCATGCGCGATCCCACCAATCCTATTTACCTCGACACCTACGCTTGGATTATGCACCTACTGGGCGACTGCGAATCTGCCCTCTTTTATATCAAACGCGCTATAGAACATAGCATCAAGGAAATAGATAAAGAGATACGGCAACATTATAAGGAAATAAAGAAAAAATGCAAGTAAAACGACTACTCATACCCGCTCTGCTGATTATCATTACGGTAGTCCTCTCCTCTTGTGCCACCAGTCGCCGTGCTACCTCGCGCTACCAGACCCTCTCTGAGCGTGCACAAGTCACGCTCACGTTGGACCAACGCCAATACACTATGAGTAGCCAAGTACGCATTTGGCGCAACGAGTTGGCTATCGTTTCGGTGCAACCCATGTTAGGCATCGAGATGATACGCATGGAAGCCACCACCGATAGCCTGTGGATATTCGATAAAATGAATCGCAAATATGTGGTGCTTTCCTACCCCGAACTGCAACACCTACTCAACACCCACATATCCTACAAGACCATTCAGGATTTCCTAACACGCTCTTCGGCGAAAGGCAAAGACCCTATACAACTGCATTTCACCTCGGGCAAACATCAACTCTCTGTGTTATGCACGTTCTCCCACCGAGAGCAGAACACATTGCAAGCACCCACACGCACAAGAACCGATAAATATCAACAAGTTACACTTCGAGAAATACTACCACTATGAAATTGAGAATCATTGTTTACATACTCTGTCTATTGGTATTACCTGCCACTGCGCAAAACATAAAGGAGTTGCAACGCCAGCAGCAGGAATTGCAGGAGCAGTTGGCTGAAACTGCCAAGATGCTCAAGCAAACCAAACAAAACGAGACGGCTACCGAGAACAAACTCAACCTTTTGAACAACGACATCAAAACGCGCAAGAAACTCATCCGCAACATTCAGGGCGAAATCAACGCCCTCAACGGAGAGATGGGCACCCTGCGACAGAAACGTACTGACTTGCAAAAGGAGTTAGAGGCATGCAAGGAAGACTATGCTCGCCTTGTCCGCGAAACGCACTACGCCGATATGCAGCAATCGCCTCTGCTATTCCTGCTATCAGCCAACAACTTCCAGCAATTGGTGCGCCGAGTACAATACATGCAGCAGTTTGCTGCCTATCGCAAAGAACAAGTCAAGAAAATCGAATCACTACAAACCGAAATCGACATTCAGAACAACCTGCTCTCTCAGCGCAAAAACGACCGCTCCACGGCGCTACAATCACAAAAACGCGAGCAAGACAAACTCACACGCGATGAACGCAAACAAAAAGACATGCTCAAATCGCTGAAGAAACAGGAGAAAAACCTACTCGCCAAACAAAAAGAGCAACAGAAGAAAGTGGACGCACTCAACAAGCAGATAGAGGAACTGATTGCCAAGCAAGTACGCACTACAACCACGCTAACGAAAGAGCAACAACTCATTGCAGGTGGCTTTGAAGCCAACCAAGGACGACTACCTTGGCCTGTGGAGAAAGGGTACATTAGCGGACACTTTGGCAAACACCAACATCCCGTACATGAGCACGTAACCATTAACAACAAAGGTCTTTACCTACAAACAGTCAGCGGAGCCAATGCACGTGCTATCTACGAGGGAGAAGTTACCAGCTGCGCATTGGTAGGAGATGCCTATGCCGTTATCGTGCAACATGGTAACTACCGCAGCGTTTATTCCCCACTCAAAAAACTGCATGTCAAACAAGGCGACAAACTCGCTGCCAAACAAGTCATTGGCGAGATTGTTACCAACACCAACGACGACAACAAAACGGAACTATATTTCCAAATCTATAAAGACCGTACTATCCTCAACCCCAGCTTGTGGTTGGCACAATAATTAGGAAACCGGACGCCAGCAACTGGACGCCAGATGCCGGAAGCCCAAAAAACAAACGATATGAAAACAACAAAAATACTAAGCCTCATTTTGCTGGTGGTACTGGCAACAGGCTGCAAAAGAGACAACTGGTTAGACTGGAAAATGCAAAACGAACTATGGCTTGCACAAAATGCACAGCACGATAGTATTGTAACAACCCCTACAGGATTGCAATACAAGTGTATTGAAGCAGGTTGGGACAAATCCGCACGCCCAGACGATGCCAAGATGGTGACCATTGATTATAAGGGTCAGCTAATCAACGGGTATACATTCGACTCTGTTCAAGTGGCTCAAATGTATGTCGGTTCCGTAGTTCCAGGCTTTGCCGAAGGACTCAAAAAGATGAACCAGTTTGGCGAGTACGAGTTTTATATCCCTTACTATTTGGGATATGGTCAAAGTGGCACAGGCACAGAGGGTACAGAGAAATTTATTCCTCCCTACTCTACACTCATTTTCCGTGTCTATCTGCATAGCGTAAACTGATGAAACAGATTGGCAAGACCCTTCTCCTACTGCTGGTACTTTCCTCTTGCGAGGACATGAACTGGCAGAGTTCCGTGCCTTATATGCCCGTGAACTATACCTTGTATATCACTAGCAGGCACCCACATTTTGTAGTGGAGAATGGATTCCAAACTATGTCCATTACCGAGAAACAACTCCCTAATGAATATCTTGGTTATGCAGGCCTATTGGTCTGGGTGGGTATGGACAACCAATACTATGCGGCTGACCTATGTTGCCCCCATTGTCTAAAGCGCAACAAGCCCTTGCAGGTGGACGGACTATATGCTGTATGCCCCATTTGCAGCGAACAGTTCGACATCAGTTACGGCATCTGCAACCCCACACAAGGAGTAACCAAAGAGCCACTACAACGATACAACACCTCCTTCCGCATGAAAGCGACGGGTAACGAACTATATATTTTCAACTAAGTATGCTCAGTATTTACAAGGCATCAGCAGGCAGCGGCAAGACGCACACACTCACACGAGAGTACCTCGTGATGCTCTTTCGCGATTACCAAAAACGCCGCGACCAATTCATGCCACATAGCCGCATATTGGCAGTTACTTTCACCAAGAAAGCAACAGCCGAGATGAAAGAGCGAATACTGAAAGCACTCTACACCCTTTCCACCACCCCTACCGAATCGCCCTTCTATGACAACCTTATCCACACATTCCACTTTGATACCTCTACCCTACAAAACCAAGCGCGACAACTACTCATAGCCATACTCAAAGACTATAACCACTTCTCTGTATCCACTATTGATGGCTTCTTTCAGCAGGTGATACGCACCTTTGCATTAGACTTAGGACTCCCTACCACGTATGACGTTGCCCTTGATGGCGATGAAGTAGTGCAACAAGCCGTGGATGACATCTTCCGCCGTATTCGCCTGCAACAAGAGGGCAATACGGATATTATGACATGGCTTACCGATTTTGCAGAACATAACATGGCAGAAAACGCCAACGGAAACCTACACCGCAGCATTAGCGATTTCTCCAAACAACTCAACAAGGAGGAGGTCAAACGACATATCGGACAACTACAATCCTTCTTTCAAGACAAAGATAATTTCAAGCATTATCAAGCACTACTCTCCAATATAATCACCACTACGAAGAAGAAGATCGCTGCTATTCAGCAGAAAGCCCTTCCTCTTATCGACTCATACGAGGGTATCAAACAAGATGCCGTAGCCATATTCCGCAAACCCGTTCAAGAGATATTGGACAAAGGACTCAACAAAACGTTCCTCAAAGTGCTTGAGCAACCCGAGGCTTTGTGCTTAAAGAGCAAGACAACCAAGGCGCAGCAAGCAGCTATCCTCTCGCTATACGAAACAAGCCTACGCCCACTCTATCAGGCTATGGCTGACATATTCGACACAGAGATTATTGATTACTATACTGCCACAGCCATATCACAATATCTATACACCATCGGACTGCTGCAAGACGTGGCAGACCAAATAGATAAGACCAACCGACAAATAGGGCGCATACCTATCTCTGATGTCAATATGCTCATTCATGATGTGATTGACGGACAAGAAGCACCTTTCATCTACGAACGAATGGGACAATACTTGCACCACTTCATGATTGATGAGTTTCAAGACACCAGTTCGCTGCAATGGCAGAACTTCTACCCTCTCATCAGCGAAGCAGAAGGCAAAGGCTGTGATAACCTAATCGTAGGCGATGTCAAGCAGAGTATCTACCGATGGCGCAATTCCGATTGGAAGCTGCTCAATGGCGTGCATAGCGAATTTCCCAACGTACAGCAGCCACCCATGATAGACAACTGGCGTAGTGCCAAACTGCTCATACAGGAGAACGAACAACTTATCAGCAACTATGCCCAGTGGGTAGCCAACTATTTCGAACGCGAAGGATGGAACAACGAATCACCCTTAGCACAAATGGCTATGTCTATCTACCATACGGTTGCCATTCATCAAGAGGCGCAAAAAGACTACCCAGGTCTCTTTCAACTACAGTTCTTCGATGCCAAAGCCGAAGACCTCATTCAGCAGACGCTGCAAGCAGTTGATACGCAGTTGCAAACCCTCAAACAAGAAGGATGGGAGTGGAACAATATCGCCATGCTTGTCAGACGAGGCGATGATGCCGAACTATTAGCACGCTACCTCATCGAGAAGGGCTATCCCGTAGAGTCTGCTGAGGGTATGCGCATACAATCACATCCCGCAGTACAACTGCTCGTGGCGCTCATGCAACAGCATGTGCAACCCGACAACGAGGTGGTTCAGCATATCATACGCAATCTACATGCGCCATTCACCCAAGAACAGACTACGGCTATCAATCAGGCATTTGCCCTACCCCTCTACGAGGCCGTACAGCAACTCATCACTCTGCTGCAATTATCCAAGCAAGCAGGCGCACTACCTTATCTCACGGCATTCCAAGACCAAGTATATCAATTCACCCAGAAACGTGTATCCGACCTCCCCGCCTTCCTCGAGTATTGGGAAAAGAAAGCACTCAAAGCCACTATCCCCTCCTCACCTGTCATCAATGCAATACGTATTCTGACTATTCATAGTTCCAAAGGATTGGAGTTCGACATTGTCATGTTGCCATTCCTCAATTGGGATATTCAGCGCACACACCAAGGCGAAATATTTTGGTGCCTACCACAAACTGCTCCTTTCAACCAAATGCCACTCGTGGCGGTGCCACTATCTTCCAAACTACTCAAGACACACTTCAAAAAAGAATACATCAACGAGATTATATCGCAATACATTGATAATCTCAACCTAACATACGTTGCCTTCACACGTCCTAAAATGCGCCTATATGCCTACGGACAGATATACACCACGACCAAGGACAACAAACCACAAATCAGCAAAATCAGCCATCTACTCTCCTACCTATACGACCAAGTGATAGCAGAAAACTCTTTACTCTGCAACGAGGATAACATATACACCTATACCCAAGCCGATGATGACCAAACACGCAAGCCATCCGATCCCGAAAAGAATAATACCCGTCAGGCACAATACATATCTTCACCCATCGGCAATCGCCTCATGCTGCGTAGCCGAGCAGAAGATGACTTTGCTCAGGATACACCTCTTGACACCATAGACTTAGGTATCCTGATGCACGAGTGGTTAGCACAAATCCACACATGGCAAGATGCACAACCTGCTATTGAGCGCATGGTAGCCGAAGGGCGAATCACACGCGCTCAACAAAACACTATGCAACAGCAACTGCAAGCCCTACAACAACTCTTGCAGCGCGAGGGGAAAGAACATTGGTTCATTGCTCCTAACATCGTGCGCAACGAGATGGACATTCTCACCACTACGGGCAAAACGCAACGCCCAGACCGTGTCATGATTGATGGCAACACAGCCACCGTCATTGATTACAAGTTCGGACAAGAACACCCTGCTACCTATCAAGAGCAATTACGCAACTACATCCTACTGCTCCAGCAAATGGGTTATACCGTAGAAGCATACCTCGTATATGTAGCACAACAAAAAATAGAACAAATCAAATAAACGAATGATAACCAACGAGCAAGTCATATCTATTGGCAAAATCACTCGCACACACGGCAAGCGTGGCGAGATACAATGCCTTACGAGCAACGAGTATTGGGATAATGCAGATGCTACATTCCTCATCCTCAGCATTGATAATATCCTTGTACCCTTCCGTGTACTTGATTGGCGAGGCAAGGGCAGCGATTCTCTTATCTTCCAACTCGACCATATCACCGATGAGCAAACAGCCCAACCACTCATTGGTTGCCCTGCCTATATGCTCCTATCCGATATGAACGAAGAAGACGAAGTCATGCCTACATGGCAAAGCCTCTTAGGCTATCGTGTCATAGATACCGACCAAGGCGAACTCGGAACAATCACCCACGTAGATGAAACAACAATCAATACCCTCATCACTCTCAACAACAACCAATTGATTCCACTACATGAGGACTTTATCATCCATATCGAACCTGACAAACAACTAATTACTATTTGTTTACCATTCATATTCACAAAAGAATAAATCATGCAGAAGACTACCATACAAGAGATGAACCGCCTCACCCCAGAGGCTTTTCACGAAGCACAGAAGGTGCCACTCATTGTGGTACTTGATAATGTCCGCAGCCAGCACAATATAGGTGCAGTCTTCCGCACTGCTGATGCTTTCTGCCTACAAGGTGTATGGCTATGCGGTATATGCTGCTGCCCACCCAACAATGAGATTCACAAGACGGCTCTCGGTGCCGAACTCACTGTCGATTGGCGATATTTCGAACAGACCATTGATGCAGTCAAAGCCCTACAAGCTGACGGTTACACCGTTTATGCCATAGAGCAAGCACACGGAGCAACCATGCTCAATGACCTGCAACTACCTCAGCACCAAAAGACGGCCATTATTATGGGGCACGAGGTGTTTGGTGTGCAACAGGAGGTAGTCGATGCCGCCAATGGTTGCATTGAGATTCCGCAGTATGGCACCAAACACTCGCTCAATGTCAGTGTTACTGCAGGCATCGTAATGTATGAACTCAGCAATATGCTCCGCTAAATAGTACAATATAAATCGTAAATAGTAAATTGTCCAATCGCAAATTAACATTACTGGCTCCAGCCCGCAATCTGGAAGTAGGTATAGCAGCCATTCAGGCGGGTGCCGATGCGGTGTATATTGGTGCACCAGAGTTCGGCGCACGCCAAGCAGCAAGCAACTCATTAGAGGATATTGCCCAATTGGTCAAATATGCACATCGCTTTGGTGTGCAAGTATTGGTTACGCTCAACACCCTGCTCCACGAAGACGAGTACCCTCGCGCATGCGCGCTCGCGCACGAACTATATAATATAGGAGTAGATGCACTCATCATTCAGGACCTACATTTATTAGACTACGACTTACCACCTATTCGCCTGCATGCCTCTACGCAATGCGACAACCGCACCCCCGAACAGGTACTTCGCTTGCAGCAACTCGGGTTCCGTCGCGCCGTACTCGCCCGCGAACTCTCTATTGAACAAATCAAAGAAATCAACAACGCCATACAATCCCACACCACCCTACACCATCCTACGCCACACATCGAACTCGAAGCCTTCGTCCACGGCGCCCTCTGCGTGAGTTATAGTGGTCGTTGCTACCTATCCGAAGTACTAATGAATCGGAGTGCCAATCGTGGCTGCTGTGCACAACCCTGCCGCCAACGCTACGACCTATTGGACAAAGATGGCAACGAGATTATAGATGACAACGGACAACCTATCCACCAACGCTACCTATTATCGCTGCAAGACATGGACCGCAGTCTCTATCTTGCCGAAATGATAGAGGCAGGCATAACCACCTTCAAGATTGAAGGACGACTCAAGGACCGCGATTATGTGACCAACATTGTCGCATACTACCGACAATTGCTTGACCAATTGATAGACAGCAATCCCACCTTGCAACACGCTTCCACTCGCTCTGTCTATCAATACGACTTTACCCCCAACCCCGCCAAGACCTTCCACCGCGGACAGACCGACTATTTCCTTCACGGTCGAATACCCAACATGGCGAACTGGCAAACACCCAAATCCACAGGCGAGAAGATTGGCAAAATCATAGCCATTAAGCAGAACGCTATGCGCGTGCAACTACTTCCTCACATCACCTTGCATAACGGTGACGGCATATGCTACGAAGACAAAGGTTTTGCCATTAATAGAATAGAAGGCGATTGGCTATACCCCAATATTCGGGTATCGGATATGGGTCATGGGCTATTGGGTGCTACGCTATATCGCAATATGGATAACGAGTTCCTGCGTTCATTGAAGACGGAGCGTCGTATTCCTGTAGATATCCGCTTTGAGACCATAGCAGGCGGTTACCGCCTAACTATCGGAAATGATAGTGCTGTCTTTGAGGCAGATTACCAGCCAGCCAGCAATCCCACACGCGCGCTACAAACCATCCAGCAGCAACTTAGCAAACTCGGCGACACCGATTTTATAGCCAACAGCATTACTATCATAGCAAACGGCGAAACGTGCACGACCGAGTTCCCCTATTTCATACCTATCAGTCAAATCAACCAATGGCGCAGAGAAATAATAAATGGTAAATAGTAAATTGTCAAATAGTAAATCCCTCATGACTTGTAAGTATTGCATACTCTACGAGTTAGGGCATTGTCGTAAAACCAACCCTATGGCCAACGAACCACGCTATCTTCGTTTGCAGAATGGCACTATCCTCACATTGGAGTTCGACTGCAAAAACTGCGAAATGCGTATCTATAAACAACACTGAACGATACTCAACAATGCTAAACAGCTCGCTTGCGAGCAATGAACAACACAATATTATGGCAGCACATCAAGTAAACGTGTACTTTTGGTTAATAGACACGATCGCCTCTGGTCGTCTTACCCGTGACGACATCAACCGCCGTTGGGCTAACTGTCGCTACAATGATAATCACGAATCAATATTCCCAGAGCGCAAGTTCCATCGTTACAAAGACGAGATTCAGGAGATTTTTGATGTAGAGATTCGTTGCAACAGAAGCCAAAACTACTACTACATTGACAACAAAGACGACATCTCAGGCGGTTTCACCCGCAAGTGGCTGCTCAATGCTATGGCTGTCCACTCCATGATGGATCAAGCACAAGATATGAACGAGTGTATTCTCTACGAGGATATTCCAGAAGGTACCCAATACCTAAGTTTGATTGTAGATGCCATCAAACAACGCCACCAATTACGTTTCACCTACTATAGTTTCAATAGCCAAGAACAATACGAGCTCACACTCGCGCCCTACTGCCTCAAAGTATTCAAACAACGTTGGTATGTAGCAGGTTGTCCCTCTACCCACCCTACCGAGAAACGTATCTACGCTCTTGACCGCGTAAAGGAGATGCGACCAACAGACCTACCATTTGAGTACCCAAAAGACTTCAACGCCAAAGAGTTCTTCGCTCCATATTACGGTGTCTTCCGTGACCAAAAACCAACCAAAGTCGTTATTGAAGCCACGCAAAAATCAGCTAAGTTCCTACGCCTATTACCTTTACATGCCTCACAGAAAGAGATATGCCAGGTTCAAGAGAACACTTTTTTCGAGTACCACATTGCTCCTACCTTTGACTTCATCCAAGAATTACGCACACACGGCACCGACATTCGCGTGAGAGAACCTCAGAAACTGGTTCAACTCTTCCGCGACGAAGCAGAAAAGGCATACCAGATGTATTGCCAGTAACACACCCCACCGAAGATACCCAACCTCACAAAATAACACAACCGCAGCGCAGCTGCCACAACAAAAAACAAAAAAAAGTGCATTTTTTTGCACTTTTTTTGTTTTTTGTACTACCTTATGACAAGTTTTGACAGTTTAAAGCAGTACCTTTGCACCAGATTTCAGAAATGAACCATCAAATATTAAATATTAATTATTAACTATTAACCACTCACTACTATGCAATTGGAATTTAACTTCAACCAAAAAGACCTGCAAACTAACGCAAAGGAGTTCTTTAGCAACATGTACAGCATTCTGATTTGGATGCAAATCCTCTCACAACAAGCATAAGTAATTAACCCATTAATATTCACTTTTAAATTATTACCATTATGACAACCAACAACAAGGTGAATTCACTCACCACCCCAACCGAACACATTACTGAGATTCAACCCAGCCGCATGCAGAACTACCGTTTGCACCTTCGCACGATTACCAACGGGCTCATTGAGATGGCAAAAGCCGCAGGGCGTACCAAATACACCTGCAATCAATTGCTCCGCGAATGTTACAATCTCGTCGATGCTGAATTTCATACCTACGATGAGTGGAAAGAACAGGGTGCATTTGTTCGCCGTGGCGAACATGCCTACCTCTTTTGGGGCGCACCTATCACCAATGAGAGGGGTATCCGCTACTGCCCAGTAGAGTTCCGTTTCTCTCGCGAACAGGTACGCTTCAAAGAAGTCAATACCCTCTAAAACATACCGCAGCGTCCACTAAACAAAAATAGGCTACCAATTGCTGGTAGCCTATTTCTATAAGTACGAAACGAGGATTACTTCACTTGAGCACCAAGTACATTGTAAACATTCTCGCCACGAATAATCATCAATTGACCATTCTCAATAACCTTAACAGGAACTTCAACGGTCACTACATCCTCTACACCAGTACCAGTAGATTCAAGTGTTACTACTACTTGAGTAGCACGTACTTGGTTAACAGAAGCTGAGAAAACAATCTCAGAAGCAGAACCTGTCCATGTACCAACAGGACCAGCATAGGTATAATCGCCACCATCAACTGTGAAGCAGCCAGGACCATATTGAGCATCATCATTGGCAGTGCAAGTGAACTCTACTTTCACGATATTACCAACCGTAGAGGTGAGTGTGAGAGTTTGGTTCTTGTAGATACGATAGTGGGTCTCGTCGTTGTATATGCCAAGACGACCTGAGGATACAGCCATAGTCACACCATTTTTAGCCACCTCATAAGCAGCTACGGTTTCTGATGCATTACCTTGATCTACATCAGCATCAAAGGTAACTGCGCCATCAGTTGTTGGAGGAGTTGGAGGAGTTACAGGATCATCTGTGGTCTCTTCTGTCAATATAATTTCCTCATAATCAGCATCTGCATCCATTGCATATACATTAACTACTTGGTCAAACTTATATGTTTTGCCATCAGTTCCAACATAAGACCCAATAAATGAATACATGTTGCCTTCTACGTCAGTATTCTTAATAGTCAAAGTACCAACTTCATCACCCATTTCTATAGAGTCGTTTGCACTTGTCCACAAACCTGCATAAAGCAAATCATATGTACCATTAAGAGCAGTTTTGCTCTTAGCCTCAACAATGAGATATACCTCTGGATAGACGATCTCGTATGTATCAGGGTTCAAACCTTTATACAAATCTATGTCATAATACGCAACACCTTCATACTCATAGTAATATGCATCTGCATAAGACAAATCTTTAACATTTACTACATCTGTATCAGGAGTTTCACCACCTGCGAGCAATGGGTTTGTACTATTCCAGATGTAAGCAGCACCCTTACCTACGGTCTCATAAGTGCTACCCATATAGTTTGTCAATTCACCATATACAACTACAAAGTCACCTACTGCCACAGCATTAGGATCGGTAATCTTCTCACCATTAGGACCATACACTTGGTAAGCCATAAAGTCCTCTTGTGAGTTTGCACCTTTCACATTCTCCATATAGAATTGTGCATTACCAAAGTTGGCAACACCATCTGCGTGTTTGCTGTGGATTTTCTTTACATAACCCATTACATAATACTTTGTACCTGTAGTTTCGCCACTTGCCAAACCTGCACAGATTGCACGTGCTTGAAGAACATCAATTGCCTCTGCTGGAATGTTCCAACCTTGTGCCTCTGCAGGAATCTCAATTGTGGTTGTACCTGGATTTACTGGAGTCTCAGGCTCTTCAGGAGTCTCGCCACCTTCACCTGCGGTGATAATCGTCATAGAACCACCCGCAGTAGTCTCTGGGGTATTGCCATAGTAGTTAACCAAATTACCTGTTACTTCAATATAATCGTTTACTTTAACGGCTTGGTCTGCAGCATTAATTGGTTTTACACGAAAAGCAAGAAATACCTGACCACCACCTTTTTCGTCTGCCATCCAGCAAGATACATTTTTATATTGATCGGTATAAGCCTCTTTAATCTCTGTTACATAACCACGGATAGTATAAGTTTCAGTAGTAGCAGTCTCGCCTGTTGCCTCGCAAATTGCTACTGCCTCAGCGCAAGTGATAACACCTTCGGGATTCTCAGGAGTTACAGGAGTCTCTGGCTCTTCTGGAGTCTCGCCACCCTCGCCCAAAGTAACGGTAATGCTCGTGAAACGGGCTTGGTTAGTTAATGTTGCACTCCAAGAAGTCGCACCTACGGTGTAAGATTCTTCCAAATCACCATTGTAATAGCGATTATTGTACGTATCAAACGTAAATGCAAGTGAAGAAATAGTTTCTGAAGCAGAGATGGTTACTACACCTTCTTTGTAACAACGGAGAGCATAGGTATTACCAAATCCCTTGTCGCATGATACAGTAACACCATCTTTTGTTGCCTCAACATACGAACCTGTACCGGTGGTGCCTTGATTCAAGAAATCTTCAGGACCAAAGGTAACAACGCCAGCAAAGCTCATCATACTGAAGAGCAGTGCGCTAAAGAACATTGTAATTTTTTTCATACTGAATAAATTTGAAGTTAATATTAAAATTTGTTATGGTATTCCGTTAAAAACGTGCAAAGGTACAAATAATTCTTCACATACACAAAAAAAATTTGCATTTTTCCACAAAAAGTTGTACCTTTGCAGCAAAATCTGAAAATTATGGCTAAAATTCTTATCATAGATGATGAGCGCGCCATTCGCAATACGCTCAAGGAGATTTTGGAGTTCGAGGGTTACACGATCGACGTAGCCGAGAATGGTCGTGCCGGTTTAGACCGCGCACTAATAGGAGCATACGACCTCATCTTCACGGATATCAAGATGCCCGAGCTCGATGGGCTGGAGTTTCTATCCCACTACCGCGCAGGCATGGCTGAGCACAATAGCGAAGAGGCCCCCGTTGTAGTCATCACGGGACATGGATCCGTGGATACAGCCGTAGATGCACTCAAAGGCGGCGCCTTCGATTTTATCCAGAAGCCGCTGGATCTCAACCGCTTACTCCTAACCACCAAGCACGCGCTGGAGCACAAATCGCTGGTGCAAGAGACCAAGGTGCTACGCAAGAAAGTGAGCAAGCGCAATCAGATGATAGGCGAGAGTGCCGCTATCGAGCGCGTGCGCGCAATCATAGATAAGGTAGCCCCCACTGAGGCACGCGTGCTCATCACAGGCTCCAACGGTACTGGCAAGGAGGTCGTAGCACATCTCATCTACGAGAATAGCCAACGTGCCAAAGGCCCAATGGTGGAGGTCAACTGTGCCGCTATACCCAGCGAACTCATTGAGAGTGAGCTGTTTGGACATATGAAGGGGAGCTTCACGGGCGCAGTCAAAGACCGTGCTGGTAAGTTCGAACAGGCAGACGGAGGAACGCTCTTCCTCGATGAGATTGGCGACATGAGCCTCTCTGCCCAGACCAAGGTATTGCGCGCCCTGCAAGAGAATGAGATCACTCGCGTGGGCAGCGACAAAACCATCAAGGTCAACGTGCGCGTCATCGCCGCTACGAACAAGGATCTGAAGAAGGAAATCGAGAAAGGCAACTTCCGCGAGGACCTCTATCACCGCCTCAATGTCATACCTATTCACGTCCCAGATCTCAAGGACAGAAAAGAAGATATCCCACTGCTGGTCAATCACTTCATCCAGCAGATTTGCGCCGAACAAGGCTGGAAAGTCAAGTCCATCAACGATGAGGCTATCATTGCCCTGCAACAACACCATTGGCCAGGTAACATCCGCGAACTTCGTAACGTGATAGAGCGCCTTATCATTCTCTCAGCAGACACTATCACAGCAGAAGATGTCAGCTTATACATCTAAACGCAGCGAATGATTCTTAAGGAAATCAGCATACTCAACTATAAGAACATCCGAGAAGCCACCCTTCGCTTCTCGGATAAACTCAACTGCTTTGTTGGCCTCAATGGCCAAGGCAAGACCAATCTGCTCGATGCCATCTACTACCTCAGTTTCACCAAGTCCGCATACAACGCTATTGATAGTCAGAATATTACGCACACAGAAGACATGGCTATGATTCAGGGGCGATACATATTTGACAACTCTCCTACGGAAGAAGAAACCATTTCTTGCGGCATCAAACGCGGCATTAAAAAGCAGTTCCGCCGCGGCAAAAAAGACTACAAACGCCTCATCGAGCACATAGGACTCATTCCGCTGGTCATGGTCAGTCCGCAGGACAGCGAACTCATCAGCGAAGGTAGCGATGAGCGCAGGCGCTTCATGGATGGCGTCATATCGCAATACGACAAAGTCTATCTGGAGCACCTCATGCAGTACAACGCCCTGCTCAAGCAGCGCAACGCCCTGCTAAAGCAATATGAGGATCATCCTCAGCAAGCACCTGTCGAACTCTTCGAAGTGATTGAATTGCAGATGGTTCAACACGCTTGGTACATCTACGAGAAGCGCACCGACTTTATCCAGCACTTCGTGCCTGCTTTCCAAGCCATGTACACCGCCATCTCGGGCGATAGCGAGCAGGTTTCTCTGCTTTATGTTTCGCAACTTCAGGAGCGCGACCTGCAAGAGGCTTTCGCCCGCACACGCCAGCGCGACCTGGCAGTAGGATGGACCACACAAGGTATTCACAAGGATGAGTTAGACATGCGACTCGGTGAGTATCCCCTCAAACGTGTGGGCAGTCAGGGACAACAGAAATCCTATCTCCTTGCCATGAAACTGGGGCAAGCCATCTTCCTCGGCAAGCCTATCTTGCTCTTAGATGACATCTTCGACAAACTGGACGCAGAGCGTGTAGAGCGTATCATTCATTTGGTGAGCAGCGAACAGTTTGGACAGATCTTCATCACGGACACCGACCGCCAACACCTAATCACAATGCTTGATAAGATGCCTAACATCGCTACCGCATTTCAGGTGAGCGATGGGCAATTCCATGCCCTCCCCCTCCTGGACGCCAAACTCCGGTAGCCAGATGCCGGTAGCCAGATGCCGGTAGCCAGACGTCGGAAGCCAGACGCCGGTAGCCGGATGCCAGACGCCGAACGCCGGAAGCCAGACACCAAAAAACATCCCTTTTCTTTGGAAAAATATACCTTTCTTTAATAATCGCGTGTGTACATACGCGAGAAATTTGCATATTCCAAATACTTATATTAATTTTGCAGCGTATTTTGGATTTTTATGCGGTTATTTTATCGTGTGAATCTTAACAAAATGAATTTTAGGTACGAAAAATATTAACAAACAACATAATTTATGAAAAAAAATTACTTCTTGCTATTGCTTATGCTGATAGGGCTAATAGTCAATAGCACAACAGCGCATGCTCAACAAGTGCCTAACCCAAGTTTCGAGGACTGGAGTGGTGAGAAATTTGATGGCAACATTCAACCTAAAGATTGGTATGTTAGCAACATCAGTCAAGCAGGACTCAATTTTAACCTTGCAAATCAAGAGGCAGGCCATACGGGCAAATATTCTCTTATGGTTAAGGATACTAAGGTTGGTGCAAACATCATGGGTATAGAAATCACTGAGATTTCTCCTGGTTATTTTTCATTGGGTAAGCCATGGAGTTACATTGATGGAATTGACACGAAAACTGCCACTGCAGGTACTTCGGGAGGTATTAAATTTACCCATCGTCCAGACACCATGTCAGTATGGATTAAGCGTACTGGTCCTAATACGGACTTAGAAGATTTCTACCTCATATACTTTTCATGGTCAGGCACTGCCAAATCCAGCAAATATGAGAGTAAGTCTAGAGCTTGTGCCAGCGTTACTCAAGAAAACGAAGAGAGTGACATCCGTCAGGCATTGAATGCCAATACTTGCGGAACAGACCAAATGGCTAATCAAATATCCGAAGGCATGTGGCGCGAGAAGAAGGAGTATGGCGAGTGGACGAATATCCGCGTACCTATTTACTATTTCAACGATGATGTGCCAGAAATGATGAACATGATTTTCTCGGCATCCAACTATCCTAACTTCCGTGCAAAAGATGGACTATATGAAAACAACGCGCTCTATGTGGATGATATCGAACTCATTTATTCATCCAAGATTGACAAACTCTACATCCGTGAACGCGAGTGGAAGGCTTTCGACCCTAACAGCTCGGAGGAGCAAGTCTATTCTGTGGGCAAAGCCACCGAGATTCCTGATGTCTTCGGTGTGCGCGGTGTAGGTTCGCTCACCAACGCACGTGGCAATACTGCCACTTTCCCGGGTCGCAAGCTCACCAGTGACGAGTTCCAAATCATGCAAAAAGGCGCTATTGATGGCGACCCTATGATTATTCAGGTCAATGCTACTGACGGTAGCAGCACTACTACCTATAAGATTAAGTTCGTTTCCGCAGCATCCAACAATGCTCGCCTGGCGGACATTCAGGTCAATGGCACCACTATTGAGGGCTTCAACGCTTACCTCAACACCTACAATGTGCAACTGCCATACGGCACAACCGAAGTGCCTGTTGTCTCTGCTACCGCACAAGATGCTGGTGCTACTGTGACTATCACGCAACCCACCAGCACCACGGGCACAGCCACTATCCATGTAGCTGCGGCAGATGGCAAGACCAAACAAGACTACACCCTGAATTTCTCTGTAGCTGGACTCTCTGACAACACACTTCAGGCTATCTACATGGATGGCGAGCTCGTTCCTGGCTTCACACCTACCAAGAACAATTACATCATCTCCCTCCCTCTGGGCACGACCGAAGCGCCTATCATCACTTGGCAATCCGCTTATGCCGATGGTGCACAGACCATTGCGCTCATCAAGAACAGCCTCGAGGAAGGCGCACAGATCACCGTCTCTGCTCCTGCGGCGCAAAACACGCGTACCTACAAACTGACCTATAAGATTGAGGCTTCCTCCTACGCATATTTGGCTGGCATTAGTCTCAATGGTCTGCCTATCGAGGGCTTCACCCCAGAGCAGACCAGCTACTCTATCACCTTGCCTATCGGCACAACAACCTTGCCTGCTATCACTTGGACACAGGGTGACCCATATCAAACAGTAGCACTCACCGAGGGCGGCGTGGATGGTACCACTCGTATTGTCGTTACTGCGGCAGCAGGCAACACCGTTACCTATCGCCTCAACTTCTCCACCGAGAAGTCCACGAATAACGCGCTGCAAGGCATTGCCCTTGATGGCAAACCGCTGGAAGGCTTCCACCCTGATACGCTCAACTATACACTCACCTTGCCTGCGGGTACAACCACTTTGCCTGTTGTCACCTATACTCCAGGCGATGATTATCAGACCGTTTCTGTCAGCACCATCGCAGCTACCAACACGGTGCGTATTCTGGTGAAAGCAGGTAATGGTTCATCTCGCGTTTACACGCTGACCTTCGTGATTGAGAAATCGGCCAACGCGCTTCTGAAGATGATTTACCTCGACGGCGATAGCCTCGAGAACTTCGTGCCAGACCAACTGACCTACGTTGTGGCGCTGGAACAGGAGATTATACCTAATGTTACTGTGGACCAAAGTCCAGACCAGAAAGTTAACATCACCCAACCAGCCAATTTCGGTACCGCGCACATCGTGGTTCAACCAGAGGTAGGCACACCTGTGGAATATACCATTATCTTCATGTCCGCTGCCGAACCTACTATCCCTGAGTTCGATACCAACGCTTTCCCATTGTCATCCAACACCTCCTTGGCGGCCATTTACATTAACGGCGAGTTGTTTGTGGAGAACCCAAGCGCAGAGACTTACACCTACGAGCTCCCATGGCGTACCGCACAAGTGCCATCGGTAGTTCCTGTAGCGGGCGCATTGGGACAAACCATCACGGTGACCAGTCCTGGTCTCAACCAGACTACCACTATCCACGTGGTAGCAGAGGACGGCAGCAGCTCAGCTGACTATGCGATTACTTTCCCTGTTCAGAAGAGCAGCAACACCCAGCTCGAACTTATTGAGGTAGAGGGCATTATGTTCGACTACGATCCTGCTGTACGTGAATACACTATTGCTCTGCCAAATGGCACCACCACTCTCCCTGCTATCACCTTTACTAAGGCAGAGGTTGAGCAACGCGTAGAACTCCACACGAACGGAATCGCTCAGCCAGCCACCCTCAAAGTCGCAGCGGAGGATGGCACCGAGGCTACTTATACCCTCCACTTCCACATCACTTATTCTGCGGAACCTAACACCCTGCAATCTATCATTGTGGATAATATCGGAGCATTAGACCTCGCTGCGGGTACCGACCATGTTATCACTCTGCCCTATGGTACAACAGATATCCACTTTACCATTGTCAAGCAGTACCCTGAGCAGGAGGTGATTATCCTCAATGGCGGTGTATCCACTCCTTCTACCATCACGGTGAAGGCGGACGATCCTGCCAAGGCAGCGACTGTCTATACCATCACCCCTAACCTGATGGCATATCCTCACTACTCATTGACGGGTGTTAAGGTAGATGGTGTAGAGTTCGCTAACTTTGACCCTAACGTATTCACCTATATTATCCCTGTGACCCAAAAACCAGTTTTGGAGTACCTGCACGCAGCCAATGTGATGGCAAGTGAGCTTCAGAGCAACGACAAGTTTACGCTGGTAGAGGTAGCAGACGAAGAGAACAACGTCCGTTACTACACCTTCTATTATTATTATCAGAACGATGTCATCCCTAATGGTGACTTCACAGAGTACCGTACTGGACTCAAAAATACCAAGCACAAGCAGATGCCTGTGGGCTGGTATGGTTTCGCGGATCAATATCAGGAATATAAAGAAGCCGTACTTTGGAAAGTGGATGATCCTGGTAAAGAAATCTTCAAATACCAAGATGGCATCTTAGGTATCCAATGGGGTTACTGGGCTGCGCTGATGAGTTCATCCCCACTGGTATTGACATTGGGTAGCACCGAAGGCTTCGTATATAAAGTTGCAGGCGGTTCTTCTGCTTCGTTCTCAGGTGGTATTCCTTTCCACAACACACCTGATGCAGTGGATATTACCTATCAATTAGTGGATGACGAGGGACTCCAGTCTAAGTTCTCTTTTGTCTTCACTGACAATCAGGGTGGCGTAGAGACTATTGACTATATCGCATCTGAAGTAACTGATAGTTTTGTCACCCACCGTCAACCATTGTCCACATCCGACAAGGTACTCCAGATGATGAACATCAACATCGACGCATCCAATGGTCACATATCCAGCGTTAATATTGGCGGTTGGACTGGTAACTATTTCGATTATGGCAAAGTGCTTTATCTTGATCGTATTGCCTTTGCATATAGCAGTGCCCTCACGGCTCTCACGGTGAACGACATACCTGCTGTTCTCAACGGCAACGAGTTCTCAGTGACCTTAGAGAATTCCGAGGTTGAGTTGCCTACACTTCATTTCACAGGCGAGGTGCCTGACCAGCAGCAAGTGGTAGTGTGGGCTGAGCAGTGGAGTGTATCGGGCACTACTGCTACTCGCACAGCGACTATCACCAACTACGCTGAGGATGGTTCCTCTACGGTTTATACGCTCACCGTTACGCGTCCTGCATCGACTATTGCAACATGCGAATACAGCATCGAAGGCGCAGATTTAGTGGTTGTCAAGGGTTCTCCTTACCAAACTGTCACCGTTGAGCGCGAGGCTACACGCTATGCTATCACTGTCACCGCAGAGGATGGCACCGTGGCTACTTACTATGCGGATGTAGAAGGTTCTTCCACCACTCCTTCCGAACCTACCCATGAGGTCAGCGAAGCTGAGACCATAGAGTACACACCTTCTTCTGCTACGCTCAACGAGGCTGTGTTGGAGAATGGTATATTGGTATATGAGGCTACCTCTCCATTGGACACCGTTATTATTCAAGTGACGGATACTGCCTACCTTCTCAACGTGTATGGCGAAGCAGGTAGCAATCATTATACTGTTGATCGTCAGGCATCTCACAACGCTCTGCTGGAAGCCATCTATCTGGATGGTGCACAGCTGGAGGAGTTCTATGAGTCCACCTTCACCTACCACCTGACTGTACAAAAGCTGCCTACTGCTCTTACTGCTACTGCAGTTGAGTCAAATGCTCTGGTACAGATCACCGACTGGATTCGCCAGGACGACACCCACTATGCAGTCTTCATTCAGGTGACGGCTCCTGATGGTTATACCAAGCAGGGTTATACCGTAGCCTTCACGATCCGCACTTTGCGTTCTACTGCGCTGCTTAGCGATATTCGTGCAAACGACAAGAGCATTGATGGTTTCTCTCCAATGCAGTTTGAATACCATATTGAGTTGCAGGCTGATGAGAGTATGCCTACCTTCAAGGCGATTACTGACTATGGTGCGACAGCGGTAGCGTCCACCTCTGTTAAGGGACGCAACACCACTATCACTTACGAGGTCACCTCTGAGGACGGTACACAGGACAACACCTACCGCGTGGTCGTAGAGCAACAGCAGTCTGCTGACTGCACGCTGGCTGCCATCTACCTCGACGGCAACCCTCTCGAGGGCTTCATGCCTAATGTGCTTGCCTACGATGTAGAGTTGCCATACGGCACCACCCAGTTGCCTGAGGTCACCGCTACAACGAGCGATCCTACTGCAACCCTCAGCATCAATGTGGAGGACGCACGCATGCAAGCCACTATCACCGTCACAGCGGAGAACAAGGACCACAAGACCTATGTTATCTACTTCACCGTGGCTAAGAACACCGACGCTACCTTGTCTGGTATCTTCGCCGATGGTACGCTCGTTGACAATTTCGACCCAATGACCTTCGACTACATCATATATGTGCCATTTGGTGCACCACTCCCAGCTATCACTGCTACGGCTGCTGATGCTAATGCCAAAGTGGTGATTGAGGCAGTAGATGCGTTGCACTACGATATTTTGGTGACAGCGGAGGACGGTATGACGACGAACCTATATACTGTGACGTTGGTTAATATGCCATCCACCAACAGCAACCTGCTCAATATCTTCCTCGATGGCGAGCCTATGCCTGGCTTCACTCCTACCAAGTACGACTATACTATCGCATTGCCTCAAGGTGCACCACTCCCAGAGGTGACATGGCAGGTAGCGGATGCGGAGCAAGTCGTAGAGGCTGCATGGGAAGGCCAAACCCTGTATCTCACGGTTACTGCGGGCGACAAGAAGAACGTGAGCGACTATACCATTTTCTTCAGCAACAAACTCTCCAGCAACAACTACCTGCTCTCCATCGCGCTCCGCGGCGAGCCATTGGCTACTTTCCACCGCGACACCTTGGCATATACTGTGTATACCGACCCATCATCTCTGTACACGGCAGAGGATGTAGTGGCTACGCCAGAAGATCCTACTGCGACTGTAGCTGTGCAAGAGCAAGGTACTACGCTGGTGATTATTGTCACCGCAGCTAATGGCGCTATCCGTACATATAGCATTGACCAGTTGTCCAACGAGGCACGCTTGGCGATGATTTACCTTAATTCAGTGGCTATTGAGGGCTTCGATCCGGATATCTACGAATATACTATTAAGCTCCCACAAGGTGCTATCCTACCTGCCATCACGGCTACGCCTATGGATACCCTGTATGCGAAAGTTGATCCGGGTAGGGAGCAGACGCTTGAGGATGGCAGCAAACTCATTGAGATTGATGGTATTGCGCAAGATGGTACTATTTTGACCTATTCGGTATATTTCACTTTTGCTAATTGGTCTCCTACTGCAGATGCGGTGTCTGGTGACTGTCTCTTCTTCCCAGTGAAGGGTTCGTATAATACGTTCCGTGCGGTGACTATCTCTTTGGGTGTTAAGTGTGCCATTTATACCTTTAGTGGTCAGTTGATTACGATGATGGATGTGCCAGTCTTGGATGTGAACTCTGTTGAGGTAGAGACTAACGCTAACGGCGAGCAAGTGATTGTGGCGGGTTCTGTGCCAAACGACGCTATTGGTGCAGATTATGTAGCTACTTCTTGCGAGCCATTCATTTACATGTTCTACAACTCCAACACCAAGCGCATTGGTCGCGGCGGCAAGTACATAGCACGTTAATATAGCTCAGACACACAACAGCCATGGTCGTTGATACAGCCCTGGCACAACATACAGCCCTGGCACAACATACAGCCCACGGCATTCACAACAGCCCAGCGCTCACTCTCAACAACAGCCACCATTCCCGGTGGCTGTTGTTTTATTGTCTATAATTGTTTTTTATTATTGAATCTAAATTCTTGGTATTGTTGAGTTTCATTGTATACATTGTTGATTCATATTCCCTTGAGCGCGCAATATGTTGTTTTGCGCGCAATTGTTGTTGATTTATGTTGTTTAGGTTGTTGTAATCATATATCTCCGTGTTTCCGTGCCTGTCCGTGCTGATCCGTGGTTAGTACACCTCCCTCCACGCGCCCCATTACCTTCGACACATTCCCGATACATACCCGATACATACCCGACACATACCCGATACATACGTATACCCCATGAATACCCCGCGTATACCCCATGAATACCCCAAAGCACTTACTAAAATGATAGAAAGCAGCACCCTTACTTCCCT